>NZ_CP098813.1:1551906-1862288 GCF_036825535.1 Parasalinivibrio latis
CAATGAAAAGAAGGTCATCTTAAAGAATGAAGCCCAGCATGCAGAGTTTACAGCGGGCTTAGTGGCGCAATATGTCGAAAAATCCTTCACTATAGTAGAAGAAAGCCTCTTTGCCGTTAAAGATGCGATTAAGCGTGGCGATTCTGACATGCGTCAGCTGCTGACTAGCTATGACGGACGTCTGAACGAAATTGTCGACCTCGCTGTGGTAAACGTCGATGGTACGGTCGTTGCTGCTTCTTTTGATCGTTCGAAATACAAGATTAACCTGAAAAACAAGAAGTACATCAAGGTATTTGCCCACGCAAATCCTAAGTACTACATCAGTGATGTAATCCGGTATTCCATCGATCCGGCACGCCGGGTAATGGCCGTTTCTACAGCAATGGTTACACCAAGTGGCGAGAAAAAAATCATCGTGGCTTTCGTTGCTGTGGAAGAACTTGTTCAGTCAATTGAACGTGTTGGAATGAATATCGCCAACCAACAGATTTACCTTTTTTACTATTCCGGCCGATTGTTGTTGTCTGTACCGGATATCAAGCGTGAAATTTTTGATACAAGAATTCGGCGGCTTTGGAATTCCGGGAAAGAGCAGGGGTTGCTTGAGCACAAGACTTACAATGACGACGTCGAGCGTATCGTTGCTTACCAGCGCATAGACGGTAAAAACATGTTTGCTGTTGTGGCTGTAGACAAAAACCTGCTGATACGTCCGTGGCAGCTTAAATCATTGGTGGCAATTTTCGGCTGCATTGCGGTAACGTCAATACTTATCGCTCTATACCGGCGGGTCATTGTGTACCAATCCAAGCTAGAGAACATGGCGTTGAATGACCCCTTGACCGGCTTGGCCAACCGCTATGCACTTCAGCAAATTGCACCACTGTATATGGCTCAGGCCATACGCTACAAAAAGCCGCTTTCATTTATCATTTTCGACCTCGATAAATTTAAAGAACTCAATGATACCTATGGACATATCGTTGGTGATCAGGTGCTGAGTGCGACAGCGCACCTGCTTAAACGTAAATTGAGAAATTCTGACGTTATAGTCCGTCTTGGAGGGGAGGAGTTTGGTGTCATGTTGCCAGATACCCCACAGGATCGTGCTGTGATACTGGCGGACCGTATCAGGGTACGGATGCCGACTATCCACAGAAACGGAACGACCGCAAGTTTTGGTGTTTGTGAGTTCCGGCCAAATATGAAGAGTATTGAAGAGTTTATTGACTGTGCGGACAAGGCACTTTACCAGTCAAAGGCAAATGGAAGGAATACGATCAGTGTCTATGAATTAATGGATTGAGGCATAGAAAAACAAATGAAGTTAAGGCGACTCGAGGTCGCCTTAACTGTAAATGTATAACTGTTATTTACGGCGTTTGTTTCGAAGGTAACGTTTACGACGTTCTTCTTTTTTCGCCGCTTTTTCCTCAGTATCACGCGCCTTGTCTTCTTCGACCTGCTCGAGTTCACCTTCGATCATGTCAGGGTGCTCAAGGGTAATCAGCCCAAGAGCGCCGCTACGTAAATCGTTAATTAAAGCTTCGGATGCCTTGTGGAGATCAACCCGGCCTCCTGAACGAAGTGAGCCTCGCTTTTCACCGATAGCTTCTATCAGCTCAATATCGCTTTCTGGCAGTTCTTCGAGATTGTAACGATTCATGAGTAAGTCGGGGTACGCTTTGGCAAGATACTCAACTGTATAAAAACCGACTTCGACATAATCCATTGCAGTATCTTTTACCGCACCAGTGGCAGCCAGGCGGAAACCACTGTGAGGGTTTTCAACCTTAGGCCAGAGGATCCCTGGAGTGTCAGACAGAACGATACCATTTTGCAGGTTAATACGCTGTTGGGCCCGGGTAACGGCTGGTTCATTTCCAGTTTTACAAATGACGCGACCGGCAAAGGTGTTAATTAGGGTGGATTTCCCGACATTAGGGATTCCCATAATCATTGTGCGAATGTTTTTGCCTGCCTCTTCCCGGTGAGGCGCCAGTTTCCGGCATAGCTCAAGTATCTTGTTCACTTCGCTCATTTGAGAGGTAGTGATTGCAATGGCCTTAACTCCTTGCTCTTTTTCAAGGTGTTTCAACCACAACTTGGTCATTTCAGGATCTGCCAAGTCTCGCTTGTTCAGCACTTTAATTACGGGCTTATCGCCTCTAAGACTGCGAACGAGTGGGTTTTCACTGCTGAATGGAATGCGAGCATCAAGAACTTCGATGATAACGTCAATCTTTGGGATTACTTCGGCTATCTCTTTTCGGGCTTTGTGCATATGACCCGGAAACCATTGAATTGACATTATGCGTCCTTATTTCTTTACGTTTATAGGGCGCATATTGTAGCGATTACCGGGTGTGAGTAAAGGAATGCCTTGTCACACGGGCAGTTTACGCGGTGATCCGGGTTATCAATGGTCACTGTAGGCCGGCGGTCCGAACAGATGTAACAGGCGCTGCCGTAAAGTTTTACGTTTTAGTGAAAATGCCAATGAAAGAAGTGTCTTCCACTGGTGAAAAGTAACGACGATTGGATTCCAACTATCCAATTGCTTTGGGATACCGTAATCAATAGATATACCGTCTTTTTCTTTTACAAAGGTACCAAAGAACTTATCCCAAATTATCAGTACTCCAGCGAAATTACGGTCGATGTATTCCGGGTTCCTTGCATGATGCACACGGTGATGGGAGGGGGTATTAAATATGTATTCCAGCCACCCTAGGTGTTTAACCATACGAGTATGTACGAAAAACTGGAACCCCAGGTTAAGTGCGACGATGAGTACGACAAAATCAGGGTGGAAACCTATAAACATCATTGGCGTCCAGAAAAGCCACATACCTGAAACAGGGTACGTCAGACTCTGCCTGAACGCAGTTGTGAAGTTCATTCTGCGAGATGAGTGGTGGGCTACATGAGAGGCCCACATCCAATGTACGTTATGGCTGGCGCGGTGGAACCAGTAGTAGAAAAAGTCTTGTAAAAGAAAAGCGAAGAAAAAGCTGATTATTCCTGGCTCAATGTTGAACAGTCTAAATTGGTATAGCCAGATGAAAAAAGGCATCAGCAGTAGAGTAGCAAGTAAGTCAGCTCCCTGATGTAATCCGGCGAGGGAGAAGTTACATAGTATTTCCCGAATCGAGTAATCCTCCCTGCATTCACTTCGGAGCTTACGATACTCCCAAATCATGAAGGCTAAAAACAGGGGACTGAGAAATACAAGGGTTAGGGACTCCATGCACCACGCTCCAACTGGTCTGACTTGTCAGTGTTACGTCAATGTTAACTTGGGAGGTGCGCGGGAGCAAATCTTCCTTCCACTACAACGTTTAAATGGGAAGTGAAGCGGCCTTGACGGGTATTATTTCTTCCATGAGAGGTTTGGGCAAACCGAGGTAGTAGCCCTGAAACAGATCGATATCCAGAGCCAGCATAGCCTGAAAATCATGTTCCGTTTCAATCCCTTCTACGACTATTTTGGCGCCAATGTTCTTAGCATTGGATATCGCATCAAGGAGAGGGATTTGTTGTCCCAACATATATTTAACCAGTAACCCTCTGTCGATTTTGACAATACAGGGGTTGATTTTCCTTAGCCGGCTTTCGTTATTTGCTTCTGAACCGTAATCATCTATTGCGATTCTGAAACCGTGCAACTTAGAGTGATCGATTGCGACAGCCAGATCGTCGTCATTTCCACACTCTTGTTCAGTTACTTCAAACACCACCTGATTGTTGGGCATACCCAGTTCGACCAAACGTTTGCGCATCAGTTTCTGGCCAGTCGGAGAAAGTGACTGCATTACTGCCGTAGTAGGTAGTATGTTCAGGAAAATCGCTTCACTTTTGTTAAGCCTGGCAAAGTTGCGAAGATGGATAACTCTGGACAGACGGTCAAGGTTGACTTGATCTATACCGTAATCATCTTGATTGTTTGGCGCGGAAAAAATTATTTCCGGAGATATGTACTGTAACGTTTCCAACGAACGTATACGAACGAGTGCTTCATAACCATATATTTCACCGTCTCGGGTAAACAACGGTTGATAAACGCTGCTGAGGCGATAACTTCCATATATAGCTTCAACGTTACCGACCTGGTCTTCAGTCAGAAAAAGTTCAAAATCTTCTTGGCTGTCAAGCAGATCCATGAATAAGCATTCCTTTACTACTCCCGATAATGAAGCTTTACACATGACTAAGCTTCAAGCTTACTCTGTACCATTCCAAGGTTTTGTGCACCTTGCAAAATCAACAAAATAGAACGAAATTCCAAACTAAGATTTCTTTTATTGACATATAAATAACTAAGCGCTAGCCGCCGGGCGTTTGGAGTGTTTGGTTACTTCCTTTGAAATAAGAGAATTTAAAATTATTTAGACTTTGGTTCAGCCAACCTGATTTAAATGTAAATGATATGTTACGCGGATTGATTTTCCTGTCTTCATCCATACCAAGATTATTTACCGCATTCCAGCTAACGTAAAAAAGTCAAACCGCACCGATTGATGGAGACAATGATGGCAAAAGGAAGCCGCTACCAGTCAAAATCCTTGGATAAAAATGGAATTATAAGTTGGTCAGAAAGTGAAAACGAAATTTGGCGCCAGTTACTGTCTCGCCAGATGAATGTGATTCAGGGGAAGGCATGCGAAGAATACCTTGACGGTTTGTTGAAGCTTGATCTTCCCTTAGACAGAGCCCCGCAGCTAGGTGATGTCAGCAAGGTCTTACAAGAAACGACGGGCTGGCAATGTGAGCCCGTTGAAGCGCTTATAGACTTTGATACTTTCTTCGATTTATTGTCCAAGAGACGTTTTCCTGTCGCAACATTTTTGCGAACCAAAGAAGACTTTGACTACCTTCAAGAACCCGACTTTTTCCATGAGGTTTTTGGCCATTGTGCCATGCTGACTCACCCGGCATTCGCTGCATTCACCCAACGTTACGGCATGCTGGGAAAAGCTGCCAACAAAGAAGACCGGCGTTATTTAGCAAGACTTTACTGGTTTACAGTGGAATTCGGACTGATGGATTGTTCTGAGCAAGGGCAGAGAATTTATGGGGGCGGAATTCTCTCATCACCTAAGGAAACTGAATATGCTTTTTTCAGTAATGAACCTCAAAGGAAACCATTCGAGATTGTTGATGTGCTGAGAACACCTTATCGCATTGATATTCTTCAGACAGTGTATTTTGTTATCGACGGAATTGAGCAACTTATGGATGTCTCAAAGCAGGACATCCCTAAGTGCATTGCAGAGGCGAAACGTCTGGGAATGCACGAGCCAACCTTTACTCAGAAAGCTGCTGCATCGTTAATTAAGGAATCGCAAGTATGACGGAAGTAACCCTTAAAGAACTGACTGGTCAGAAATGTAAAGCGTGTAGTGCTGATGCACCACGGGTAACCGATGGCGAATTGGCATCATTGATGTTAACGCTGCCAGAGTGGGATCTTGATAAACAAAGTGGTATCAGCCAACTGACCAGATCATATGAGTTCAGAAATTTCAAACTGGCCTGGGCTTTTAGTAACAAAGTTGCCGAATTGGCTGAAGAAGAAGGGCACCACCCTGCAATATTACTGGAATGGGGAAAAGTAAAAGTTAGCTGGTGGACGCATGCAATAGGTGGATTACATAAAAATGATTTTATCTGCGCTGCAAAAACCGATGCACTCATAAAGAGCTAGTCCAGTTGTAAAGGCCCGCAATCGAAGGCGGGTCTTCCCCACAGTCTGTACAAATCCAATGCGATACTTACCAATTCTCTATAATCGGGCATGGGCACTGTTTTGTTATCATATGTAGTAGGGGATATGGGTAAAACGCCTAAACCGGAACCTATTCTTAAGGTGGCCAGATAGGTTAGGGCACTGAGTCGGTGAATGTGGTTATCTGTAGATACTGGAACTAAATGCTTGATGTGCTCAGGAACCAAACGTGTGCTGAATAGCGCATTTTGGATGGTGTTTGCCGACTTGTCTTCGGTGATAATTTGCGTTGGTGGGATGCCGTTTGATCGCAGCCACTCTGCCATTACACTTGCTTCTGAAATTCCTCCAACCGGTTGCCCACCTGAACAAATCACGACGAAAGAAGAGTTCTTTTGAAGCACCGCATAAGCTAGCTTGAGCCTCTCCTCCATTAGAGATGACATTTTCCCGCCAGGCAGCAACTTATGCCCAGGCAAAAGAATAGCTGAACAATCGGGGATACTTTTTACTTTTGGCAACTGCAATGCATATTTTTCAAAGGCATCCAGATCGGGAGTTTTAGCGTTGGAGGTTTTATATGTTGTGCGCTGCAGTTGATACATCTTGGTGAAAGACATCCAATAATCAGCCCACTCCGAGATATGTGCAGGTATCGGAGGATGAAGTGAGCTTAAAGCCTTCAATGCGTCGTCTACATTTCGGTCAAAAATGTATGCAGTAGACAGTGCGAAGGTAAGGTCAGGGTCACCGGGTCTAAGATCTATGGCCTGTTGGAGGCAGTATTGAACCTCTTTAATGTTCCGGGTCCGTCTGCCATCTGGAGTCATGTAGTTTTCCCGAGAACTCGAATGAAGAGCACGCTGCGCTAAATGCAAAAGATTGACTATTTGTTCGGAAGGAAACGCAAACATTATTGCTCCAATATGAGGCATTTGCATGATAGTAGTGCAAAAAGTTGCTTGAACGATAGTATAGAGCGCTTCTGTTTGGGTGTGGATAAGTGTTTTTTTATTCACAGAAGCGGTGAATAACTCTGGGTATTTCCTAGGTAAGCCACATTTATGAAGCCCTACAGGAATGTCAAGCATTCAAATTCTTGTTCATGATACCTGTCATGATAAACCAAAGAATTTGGCGAGAAGATAAACACAGACATCAAAGATTAGATTGAGATTAATTAAATGGAAATAATCTCAATTAAGAGAAGCGTGCGATCTGAATGCTTGTTAGTGAAATAACCTATCCTACGTGACCTTTGGAGAAGTGGTTTGCATCCAAAATTTGGTCTCTTAAGGTGACAAAGATCACACTAATTTGGGTTGCATACACTTAATTTTCGACGCGAATTGAAGTATTGACAGAAATGTGAAGAATACAGCCGACTTTGAGTTGGGTTAACCCAATGATCATCGATTACAACGGTCTGTTGAGAGTTTAATGAATTTGTCTATTGTTCGCCGAACAGCTATAGGGTTCGCACTGATGTTTGCCCTCATTGTGACAATGGGAGTAATCAGCTATATCAGCACCCAGAATTTACAATCTAAAATCAGTCACCTCACCGAGAAATCTACTCCAAGTGTTATTGAGTCCAGCCATTTGTTGTCCTCTGTCATTGATGCACGTCTTGCAGTCGCTGCGGCGACAGGAACAGAAGGAATTAGGACTGCCAAACAAGATATCCAAAACAACCGAACGGCTTTTGATTCCGCCCTTATCAATTTAGAAAATCTAAACATGGGCGACAGGAATACGTTGGTGCGTATTGATGAAATCAAAAAAGATGCATTCTCGTTTTATTCCAAAACGCTGGAGTTGTTGGAAGATAAGGCTGCATTGCGAAATCAACAAGACAGACTTTCTACATTAAACGAACAGTTTATCAGGCTTGATGATACCTACCAGTGGGCATCCAACCTGTTACTTCAAAAAGCAGCAGTGAAGAGATCATTACAGAACCGCGCTGAGCTGATTTCGAGTGGCATCCGTCGTGATCTAAACAATCTGCGTCGAGCGAACGCTGATACAAATCTCGTCGCCTTGAAAACCACCTTGGAAAAAGACATTGATATTGCACTTAAACGTCTTGCGCTGATTGATGTTAACAGTGAGGTCAAAGCTCGTTTTGAACGAAATGTTTTAAAGCTAAAGGAACTGACACTGGAAAAAGGCGGGTTAATTGAAACCCTTAATCACCGAAACCGAATCCTGGAGAAGATAACCGGTAGCGAGCAACAGCTAGCTCAGTTGCAAAATGAATTGCGCGGCAAGATCGACCAACTGGCATTTGATGAGAAGTCAAAAGCAGATAGTAGTCAGAGAGATGCAAGCCAAGCATCGAAATCGGCTTTGATTCTTAACTTCATTATGACTCTTGCTTCAGGTGTTGTTGCAGTTATTGTGGCGTATTCATCGGCGCAGGCCATCCGAAAACCATTTAGACAGATTAAGTCGGTTTTGGACAAAATGTCCCAAGGGGATATGAGTCAACGTACTGGTTATGATGCGGCAGATGAGTTTGGTGAAATTGCACGTAATATCGATGTGCTGATTTCATCAATGTCACATACGCTCACAAACATCAATGCCGGATCTTGTCATCTGCTGGAAGAAGCCAAGGAATCTGCAATTAGCAGTGAAATGGCTATGAGGCGGGTTGAAGATCAAAAGAGCCGCACAGACCAGGTAGCTGCAGCAATATCTGAAATGGAAGTGAGTGCCCAGGAAATTAACCGCTCAACGGAACGAACAGTTAACGAGGTTGAAGAGGCTAATACCAGATCTTGTGCCGGCCGGGAGCAAGTAGCCCTTAACAGAGCGATCACTGAAGAACTTGCCAACCATATCAGCAGTGCTGTTGGTTCTTCGGAAGAACTGAATAAACTGACTGGCCAGATTGGCACCATTCTTGGCGTTATACGGGAAATTGCTGACCAAACAAATCTACTGGCTCTTAATGCGGCTATTGAAGCTGCTCGAGCCGGAGATATGGGGCGGGGGTTTGCTGTTGTGGCAGATGAAGTACGTGCACTTGCAACACGAACCCAACAGTCAACCGAAGAAATCCACCAAATGATCGAAAAACTTCAGCGCCATACCGAGTCGTTAGTCAATTCAATGGCATTAAGTGAAGAGAAAACCATAAGTTGTGTGGAACAGTCACGGCTGACTGATGAAACACTTCAGGAAATTGCAGACAGCGTTTCTCAAATTCGTGAGATGGCTGCCCAAGTCTCAAATGCAACAGAAGAGCAGATCAAAGTTTGCCGGGACGTTGCCGAGCATATCAATGGTATTGCGGAAGTTGCCCACGCGGCTGAGACTGAGGCTCGTGAATCCTCTCAACGCAGCGAAACTCTTACTCAGCTAGCCTCAGAGCAACAGTCTCAGATTAGTAAATTCAAGGTTTAACATATGCGCACAGGTTGGATTTTAAAAGGCATTGTTTTTGCCTTGTCGTTGTCTGGATTCAAGGTGGTGGCTTCTGAACAAATTGTCATCGATTCCTGGCGTAATGATGACAAAGTCTGGAACGAGGTGATTATCCCTGCGTTCAACAAGCACTATCCCAATATAAAAGTTACCTATCGTGCATCGGCCAGCCCGGCAATATATAACGGGGAGTTGGAAAACAGGTTGGAAAACGGGTCTGCAGGTGACCTTATAGCTTGCCGCCCTTTTGACAGTTCACTGAAACTGTTTAAAGAAGGGAATCTTAAGGAAATCACTGAAATGCCCGGTATGGAGAACTTCCCGTCTTTTGCACAAACACCATGGCAGACGGATTCCGGAGCCCAGACGTTTTGCCTACCAGTGGCATCAGTCATCCATGGCTTTTTTTATAATAGAAAAATCTTTCGGGAATTAGGGTTGAGCAAACCTAAAACTCGCTCGGAATTTCATGCAGTCCTGGAAAGTGCCAAGGCCGCCGGTTATACCGCTTTGGCCTTGGGAACAAAGGATAAGTGGGAAGCCGCAACGATGGGCTTCCAAAATATTGGCCCTAATTACTGGCTCGGTGAAGACGGCCGCTTTGCTTTAATTAACGGTGATGAAAAACTGAATAGTCAACCCTACATGGACACCTTTGCAGAGTTGCAATCGTGGAAACCGTATATGGGACAGGGATTCGAAAAACGAAGTTATGAAGATTCTATAAAGTTATTTAAATCAGGTAGGGCGGCAATCTACCCGGCAGGTTCATGGGATATAACGACGTTTGGAAATACACTGGAGCTTGGCGTATTCCCGCCGCCTGTGCCTGATTCGGCGAAAGCATGTTATTTCAGTGACCATACAGACATTGGCATGGGTATAAATGCAAAAAGTAAGCATCCTGACGCCGCTGCAAAGTTCCTGTCCTGGATGACAACGGAGGAGTTTGCTGAACTCTTTACTAACGGGATGCCGGGATTTTTTTCCCTGTCTAACCACTTTTTTGATGTTACAAATCCAGTCGCTGCTGAAATGTTGAGCTGGCGAGACAGGTGTGACTCGACGATAAGGAACACAGCCCAAATCCTTTCAAGGGGAAAACCAGATTTAGAATTGGGAATATGGGAAGCATCAACAAAAGTTATTGAAGGAAAGTTATCACCTTGGCGAGCCAGCCGAGAATTGCAAGAAGGTCTGGAGTCTTGGTACCCGCCTCAGAAAAATGCTCAGTCTTCTGAAAAAGCACAAGACTGGAATTGTCCGGCAGTAAACTGAATAAAGAGAGGCGGCTGGGTTTAAGCCGCCTTCTTTTGTGACACTGATGTCGCCTTTACCGACAGCGTCAAATCAAATTCTGCCATAGGCTTTTCATTATGAAGAGAAGGGCAAGTACAGATAATTCTGACCGGTTTGGATACTCTTTCCCCTGTATACAGGGTTTCATCTAACATGTCGTCTATCAACTTACCGTCGGTGCAGGTAAAGTAAACATCGGATTCGGGCCGGTGTAAAAATTCGGCTTTGACTGCCTTAAAAGCCAGTGAGATTTTTACTCCTCTGCTTTCGGCTTTGTCCATTGCCATAAAGCCTCCAGCCACATCTGCACCGATGGCGAGTGCACCAAAGTACATGCTGTTCAAATGGTTCTTAGTAACGCGCTTTAGAGGGATCCTGACAACCACTTTTTCTTGGTCGAGATGGAGGATTTTGGGTCGGCAAAGCCAAATGAGTGGCACTTTGAAAAAGCCAAACAAATTCAGCATTCTATTAGCATGCTTTAAAGATGACAGCATGATCGATTCCTTCCAGCCAAATATCATTGACACTCAAGACTAAAATCTTAACTGGTCGGATGTCAATGAAATGTTGCGACTAAAATGCTGAATCTGAGTGTTTATGTCGACAATTTAAATTGCGTTCAAAATTCGTAGCGTACTGAGAATGTCACGCTGTCATCGAAATAGGATACAGGCGCCCACTGTATACCGAGTGAAAAAGTTTCATTCGAGTACAATCTAGCTCCAAACTTGACTTCACCATAGGAGTCATCTTTGTCCAGGAAGAATCGACCGACTGTAAAATTCAATTCAACATTGGGTTGTATCCAGGCACGGACACCTATATTAATTGTGTTGGCCAATTCGCCTGTATCATGATCTTTGGCACCAGGCTCTCTAAGATAATTGAGTGTAAGATCTCCAGTGACGTCAACAAATCCGTTTATAGGACCATTGAATCCAACTCCTACTCCTGAAAACCAATCGCCTTCCCACTGTGTGGAAACGTGACCTAACACATGAGCATTTTCATGAAGAGCTAATCGTGCGACTGCACCCATAGCGTTGGGATTGGTCTGATAGGCAAATTCTAGATGGTTATAGTTGAAGTTATTGGCAAAAACAAAACTGGGCATTAATAAAGTAGACGCCAATACCCCACTTTTGATGAGATACTTATTACAGTGCATAAACACGACTCCCTTCGCGCGACAATTTTTCTTTTGAGATTAGTCTATTGATTGCTACCTTAATCGCAACTTGGAAAACACATTAATTTGAATAAGACCGTGCTGTTTCGAGCGTGGTTCTACTGATTACTTAGGCAACAAGATGATCGAATTTATTCTGGGTGGTGCCCGCTCAGGAAAAAGCCGGCTCGCAGAAGAACTGGCTCAAAAAACAGGCAAGCCTGTATCTGTAATCGTAACAGCGACTGCAGAAGACGATGAAATGGCAGACAGAATTACACGGCATAAAGCAGACCGTAACGCCGAGTGGGTGGTCATAGAGGAACCCTATTCACTGGGTAACGCTGTCGCAGATCTTTCCGGGAAAGGGCAGTGTATCCTCATTGATTGCCTTACTCTGTGGCTGACAAATTGCCTGTGTTCAAAAGGCGAAGCCGTGTGGGAACAAGAAAAACTGATGTTACTGGAAACCCTAAAAGAGTGCCGCAACGAAGACATCATAATGGTGAGCAACGAAGTGGGGCACGGTATTGTCCCTATGGGGGCGTTGAGCAGAAAATTCGTTGATGAATCAGGATGGCTGCACCAAGCCATTGCGAAAGAGGCGGATTCTGTCTCCTTTGTAATGGCTGGCATGCCGTTAAAACTGAAATAACTGCCGGGTAAAACCAATGAACTTCAGAACCCTGAATGTTACGTTACTTCGTCACGGCCGTCCGGAGGGAGAAAATTGCCTGCGTGGTGTCACTGATTTCCCATTAACCACTGAGGGTTTTCGCCAGATGGAAATGGCGGTCGAAAGCAATGTCACCATGTTTGGAGAGGTCATCTCCTCGCCTCTTCACCGTTGTCGGCATTTTGCAGAACAGATCGCGTCTAAACGTGGGTTAGGGCTGAAAATCAGGAATTGCTGGCAGGAAATGAATTTTGGCGACTGGGATGGGCAATCTGTAGAGAAGCTTTGGCGGGAAAATCCTGATTTCAGGCGCTTTCAAGGAAACCCATGGCATTCAACTGTTCCGAGAGGCGAGCAAACCAGAGAGTTTGATATGCGTGTATCAAATGCTTGGGACGATCTGTTAGAGCAAACGATCAGTGATACGGTTCTTGTTGTCACTCATGCCGGTGTCATAAAACAATTGTTACGGCAAATCTGGAAAATGCCTGAGGATTCAACTTACCTATCGAGCCTTTCATTGCCTTATGCCGCCAGAATTGACATCGCGGTATACATTAACGGAGACGAAATATGTCCCGTTGTGAAGTGGCCTTCGTAATTGCTTTCATGACCAACCAAATTTGAGTTTGACTAAAAATATGCTTAATCCTAACCAGGCACTAATGGTGCAAGGTACAACTTCTGATGCCGGTAAAAGCTTTCTTGTCGCAGCAATATGCCGGGTCCTTGCAAACAAAGGGATCAGAGTCGCCCCTTTTAAATCTCAGAACATGGCATTGAACAGTGCAGTAACAAAAGACGGTGGTGAAATTGGGCGCGCTCAAGCAGTGCAAGCTCAGGCGGCGAGAGCAGAACCGTCCGTCCATATGAATCCTATCCTCCTAAAACCGTGCACGGATGTCGGGGCTCAGGTCATTGTGCAGGGTAAAGCTCTGACCGATATGGATGCCATCGGTTACCACGGCTATAAAGCAATTGCCATGGGACCGGTTATGGAATCGTTCGAAACGTTACGTAGAGAATATGAGACCGTAATTATAGAAGGGGCAGGCAGCCCGGCTGAAATTAACCTCCGTGAAAATGATATAGCTAACATGGGGTTTGCTGAAGAGGCTGACGTCCCTGTAATCATCATTGCTGATATAGATAAAGGCGGCGTGTTTGCCCATTTGGTAGGTACGTTGGATTTGCTGAGCCAGTCTGAGCAGGACCGTGTAGTGGGGTTCGTGATTAACCGGTTCCGAGGAGATATTAAGCTCCTTGAGCCGGGCCTAGAGTGGCTGGAGGATCGTACAGGAAAGCCGGTAATAGGCGTGATTCCATATTTACACGGTTTGTCCCTTGAAGCGGAAGATGCAATTGATGGCCAACAGGTTTTGGCTGGTGATGGTGCGACACTGAATGTCATTGTTCCTGTTGTACCGAGAATAAGTAACCACACAGACTTTGATTCCCTGCGCCTTCATCCTGACGTCAATCTTAGGTATGTCGGTCCCGGTGAAGTTCCTCCGCCATGTGACCTGATTATCTTACCTGGCAGTAAGAGTGTGCGTGCAGATTTGGATTATCTGAGAAAAGAAGGCTGGGAAACTCACTTAAAACGTCACCTTCGATATGGCGGGAAAGTGATGGGGATCTGCGGAGGATACCAGATGCTGGGAAACCTCATCAGTGATCCCTACGGTGTTGAGGGAACCAATGGATCATCTCAAGGTTTTGGGTTGCTTTCGTGTAACACGGTGTTGGAAAAAGAAAAGCAACTTACCAACACTGCAGGAATCCTCCGGCTGGACGGAAAAGAGGCTGCGGTTGCAGGTTATGAAATTCACGTTGGGATAACGTCAGGCAATGACTGTGCTCCTTTAAGTCTAGGCGATAGGGTAGACGGGGCTATTAGCGAGGACAACAACGTTTTCGGTACTTACCTACATGGGGTGCTGGATACGCCGGACGCGCTCAAACTGGTATTGGAGTGGGCTGGTTTAAAAGGTGCGAATGACATAGATGTAACAGCACTCAGGGATGAGCAAATTGAGAGAATAGCCCGAGTGGTTGAAGAGCATTTGGATCTGGAAAAACTGTTCGGCAAACCATTAGTAGTTTAATGCCGATGAAAGTTCAAGTTCTCGGCGTAAATAATATTTTGTTAATCTGTAAAACAAGGTTTGCACTTTATTGCCATTGCCGCTAACGTAGTGGCAATGGAAAAGTGTGCCCTAGTTAACAAAAAGGCTGATTTAGGTTAGGTTAACTACATCGAAAATGCATAGGAAGTGGTGAGAAAGTATGAGCATTTATCAAACGGATGACGTTCGCATCAGTCAAATTAAGGAATTATTGCCTCCTGTGGCGCTGTTAGAGCGCTATCCAGCAACGGAAACCGCGTCTGAAACCGTCTTTAATGCTCGAGAAGCGATCCACAAGATTCTCCATGGAAAGGACGATCGTCTGTTGGTTATTGTGGGGCCATGTTCAATTCATGACCCTGATGCTGCCAGGGAATATGGCGAGCGCCTGAAAACGTTGCGTGACGCCCATGCTGGAGAGCTTGAGGTTGTTATGAGGGTGTATTTCGAGAAGCCTCGTACAACTGTAGGCTGGAAAGGCCTTATTAACGACCCTTATATGGATGGAAGCTTCAAGCTCAATGATGGCTTGCGTCTTGGTCGGAAGTTACTGCTGGACATCAACGAGCTTGGTTTACCTGCTGCAGGTGAGTTTTTGGATATGATTACTCCCCAATACATGGCCGATCTGATTAGCTGGGGGGCTATTGGCGCTCGTACCACAGAATCTCAGGTTCACCGAGAGTTATCTTCAGGCCTTTCTTGCCCGGTAGGGTTTAAAAATGGTACCGATGGGAACATAAAAATTGCAACTGATGCAATTCGTTCAGCTGAATCCCCTCACCATTTTCTTTCGGTCACAAAGTTCGGTCACTCTGCCATTGTTGCCACCGCAGGGAATGAAGATTGCCATGTGATTCTTCGTGGTGGCAAAGAACCCAATTACAGTGCAGCCCATGTCTCTGACGTAGTAACGCAACTGAAAGCATCAGGTTCACCAGAAAAGGTGATGATTGATTTCAGCCATGCGAACAGCAGCAAGCAGTATCAACGCCAGATGATTGTGGCAGAAGATGTTGCTGGTCAAATCGGTGCAGGGAATAACGCGATATTTGGGGCGATGATTGAAAGCCACCTGGTAGAAGGCAGACAGGACTTGGTGATAGGTCAGGAACTGACGTACGGACAGAGTATTACTGATGCCTGTATTGGTTGGGAAGATACAGAGAAAGCGCTGGAAGTGCTCGCCAACGCTGTTAAGCAAAGACGTGCGTTTTAAGTGCCGACTTGCCAGTAACTTCGAAAAAAAGGCGCGAAAAGCGCCTTTTGTCATACTATTCATTGCGGCTTTACAGAAAAGCTGATATACCACGCACATATCTACCTGTGGCGAACTCGTTTAACCTGTGAACAACATTCTCTCATCGCTGTTTCTGGCGTTAATGCTTGCATTTTTGTGGGCAGGGGAAGCTACAGCAGGTAACCGGTTTCTTCATGAAGGTTTTGCAGTTGTTGGCGATATACACGTTGACGAGCAAGCCTCTGAATTACAGAAGCAACAGTATAAACAAGCAGAATTTCATCATTCGCTTGCTGATCTCCCCCGCGTTAACCTCGCAACAGCGCGCCTATCCCGGGTCACCGAGCCCGAATTTGTTGTACAACAACGCGATAAGTTAACGGTATTATCTTCCCGTCACACGCCGAGAATACACAGTCGCTTTCCCCCTCAAGTGTTTTGGTTCGAAAAAGCAGGATACAGAAAGGCTCGAATATGTGGCTGGAAAGACGGAAATGCACTTTATGTCTTTCTGCAGTCCCACCACCAACTAATAACCGTTTGAACTCTGATTGAATTTAAGTTGAGCAAACACCCATAGCGGCCGATCAGTTATGGGATAGTGTATTTGTTGGAATTTTTAGGTGGAAAGATGGTTATTAAGACCAATTGGTGGATGAGATTTGTTCTGGGGGCTGGCATCCAGTACGCCGTTTTGTTAACAGTTGCGGGAGGCATTACAGAGACGAATGTTCTTGGCTCAAGTTTTGCTGCTCTGTTTACTGGATACTGCATGGCCAAGTTCAGGTAAACGGGATATGGAACCATAAGCCGGCGTAGTAGCCGGCTTTTTTATTTCTTGAGCTTGCTGTAGAAACTAAAGTTTGTATCTCTTTGCACGATGGTGGGGAAGATGTGCACCAATTTAGGTGATTCAGGATGCGGGAAACATTCTGTTTACATCTCGTTCCCTTGTGGGACTGAGTGTTGGAAGTTTTTGTCATATTACGTTAACAAAAGGTGCATAACAATAACTCCAAAAAATGAGACAATTCTTTCTAATGATGCACATAATTTTTACAAAAATGCTGGATTACTAAGCTGAAATGTCTATTATTATGGGTCTTAAGGGTGATATATAAGCATGTGTGGGCATATCGTGTGTTTGTTTTGCATACCACATACATGTATTTAGTCACCCTGTGTTTGTAAGTAAAAGTAGTAAAAAAACTACGAATATGGATTTTTTAATTTTTAATCGCAATTAGGAACAGGCTCCGCGTTACTCAGGAATTGCCTGTAATAAAAATGCTTTGCAAGCTGGAGGAACGGAAATGGCAAAGGGAGTATTAGGGATGATTTTGGCTGGCGGAGAGGGATCCCGTCTACGTCCATTGACTGCCAATCGAAGCAAGCCCGCAGTACCATTTGGAGGGTCCTACCGACTCATTGATTTCGCACTGAACAATTTCTTGAATGCAGACCTTCTCAGAATTTATGTCCTGACCCAGTTCAAGTCACAATCGCTTTACCATCACATGAAAAAGGGTTGGAATGTCACCGGATTATCTGACCGTTTTATCGATCCAATCCCAGCACAAATGCGTATGGGGAAACGTTGGTACGATGGAACAGCGGATGCTATTTACCAAAACTTGCGTTTTATCGAACTGGCAGATCCAGAACATGTGGCGATTTTTGGCAGTGACCACATCTATAAGATGGATATTCGCCAAATGGTGGACTACCACAAAGAAATTCAAGCAGACCTTACAGTGTCGGCGATTAAAGTACCTCTTCATGAAGCCTCCGCGTTCGGAGTCATTGAAGTTGACGCTGATGGAAAAATGATTGGTTTTGAAGAAAAACCGGCAAATCCAAAATGCGTACCTGGAGATCCCGAACATGCGTTGATCTCAATGGGTAACTACGTATTTGGTGCAAAAGTACTCATGGATGAGCTTGAAAAGGACGCGGAAGATGATAGATCCAGCCATGATTTCGGAAAGGACATTATTCCGAAACTTTATCCAAAAGGTAATGTGTACGTTTATGACTTTGCCCAAAATGATATTCCGGGAGAAGAAAACCGAGGATACTGGCGTGATGTCGGAACGTTGGATGCCTACTGGCAAGCGCATATGGACTTACTCGGCGATTCCCCGGCATTTTCACTTTATAATCGCCAGTGGCCTCTCCATACATATTATCCTCCGCTTCCTCCTGCCACATTCACTGATGCGCCTAACTGCAAAGTTAAAGTAACTGACAGTATGATTTCAGCTGGCAGTTATATTCAGGGCGCCCGTATTCATAAATCTGTACTTGGCTTCAGAACCAACGTTGGTCACTGTACCTTTATCAGTGAATCCGTCCTCCTTGGTGATACCAAAATTGGGGAGGGGTGTTCTATCAGAAGGGCTATTATCGACAAAAATGTAGTTATTGCCCCAGGTACAGTTATTGGTGAAAACCCTGAAGAGGATGCGAAACTTTACGATATGTCACCAAGTGGATTGGTTGTCATTCCAAAAGGCGCAAAAGTAGGATTTTGATATGAGCCTGGATAACTTGGATATACTATTTATCGCCTCAGAAGTTGACGGGTTGGTAAAGACAGGTGGCTTGGCTGACGTTGCACGAGCATTGCCGCTCGCGCTGTCCTCTCAAGGGCATAACATTAGCGTCATTGTGCCTTTTTACCGTCAAATAGCAGATAAGCATGAAGCGCCTGTCGTTCTTGAAGCTCGGCTGTCTGTAGAAGGAGCAGAAGATATTGGTTATGCCGTCCGGGAGCTGTCACTCGATGGCATACGGGTATGGGCGATTGACTGTCACATCTATTTTGATCGTCCGGAGCTATACGCTGAGAACAACGAAGGATATGCAGATAATGCCGAACGTTTTGCGTTCTTCAGTGCAGCGAGCCTAGATCTGACAAAGAAGCTCAATTTCAAGCCTGATGTCGTGCACTGTAATGACTGGCATACCGGCCTTGTCCCATTCCTGTTGAAAACCCGATATAGGGAAGATGATTTCTACGCTGGGACCAAGTCACTGATTTCCATTCATAATGCTGCTTTTAAAGGTATATACAATAGAGCAGAGTTTAAGGTGATTCCTGAATTGGTTACTGGCAGGTATCCTAGCCTGGAACTTGATTACCATACGCTCTCTATGCTTAAAGCAGGCGTATCTTACGCTGACAAAATTAATGCGGTCTCACCCAATTATGCATTGGAGCTATGCACTGACCTTGGTTCCCAGGGAATGGGTGCTGATTTCCAGTCACGCAGTGAAGACTTGGTTGGCATAGTAAATGGGTGTGATTATGAGGCCTGGAGCCCAGAGTGCGACGCTTTGCTTCCCGTTACTTACAAAGCTAACAAGCAAAGCATGGCAAGAGGCAAAAAGGCAGCCAGACGTGCACTCTGTGAAGAGGTGAGCCTTCCGGAAGCGAATGTACCTGTACTCGGTATGGTTTGCAGGTTAACCGGGCAGAAAGGACTTCATTACCTGCTGCCAATTTTGGATGATTTACTTCTCAATGATATTCAGCTGATCATAGTAGGTACCGGTGATCCCAAAATTGCTGGAAAACTTCATGAAATTGCATCAAGGCATCCTGCTAAATTTGCATTTATTGAAGCCTACAATAACCGGCTTGCCCATTGGGTTGAAGCTGCGTCTGATATATTCCTGATGCCTTCTGAGTTTGAGCCTTGTGGCCTGAATCAAATGTACAGTATGGCGTACGGGACTTTGCCTTTGGTCAGGAAAGTAGGTGGACTGAAAGACACTGTGGTTGATTATGATGACTCTCCCCAGTTTGCGACTGGGTTTGTCTATTCATCTACAGAGCCTTTGGCATTATTGGTTAAAATTCAGCGAGCGTTGCTGCTCTACAGTCAAAATCCGCAAGAGTTTAAGCGTGTTCAATTGAACGCTATGACGATAAGGTTTGATTGGAAAGAATCTGCTCAGACTTATCTGGAATTGTATCAGTCGATGCTGGGAGACTGTCAGGTATTGTCTGAAAACAAGCAAGGTATTGGTGAAAACTGATCGTCCAATTCGGTGATTGAACGAGAAAGAGCTGGCTTAATGCCAGCTCTTTTTACATCAGTCCAAGAAGTCTTGCTTTGTAAAATGCGACTATTGTTTTTGCGTCATTGATTTGATTGTTTTTAATCATTGTTTCAATGTCGGATGGTTTCTTACATTCAACTTCCAGCACTTCGTCATCATCAAGAACGCCGGGGGCTTGGCTAAGTTGACTGGCAAAATAGAGGTATTGAGTTTCGTCGCAAAAACCTGGCGCTGGCCAGATTTGTCCAATTGACTGCCAATGCGCAGCCTGAAAGTCAGTTTCTTCAGAAAGCTCCCTTTTTGCACATTCCAACACATCTTCACCGGGTTCGATGGTTCCTGCAGGTAATTCATATATCCATTTGCCGATGGAAGGGCGGTACTGTTTAAGAAGCACTACGCTTCCATTTCCATCGACGGGGAGTATGACCACCGCGCCTGGATGATGAAGCGTCACATGTCTGATTTGCTTGCCATTTGGAAGTTGCTTGCTTTCCTCAATAAGGGACAGGGACTTCCATTTGTGAAGAGTATTCGAAGCCATAAACTTCATCCCTTGTTCTTACAATGAAAGTCCATAATGTAGATGAAAGGTCTTCAGTTGTGAACGTCTGAAAGCTATCCAACAACGGGTAATTATTCGTTTAATAATGAAAATTTGGTACTATCCGACGAAATTTTAATAACCACTACCCGGATAAGAAAGCTTCCAGAACGTTTGGTATTCTTAAGGGTAGGAAATGTCAGGAGCGGCGAATTATGAATGTGTTGGTAACCGGCGGCACCGGCTATATTGGCAGCCACACTTGTGTGCAGATGATAGAAGCGGGTCTGACACCAATCATCTTGGATAATTTATACAACAGTAAGATTGCTGTACTTGACCGTGTTGAAGCTATTACCGGGATGCGTCCTGTATTTTACAAAGGTGATATCCGTGACAGGGAAGTTCTGCGAAAGATTTTTGCACAACACGATATCAAATCGGTCATTCACTTTGCAGGCTTGAAAGCTGTTGGTGAATCGGTAGAAAAACCTCTTGAATATTACCAAAATAACGTCGCGGGCACGCTTACTCTTGTTGAGGAGATGCACTCGGCGAATGTTAAATCGATAATTTTCAGCTCATCAGCGACAGTGTACGGTGACCCTGCCAGCGTACCAATTCGTGAAGACTTTCCTACCAGTGCGACAAACCCATATGGACGCAGCAAACTTATGGTGGAAGAGTGCTTGACGGACTTCCAGAAAGCTAACCCTGAGTGGAGCGTAACATTACTGCGTTACTTCAACCCTGTGGGGGCACACATCTCTGGCACTATGGGGGAAGATCCTCAAGGTATTCCGAATAATCTCATGCCTTTTATCGCCCAAGTTGCTGTAGGACGCCGTGACAAATTGTCCGTCTTTGGCAACGATTACCCAACTGTTGATGGCACAGGCGTCCGTGATTACATTCACGTTGTAGATCTGGCTGACGGTCATATCGCATCTTTGGTGAAAGTTGGGCAACAGAGCGGACTGCATATTTTCAACCTAGGAACCGGCAGGGGGAATAGTGTTCTGGAAATGGTTGAGGCATTTTCAAAAACCAGCGGTCGTGATATTCCGTACGTTGTAGCGCCACGCCGCTCTGGCGACATTGCTGAGTGTTGGGCAGATCCGGAGAAAGCCGCTTCAATTCTCGGCTGGAAAGCCCGTAGGACGCTTGAAGATATGACGCAGGATACCTGGCGTTGGCAATCTGATAACCCCAATGGTTATCCTGATGCTGAGTAATCGAACACTCTGATGTATTGAAACACATGAAAAACGCCGTTAAAAAACGGCGTTTTTACGTTATGGCGTGATATAATCCCCGCCCTTAGAAACCAATGTCATGGTTTCCTTCCTAATTTATTCTTCATATTCCATACCAGGAGCACCATTTTGCGGTTTGAGGATCTTGGCATCGATAAACGATTGCTAACTGCACTTGATCACAAGGGCATTACCACACCGACTGAAATTCAGCAAAAAGCTATCCCGCTAGCCTTGGCCGGTAAAGATTTACTGGCATCATCAAAGACAGGCTCGGGTAAAACGCTGGCTTTCCTGTTACCTGCGTTTCAGCGAATTTCACGCAGCCGGGCATTGTCGAAGCAAGATCCAAGGGTCGTTATTCTTGTTCCAACCAGAGAGTTGGCAAAGCAGGTATATGCAGAACTACGTATGATGGTTGGACCGACCAACCATACCGCAGCGCTGGTTCTCGGTGGAGAGAACTTTAACGACCAGGCAAAAATGTTCCGCCGCAACCCAACGTTTGTTGTGGCAACTCCGGGACGACTAGCTGACCACCTTGAGCATAGAAACCTGTTCCTTGACGGACTGGAATTGCTGATTCTTGACGAAGCAGACCGAATGCTGGATTTGGGTTTCGCTCCTCAGCTAAAAGCAATTAACTCTGCTGCGAGCCACCGTCTGCGCCAGACATTAATGTTTTCCGCAACTCTGGACCATGACCAGGTTGATGATATTGCCGGCGATATGCTGAAAAAACCAAGTGTTGTCCGTGTGGGCGAGATTTTCCAGCAACACGGCGACATCACCGAACAGTTCGTGTTGTGTGACCATCTGGATCATAAGCAGGCGTTGTTGGAAAAGATCCTCACTGAGGGCGGACATCGTCAAATAATGGTATTTACCGCAACACGAGAAGATACAGACCGGCTGGCCGCTTTGTTGTCAGAAAAAGGGTTGAAAGCTATTGGTTTGAGTGGGAACCTCAACCAGTCGAACCGTAACCGAATTATGGATGAGTTTGAGCGTGGACAGCATCAGGTGCTTGTAACAACTGACCTGGCGTCCCGTGGTCTCGACCTCAACAATGTTTCGTTGGTAATCAACTTTGACATGCCAAAACACTCGGAAGAGTATATCCACCGTATAGGGCGTACCGGGCGCGCAGGTAAGAAAGGCGATGCAATTTCACTGATTGGCCCGAAAGATTGGGTGAGCTTCAAAAAAATTGAGAAGTTCCTCCAGAAGACGATGGTTTTCGCCGAATTTGAAGGACTCGTTGCCAAGTTCAAAGGCTTTCAAATCCGTAATCAAAGCAAAAAGCCGAAAAATACCTCTGCGGCTAAAGCCCCTCGTGCTAAATCACAGGTTAAAAAGGCACAGAAGAACCGGAATAAAAGTTTCTACACAAATGTGCCCGTGGGTGATGCTCCATTTGTTCCGAAAAAGCGCCGAGATGGCGATGACTAGTGTCGAAAGAAGAGTCGCAGAAGCGGCTCTTTTTTTTACTATTTGAAGACGAGCGCCGGGGCTGAATAACCGACAAACTGGAATTTTGTCGGTTAGGTTGTATTTTTCATACTGGGAGAACATTTTTCACACATCTATGGTGTCAATTTGAGTGTCGCTGTGTATAATTCGAACAACTTTTTGACGGTGCCTTTGATTGTACCGAATTGACCGATTTGAGTGTGAGGGCCTATAGATGGAAACTGTGCTGGTTGTAGCGTTTATCGTACTTGGCTTACTTATTGTAAAAAAAGAAAAATGTAAGGAAAAAGAACTCGATAAGTAATAGGTATCTATAACCTGGTCATGGTTGGGTAGCTTGATTCGAAAAAACCAACTTTTATTGTGCCCATCTGTTTCGATCGAAGTTACCGCCATCCAATCTTTATTCATGCCTAAATTGTGATGTTAGGTATACAGTTGGCATGACCACCATTCCTATGTTTCCATAGCTTTCTTTGCCTTCATTTTCTCATCCCTTCGCATCCCTTCTCATCAAATTTATCGGATACCAGTAGTAGGCAGGATAACCGTTACTTCGCTTGGTATTGTTTCCTTTCAGATTTATGATATTTGAAAATTTAAAAATTTCGGAATCTAGAACATGGAGAAGAAACGTGCTTTCCCAGCGGTCGTATCGGTTGACTGGCTTTTGGACAATATCGATTCAACTGAAACAAAAGTAGTTGATGCCAGCTGGTTTATGCCGGGCTCCAATCGCGACGGTTATCAGGAGTGGATTGCTGAGAGAATTCCTGGTGCTGTTTATTTCGATTTTGACGGTGAAATAAAAGATATGGATTCGCCGCTGCCTCACATGCTCCCTAGTGAAAAATCGTTCTCTGATGCCGTGGGGAAACTAGGTATATCAAACGGTGACACCATCATCATTTATGATAGCCAGGGCATATTTTCTGCTCCACGCGTTTGGTGGATGTTTAAAGTGATGGGCCACAAAAATGTCGCAGTTCTTGATGGTGGGCTACCGGCATGGAAGGCGTCAGGCGGCAGAATAGATACATCTTTACCCGCTGAAAACACGTCGGTTACCTACCGTGCGAATTTGGTTCCTAACCGCCTTATTACGGCAGATGAACTTCTGGGTATATTAGATGACCCTGGTTTTCAGGTTGTTGATGCAAGGCCTGCCGATCGTTTCTACGCACGCCAGCCTGAACCTCGGCAAGGGGTAAGGGCAGGGCATATGAAAAATGCAATTAATCTTCCTTTTTCTGATCTACTTGAAAACGGTTCTCTTATTAGGCGTGACAGTCTGAATGCCAAGCTTACTTCTATTCTTCGAAGCGATACGACAATTGTTACATCCTGTGGATCTGGGGTAACGGCGTGCATTTTGGCGTTGGTCATTGAGCATTCTTTAGGAAGGTGTTGCAGGGTTTATGACGGTAGTTGGTCGGAATGGGGAGGATCTAGCCATCTCCCTGTTGTGACAGATTGATTCAAAACAATTCGGGCCCTATGTTGGCCCGGAAATTCCTTTTTATTGCAATTGCAAATTTAAGCCACTCAGCAACAACTTCATCACATATCCTTTCCTTGATGTACAAGTAATTAAAAAACGCAATCAATGATTTCACTGTAGATGTGATATCGGTAACTGTATTTAAATGCAGTGACAGATTTTGTCTGGATGTAACAAAGCATTAACATTATATTTAATAAAAAGTTACAGTTATTTTGATTTTGTCATCGTTTGCGATGTCAGTTTGGCCCAGAAAACATCACAAGGATACCTTAGTGAACACCGACAGAATAATGACGACAAATAAGGCACTGCTTTCCGAGCGAATCCAAAAGCTGGTTGGTGCGCTGTCTTCTGGTGTGTATGAACGAGAGTCAACTATTCGCCTTTGCTTGCTTGCAGCTCTTGCTGGCGAGAGTGTTTTTCTGCTTGGACCCCCGGGAATCGCTAAAAGCTATATTGCTAAACGGCTGATAAAGGCATTTGACCAGGCGAGTTTCTTTGAATATCTCATGACTCGGTTTTCTACTCCCGAAGAGGTGTTTGGTCCTCTTTCTATCCAGGAGTTGAAGGACAACGGGAAATATGTGCGACTTACGGATGGTTATTTGCCAGAGGCCGATGTTGTCTTTCTTGATGAAATTTGGAAAGCGGGGCCAGCTATTCTGAATACGCTTCTGACGGTGATAAATGAAAGGACATTTAAGAATGGCAGTGAGGTACACAATGTACCAATGCGTTTGTTGATTACTGCTTCAAACGAACTGCCCGAGCCAGAAAGTGGCTTAGATGCACTATACGACAGAATGCTGGTTCGAATTTTCCTCACCCGTATCCAGGAAAAAGACAATTTCCGCATGATGCTGATGGACGAGAAAGGGCAGGATCACTTTGAAGTTGATCCCTCACTGGCGATTAAAGAACATGAGTATTTTCGTTGGCAGCGAGAATTATCTCAGGTGACTTTGTCTGATACGGTATTCGACAAGCTGTATGCCTTAAAACAGGCTATCGAGAGCGCGGCTGCTAAACAGGGAAACAGCACTGTTGTAGACGAACTGTATATATCAGACCGCCGTTGGAAAAAAGCCCTGAATCTGCTTAAAGCCAGTGCATTTTTCAGTGGTCGAAGTGAGGTAAACCCTTTAGATCTCCTGTTATTGCAAGAATGCCTCTGGCACAGCCCTGACTCACGTCAAATCGTTCGTGACATTATGGCTCAGTTTGCCGCAGAAAGTGCTTTTGACCAAACCGCTGCTACTACTATGGCAGATGAAGCTCTTGAAGAGCTGAATGATCTTTCATCCGAAATTGCTGACTGTTTGCATCATGATGTGAGCAACGAAGCCGCACTGAGAGGTGAACGTTACCGTATTGATTTAACGAAGGCTCGCCGATACAAAGTAAATTCAAACAGCAATATGGTTAAGCTGGTTGTTTTGGCTTCAAACCCTTCTGTTTCAGAAAGAGAATCCGGTGACAGTCGTTGGGTCTTTGTCGATGCTGTTGAACTTGAAAAACAGGCTAAATCGGGGCATTTCGAAATATTGGGTTATGTTAATAAGAATACCCACCTGTGTATGCTGAAGTTCGATGTGGATGCTGGTCAGAGGCTTATTATCAGGGATATCGCCAACCGTGCAGTTCCCGTTGGAATAGCAGGAATTGATGATGCTACTGAATCGGAGTGGTCAGTCTGGTTAGAGAAAGTTCAGGGGTGTGAGAAGAAATTCAGTGATGCCCATTTCCTGTCACGACGAGCAAGAAGCCAAATTAATATGGCATTACCCCATCATTTTGCCGATCCGGAACTTGTTAGCGTTATGGCCAACAGCCTTGCCGATACTGAAGAAAAGCTTGATGTGACTGAAGTCAGCCTGACGAAAATCGCCAGCAGGTTAAAACGCCTTCCTGTGTTCTTTGATGATGGGGAGGGGTAATGGGACCAGAAAGTTTACAGCTTGGACTTATGCTTGCTGAATCTGGTGTCTTGGAGAGTGCTGCTAATGAAATGTTGCACAACCCGCAATTGATGCTGATGACTGATAAAAGCCCTCAGGTGCAAAAGTCTGTACGCGGGCACGTTCGTAAATGGCGACACAAAGTTCGCAGAAAGCTGTCAGACAGCTGTCATACGGAAGCACTTGATCTGGAGTTGTCAATTTACAGGGAAGTCTGTGAATTACCGGAAAACGGATTCTCTCAGGCCGCCAAAGTAAAACTTAAGCAGTTGGAAGGAAAATCCGAATTTTACCTGACAGCCCGTCGGTTGCTGGAAAACTCCTCATCTCATGCAAACCCCCTTTTGAAACAGTACTTTTGCACTAAATGGCATGAATCACTCAGTGAGCGAGTTAAAGAGGCGCAAGCAAAGGAAGTCGAAGTCGAAAAAGAAGCCTTTCTTAAAGCGCTTTACACCCGTATAGAATCTTTCCAACAAATGGCGGAAGTAACGCATGCGGGGGATTGGGAGAAGGCAGGGCGGCTTTGGGATATGGCTTCAGCCAAACTCACCCGGCACGAAATTGATACACTGGCACAAACAGCCCGTTTTCTTGATAAGCATAATGAGTTATCAGTTATTGCTGAGAGACTGGGGCGCATGGCCAGTGAAGTTGACTGCCCGGATTTAGCTAAAGCTCCTGCTGAAGAGTTACGTCTTGTAGAAGAAAAAAGCGACAACGTAACAGATGATGTTGTCGGAATTCACCACAATAACGATTTGGCTCGTCTTGTGGCCAGTGAAACGATATTTTTGGCGGAGCCTGAACTGGAAGCGGTTTTTTACCAGCATTTTGCTGAAAAGCAGATGCTTAATTATCGTATGCAGGGAAAAGACAGAACTTTGCGGAAAGTTAAGGCTTTTCGACCGGAGGCCCAAAAAGCCGATATCGAAAAAGGACCTTTCATCGTCTGTATTGATGCGTCAGGTTCAATGAGTGGCTTTCCGGAAAAATGTGCAAAAGCGATGGCCTACAGATTGATGCAGATCGCTCTGAATGAGGGGAGGGAATGTTATGTGATGATATTTTCCACTTCTCATATCAGCTATGAACTGACTGGTGACAATGGGATAAAAGAGGCGTTGGATTTTCTCTCTTATTCGTTTCATGGTGGTACAGATTTCACGTTGGCAATCAAAGAGTCCATCGGAGTGATGGAAACAGCAAATTTCCGAAATGCTGATCTGGTTGTTATCTCAGATTTTATTGCCCCCCAGCAGCCGGATGATGTTATTGATAAGGTCGAGTCATTAAAGAAAAACTACACCCGTTTTCATGCTGTATGCCTTTCCCAATATGGGAACCCTTCGTTGCTGAGTATGTTCGATCATAACTGGGACTATCACCCTTCTACATTGGGACGGCTGGTGAAGAAAGGGCAGGAGAACATTTTAAGCAGACTTTGGGGAAGGAAATCGGCGACTGGCGAGGCTAATTAGCCAGTTCGATATGATGCGTAAATTTCAGCGTTTATAAACGAAGGGTTACCAGAGTAACCCTTCGTTGACCAACAGAAGATAATCCAAGTTAATTCAGAAGTAAGCTGTCATCGGCGAGTTCTTCCCCTCTGACTTTACTAAACATTTCAAGTAAATCGCTTACACCCATCTTAGACCTGCTTTCTCCGGCAACATCCAGTACAATTTTACCCTGGTGTAGCATGACAGTTCGATCACCGCATGCGAGCGCATCTTTCATGGAGTGCGTAACCATAAGGGCTGTCAGGTCAAATTCCTGAATAACTTTCTTTGTAAGATCAATAACAAAGGCTGCCATTCTTGGGTCAAGAGCGGCTGTATGTTCATCGAGCAATAGCAGTTTGCTTTCGGCAAGTGTCGCCATAATCAAACTGACTGCCTGTCGCTGGCCTCCGGACAACAGTCCGATGTTATCACCTAAACGGTCTTCCAGGCCTAAACCTAAAATGGCAATGCGTTCGCGAAATATTTCTCGCCGCTTTGAAGATATTGCCATTTTCCAGCCACGGATCCCTCCTCGTTTGTATGCCAACGCGAGGTTTTCTTCGATTGTCAGTGATCCACAGGTGCCTGCAAGCGGGTCCTGGAAAACCCTGGCTGCCAGGTTTGCTCGCTTAAATACCGGATAGGTTGTTACATCAGTCCCATCGATTATAACCTTACCGCCAATCATGGGAGTTTCGCCGGACACTGCGCCTAAAAGCGTCGATTTTCCCGCACCATTTGAGCCGATGATTGTTAGAAACTGATGCTCCGGTACCTCAAGGGATATTCCTCGGAGAGCACGGTTTTCCAGAACAGTACCTGGGTTAAAAGTAACTTCTATATCCTTGAGTTCAATCATACCGTCCTCGCAGCCTTCACTTTCTTTTTCTTCTGGTAGTTCTGACGTACTTTAGGTGCGATCAGTGCAATGGCGACAAGAACAGCCGTGACCAGATTAAGGTCTGATGCCTTCATGCCGAACATTCCGGTGCTGAGAGCAAAAGCAACAGCAAGCCTATACAGTACGGATCCTAAAATTACTGCAACAACAGCTACCCAAACTTTGCGTCCTGGAATCAGCGTTTGACCAAGTATTACAGCGGCAAGTCCAACAACAATAGTACCAACACCTGAGGTCACGTCAGCAAAGCTGTTAGTCTGGGCAAACAGCGCACCGGCGAATCCAACCAGTCCATTGGACAAAGCCAGCCCAACATAGGTATAGAAGCCGGTGCTTCCCCCTTGGGCTCTTACCATTCGAGCATTTACACCTGTTGCACGCAGCCCAAGGCCAAAGTCACTGTTCAGCAGACGAATGATAAACAGTGCACTGACCAGCACTATGACGGCAACGACCGCCGGGCGGACATAGGTTGGGTTGAATCCCATATTTTCAAATGGGGTAAGGATCGTATCGACACCGAGCAGCGCGACGTTAGGTCGACCCATAATCCGAATATTGATAGAAAAGGCCGCAATCATCGTAAGAATGCTGGCGAGCAGATTAAGAATGCCACACCTTACGGTAAGGAAGGCTGTAACCGCACCTGAAGCTGCGGCGGCAAAAATAGCGGCGAAAGTAGAGATCCAGGGATCGACTCCAGCAACAATCATTGTTGCTGCGACGGCAGCACCCATAGGGAAGCTGCCATCTACAGTCAGATCAGGGAAATCCAAAACCCGGAAAGTCAGATATACGCCTAAGGCAACAAGCCCAAATATCAGGCCGACTTCCAGGGTGCCAAAGAAGGCTATTGCAGACATCTAATTCTCCCTGACACTGCAGTTTTACTCAACAGTACCTGTTGCTCTGTCCAAAATGGATTGGGGAACCGTAATTCCCAACTCTTTTGCCATACGCAAGTTTACAGCCAGATCAGATCCTGTTGCGACTCTGGCTGGGAGCTCAGACGCACTTTTTCCTTTCAGGAGTTGGGAAACATAATCTGCTGTCTGATAACCTATCTGGTAGTAGTCGAAACCAAGGGAGGCGACAGCCCCATTTGGTGCGTAGGACGTAGAACCGCCAATTACCGGTACGCCAGCTTGCTTGGCTGCACCAACCAGCCCGTCAATTGCACTGGCTACTGTGTTATCTGTTGGAGCATAGATAGCATCAGATTTGGATGCCACAATCTGAGCGGCAGCCTGAACGTCAGCACTTTTGAGTGCAGTCCCTTCAACCACTTCAATGCCTTTTTTTGAAGCTGCATTTTTAAGTAGTTCAACCAGTGTTACCGCGTTAGCTTCACCCGGGTTGTAAACTACGCCGATAGATTTCATTCCTGGCAGCAATTCCATGGCCAGGTCAAGGTGCTGGGCAACAGGGGACAGGTCAGACAGACCAGTAACGTTGCCGCTTGGTTTATCCATGTCACCGAGCAGTTTTGCACCGACAGGGTCTGTTACAGCTGTAAACACCACTGGGATTGATTTTGTAGCGGCAGCAAGTGCCTGGGCTGATGGCGTCGCAATACCAACTAACACATCAGGGTTTTCACCAACAAACTGGCGTGCGATCTGCACGGCGATAGCGGGATTACCTTGGGCTGTCTGATAAGTGAAGTTGAGATTTTTGCCCTCAACATAACCCTTGTCTTTGAGACCGTCTAAAAGGCCCTGACGGGTTGCGTCAAGCGCGGGGTGTTCAACAATTTGTGAAACGGCAACACTTGCAGTGTCTGCTGCCGTTGCAGTAAAGGGAGAAGTAAGCAGTGCTGATGCCATTGCGGCGGCAGCAACCCATTTATTTTTAACCATAAATCACTCCATTTTGTCTTTTTGAATCCAAGCTTCAGACATGGTCTTTTAATGTTGCCCTTATGTTATATCTAAAAACAAAAACAAATACATGCGAATAATTTGCGGACTCGTCACGATTGTGAATAAATTTTCCTGTTATTCTTTTTTCAAAGTTCAATATGCTGTGTCAGGCAAGCCCTTCTTCAAGTAATACTTGCCCAAATGGGCATAATTATTCATATGTGGGAATAGCATTAAATTCCTTTATTTTAGTTTAGGGTGGTTTTTATTAACTGATCGTGAAACATTTAACAAACACAAAAACTATAAGATTCATTTTTGACAGATTTAATGTTTGTTTTTTGAAGTTATCCGCGAAATAAATTCCTGATTTAAAGCATGCTGCTCTCAAATTCATTGACGATTTTGAGTCGCTTTACAGTGTAAAGCGTTTAAACTTTCTAAGGAGGCGTAAAGAATGTTACAGGGCCTTATGTCCGTAGCTGGTGGTGAACAAACCTCGCAAATTCTGGACCTTACACAATCCCCCGTCGGTTATTTTTCACTTATCGTATTTGTTCTTGCTTATGCAGTGGTGATGATGGAAGAGCACCTCAAGCTCAGAAAATCAAAACCAGTGCTTTTGGCTGCGGGTATTATATGGTTTGCTTTAGCCTGGACATACAGTGCAACAGGCAATATAGCGCCTGTAGAGAGCGCCATTGAGCACAACCTGCTCGAATATGCTGAACTCATGCTCTTCCTGTTAGTTGCAATGACATATATCGCGGCAATGGAAGAACGTAGGTTGTTTGACGCCCTTAAGTCATGGATTGTCAGTAAAGGCCTTGATTTAAGGTCACTTTTTTGGCTGACAGGTATCCTGGCTTTCTTTATTTCACCTATTGCTGACAACCTTACTACTGCATTACTGCTTTGCACTGTTGTACTGAAGCTAGGTGGTGACGATAAGAAGTTTATTAATCTGGCGTGTATCAACATCGTTGTTGCGGCAAATGCCGGTGGTGCTTTCAGTCCATTTGGTGATATCACAACGCTTATGGTCTGGCAGGCCGGAATGGTTGACTTCATGACTTTTGGCTACCTGTTTATTCCATCAGTCGTCAACTACGTTGTTCCTGCAGCGATCATGTCTTACTTTGTGCCAAGAGAAGTCCCTGACCTGGTACAAGAACATGTCGAATTGAAACGTGGTGCCCGCCGAATTGTATTTCTATTCCTGTTAACCATTGTCACTGCTGTCTCTTTTCATGGGTTGGTTCACCTTCCCCCGGCGGTCGGTATGATGATGGGGTTAGCGTACCTTCAATTCTTTGGCTACTTTCTTCGTAAAACGCTGCCTCGCTCCCTTGAAAAGAAACGTGCAAGGGCCATGGAAAATCATGACGAAGAAGCTCTGAAAAGACTGGGCTCCGTTGTGCCTTTTGACGTCTTCAAACGCGTTTCCCATGCGGAGTGGGATACCCTGTTGTTCTTCTATGGCGTCGTAATGTGCGTTGGCGGTTTGAGTCTTATTGGTTACCTGTCGCTGGTGTCTGGTGTTATGTATGAAACCTGGAACCCGGTTTGGGCAAACACCGTTGTCGGACTCCTGTCTGCGGTGATAGATAACATTCCTGTGATGTTTGCCGTACTGACCATGCAGCCTGATATGTCTATAGGCAACTGGTTGCTTGTCACGTTGACTGCTGGCGTGGGTGGCAGCCTGTTGTCACTTGGTTCAGCCGCCGGTGTAGCACTGATGGGACATGCGCGGGGTATGTATACGTTTGCCGGCCATTTGAAATGGACACCTGCAATTGCCTTAGGATATGTCGCCTCCATCTTTACCCATCTTTGGGTCAATGGTTCTTTGTTCTAACCATCTGTACCTAACAGCGAAGGGATCCCTTGCGGATCCCTTTTTTGTCGGTAAAATTCGCGGCTAGAAGCAATCAAAAGGTAAATGAGATGGCACGCAAAGCAGCCGCAGTTCATATTCTCGTTAAAACAGAATCTGAAGCTAAAGGCATCCTGGCACAGTTAAAAAAAGGTGCGAGCTTCCAACAACTGGCAAAGAAGCATTCACTTTGTCCGTCTGGAAAGAAAGGAGGGGATCTTGGGGAGTTCCAGCAAGGTCAGATGGTTCCTGCATTTGACAAGGCTGTCTTTAAAGGGGAATTACTCACGCCACAGTTGGTAAAAACCAAGTTTGGCTGGCACGTGCTGAAAACTTTATACAGAAGTTGAGCCTAAGCTGTCCCTGAATAGTAAAAAACCCCGAATAACGGGGTTTTAAATGACTCAGACTTGTAAATTATCCTTCAAATACTGCCAGGAATTCACGCTTGAGGTTTGGTTTCAGACGAGCCTGCTTGAGTTGCTTGGCAAGATCCTTCGCACACTGGTGCAGCAATTTGTCCAGCAGATGAGCTTTGTACTCTTGCTGCTGTTCTTCATTCATATCGCTCAGGTCAGCTTTTTCAAACTCGGCCAGAAAATCAATTCCCGCATAGCATTGGCTTACTGATACCAGTGCATGGAACTGAGAGAAATCTTCCAGGACATTACGAGCACTGGCTGGCAGTTCATCCCAAACGCCACGAACACCTTCTTCAGATACTTCATAAACTGATACCAGCATGCCGTACATTTCTGCAGGTACGTTTTCGTATTTGGCGACGGCTTGCAGTACAGGTGACAGCTCTTCAAAGGTGATTGCGTTTTCTTGGGTTTCGGTTTGCTCAGACATTGTTGCTACCTGTGAATAGGGGAAAAGTACTGGATCGTAGGTCTACCGCATGAAAAGTCAATAACAAACGCCTCTTACTGCAAGATTATTGGCAAACTGGTTATCTTCTCAACGATCGGCATAAAAAGTGTCGTACATTTGCCGGAGCGGTGTTGTTGCAACCCAAGGACACTGCTATAACGGAGTCAGTGAAATGGAAAAAGTGAGGAATAATCATGACAATCACGCTCACTCCCTATGAAGCCAGGATCATTGGCTGCTTACTGGAAAAAGAAGTTACCACCCCCGATCAATACCCCCTGACACTCAACAGCCTGACTTCTGCTGCAAACCAGAAAAGTAACCGGGAGCCGGTTTATTCGCTGGATGAAGCGACAGTAATGGATACCATTGAAGCCCTGAAAGAGAAGCGACTAGTCAGTGGCATTGAAGGGTTTGGTAGCCGGGTTACCAAGTACCAGCATCGCTTCTGCAACACAGAGTTTGGCAACATCAGGCTCCCCTCCCAGGAACTGGCGGTTATCTGTGTGTTGTTATTGAGGGGTCCCCAAACACCGGGTGAACTGAGAACCCGTACCAACAGGCTTTGCCAGTTCAGTGATGTTTCGGAAACGGAATCAGTACTGAAAAAGCTGATTGAAAAAGAATATGTTGCTGTACTTCCGCGTGAACCAGGTAAGCGTGAATCCCGATATATGCATCTTTTCGGGGATGAAGACTTGTCTGAAATGGCAACCGTAAATGTACCGGAACACGGAGCTACATCACCCGCTGAGGCAAACCTTCAGGAGCGGGTTGCTTTGCTTGAGAATGAAGTCTCAGAGTTAAAAGCAGAAATTCAGGCACTGAAAGCGTTGTTTGAATAATCATGTCAGATAAAACGCCTCACACATCAACAGACTGGTACATGTATGTAATCAGAACCGCATGTAACTCCTTATATTGCGGGGTAACTACTGATGTGGAAAGGCGTTTTACCGAACACCAGTCCGGCGGCAAGAAAAGTGCAAAGTATGTACGCGGTAAGCTTCCCTTGAAGCTAGCGGTATTCTGCATGGTCGGCAACAAGTCAGAAGCCCTTAAAGCGGAGTACCGATTCAAGCAGCTGGCCAAATCCCGTAAGGAGAAACTTTGCCTGACAGAAGAAGCCCTCAAAAAGTGGGTATCTACAGTGCTTTGATGTTTCTTCCAAATTTCTGCAGTGAAGCTGAAAATGAAACGTCTTGCCACCTTTCTTATCTTTAAGACAAAAGATAAACCTCTGTTAATTAAAGCCTCTTGGGCTTAACGAATTCGCTAATGACTGAATTCTAACCTATGCTTTACCCTCGAAGTAACCTCAAATAACAAAAGATACTTTAGTCTTATGTCGTTGTTTTAAGGGGAGATAGTGACGCAAAGGAAACGAAACTTCGAGACGGTGTTTCTGATATCCCTGGCGGCAGTTTTGGCCTGGATATCACAGTTCCCTATAAAAAACTGGCTGGTGGGGGAGAGGTTTGATGATGATTTTTTCGTTATTGGCTATCTCGATCACGGTCTGTACTCCCTTGGCATCCATGATATTGCAGTACTTAATAAGGAAATCAAATATGACTGCGGGCAACAGGATGTCGAGTTATTACGGGAAACAATGGCAAGAAACCCCCTTATCCGCTTCATTGACCTCCACCTGAAAGACTTTCGTTCTTGCTCTTACTTCAATCCCGATATTTCGGCGGAACGTTTGGTCGATATTCCGGGTACACAGCAGGTTAACTTTGACGGTATTGCTTTGCTTCTTCGGGAAAATACGATCAGGGAGATCAGGTATGAAACCCTTGATGGTGTAATCCGGCTGATTCCAGCACCACGTCAGGTACTGCTTCCGGGGTGTGACCGCTGCATGTATATACTGCAAAGCATTGATGGGCAGGATGTCCAGATATTTCCAAACAATTCAGATGAAGACTATGCACTTGTGTATACAAAACGGATAGATACCGGAAGCGTTATCCGTTTTTACATGAATGATAAAGGGCTGAACTACATCGTTGGCAATGAAGTAAAACTGATCTCCCTGGGACTGTTCTTAATCCTGGTTATCGGAATTCTGATGAGACTGGCTCTGTCGAAAAAGAAACACAGGCTAGATCTTATCCTCAAACAAGCCATTGAAGACAATGCACTTATTCCGTTCTACCAACCTATTGTTGAAGCGGAAAACGGTGGTTTCCGTATGAGGGGATGTGAGGTTCTGGTTCGCTGGATTGTTTCGAATGGTGACATGATGTCGCCCAGTGTGTTCATTCCGTTAGCGGAGCAAAAAGGGCTTATCAACCCACTCACGGATCAGTTGATTGAGTCGGTCCTTGTCGAATTGTCCGGGATCAACATGCCAAATAACTTTTTCGTGAGTATCAATGTTTCACCCACCTATCTGGAACAGCCCGAAATTGCCTCAGGGATTATCAATCAAATAAGAGAAAGTAACTTCTTTGGTGAGCACCTGGCGCTGGAAATTACAGAGCGAACACCATTCAGTGACCTAAAAGCTGCACAGAGAAATATAGAAAGACTTCGTGAGTTTGGTATATCGATAAAGCTGGATGACTGTGGAACAGGCTATGGGGCGTTTTCATACCTTCATGAGTTGGACATTGATACCATCAAAATAGACCGAATGTTTGTTAAAGCCATTGGCAGGACAAGCCAAAACACTACCGTTTTGAAATCGATTATCGCTTTTGCACAGAGTGCTGGGTGCAAGGTTATTGCAGAAGGTGTCGAAACCAAAGAACAGGTGGATTTTTTGATAGAAAATGGCGTCACGCTTTTACAAGGCGCGTATTTTGCCAAACCCGAACCTATTGAGATTTTTATTCGAAGACTGCGCAGTCTGAAAGCCGCCGAAGAATAAAAAACCGGAGCTGGGCTCCGGTAGTTATCAGATTCAGACTGTCCAGCGGGATAGTGTAGCCTTGAAATCCTCATAACTGAATGTGTTCAGTTCAACCACCTCACCAGACTGGCGGCGACAGTATATTGAAGGCATTTTAAGACCGTTAAACCAGTTTAGCTTTACCATGGTATAGCCGCCGGAATCCATCACGTGAAGCCGGTCTCCGGGTTTCAGTGGTTGGTCAAAACTGGCGATACAGAACTGGTCTCCGGCAAGGCAGGAACAGCTGCCAATAACATATTCATACTTGCCGTTTTCACTGGCTTCCCTGATGGCTCCCGGTTCATTATAAATAAGTGTATCAAGCCGGTGTGCTTCGGTGGCGCTGTCAACGATGGCGGTTTGCATCTCGTTTTCAACAATGTCGATGACAGTTACAGCAAGGTCAGTTGTTTTGGTGATAACAGCTTCCCCTGGCTCAAGGTAAACCTGCACACCGTGTTTTTCGCTAAACCACTTCAGCAGTGAGCCCAGTTCCTCCAACGGATAGCCATCAGATGTGAATGCAACGCCACCCCCCAGGCTAACCCAGCTGAGTTGATCCAGGTAAATTCCAAAATCGGATGAGATCTTTTCAATCAGTTCTTTGTAGGCCTGAAAATTGTTGTTTTCACAGTTCATATGAAACATGCAACCTTCAACGCCTTTCAAGGACTCATGGCTGAGTTTGTCTAAACTCACCCCCAGACGTGAGAACTTCCGTGCTGGGTTGGCGAGGTCCTGGCGAGCGAAACTGACACCGGGATTAAAGCGAACACCTATAGATATCCCCTCAGCTACATCGTCACGAAGTGATTCAAGTTGGCTGAGGGAGTTGAAAATCAGCTTGTTAATGTAAGGATTAACCGCCTCAATATCTTGCTTGGAGTAACCTACGCTGTAACCGTGAGTTTCCCCACCAAGGGTCTCTGCACCCAGCCTTACCTCCAGAGGTCCACTGCTTGTGGTTCCGTCGAGGTAGGGTTTCATGATGTCAAATACCCCCCAAGTAGAGAAACACTTCAGAGCCAGAACCATTTTCGCGCCGGACAGAGCTTTAAGGGTCGCGATGCGCTCTAGGTTTTTAATAAGTGCTGCTTCATCAATCATGAAGTAGGGAGTTTGTAACTCTTGCTTCATCAGTTGTGCCCCAAATAGAAAAATAAGGCGGCCTGAGCCGCCCTATTTATCAAATATTAAGATTTAGGCTTCGTTGAGCCAGTTAATGGTTTGGTTGTCTGATGGGTCAAGCTCCAGCACTTCCCAGCCCAGTCCAATCGAAGGCATCAGATCAAGGAATGGATCCGGGTCGAGCTGTTCAACATTGAATAGCCCTTTCTGGTTCCAGGCTCCTTTAAAATACAGTAGGGCAGCGGTAATAGCCGGGGCTGCCGTCGTGTAGGAGATGGCCTGAGATTCAACTTCGTTGTAGCAAGCTTTGTGATCACAGATGTTATAAACAAACACCTTGCGTGCTTTACCCTCTTTCTGGCCTGAAACCATAGTACCGATACAGGTGTTGCCGGTGTAATCCTTGGCAAGGCTGGTTGGTTCAGGAAGAATGGCTTTAAGCACTTTCAACGGAGACACAGTTACACCATCAACGGTTGTTACCGGATCTGGGGAAAGTAAGCCAATATCGCGCATAACGTTGAAGTATTTCAGGTAGTTGTCGCCAAAGCCCATCCAGAACTCAATACGGTTTTTTACCGGGATGAATTCAGCCAGTGATCTGACTTCGTCGTGTGCCATTGAGTATACTTTGTGGGCGCCAACGACAGGGAAGTCAAACTCCATCATGCGGGTGTGACATCCAGTACGTTTCCACTCTCCGCCTTCCCAATAGAAAGAGTCGCCCTGAATTTCCAGCATGTTAGTTTCAGGATCGAAATTGGTCGCAAACTTGCGGCCATGGTTACCAGCATTGACGTCCATAACATCAATGGTGTCGATCTCATCAAACAGGTGTTTCCATGCATAAGCTGCAAAAACACTTACTACACCCGGATCGAAGCCACAACCAAGCAGCCCTGTAATACCGGCTTCTTCAAAACGTTCACGAAAAGCCCATTGTGGATCGTAGGCTTCAGGTACCTGCTGGCCTTCAGAGCAAAGGTCAGTTGCTACTGATGTGTCAAGGTAGGCCGTTTTTGTTCGTACGCAGGCTTCCATAATCGCTACGTTAACCCAAGGAGGGCCGGCATTTACTACCAGATCCGGTTTTACTTCTTCGATCAGAGAAACCAGCGATTCAATATTATCCGCATCTACGGATGCAGATTTCAGGGTCTTACCTGAATCCTTCAGGTTGTTCTTACGCAGGACACTTTCAATGATTGTGTCGCACTTGGATACGGTCCTTGAGGCCAGAACAATGTCTCCGAATACATCGTTATGCTGCGCCAACTTATGGGCAACAACCCATCCAACACCACCTGCACCAATTTGTAGAACTGCCATGTTGTGTACCTTCTATATTGCGTTCCGGTTTGTCGATTCCCGGAAATATGTTCGTTAACTATCCCAGTCTTCTCAGACTGCGAGTGAATATTCAGACTGGATAACCCCGGCATACTCGGTTATTGCAGAAAACAATACCCGGATGTTTTCTGGTGTGAGAAGCGGGTTGAGAATGGTCAGTTTCAGGCTGACCCGTCCGTTTATGATGGTTTCACCCAATACGGCAATGCCATTCACCAGAAGTTCGTGACGGATCCGGCGGTGGAAGCTGTCCTGCTGCTCTTCGGTTAGACCTGGCAGCACCAAACGGAACAACACCGTTGATAGCTGAGGTTCACTAAGTAAAGAGAGTGAAGGATGGGAAGCCACCTGTATTGCAGCTTCTTCAGCAAGGTCAACGGTGTGGCCAATCATACTTCCCAGCCCTTGCTCCCCAAGTGTGCGAAGTGTCATAAACAGCTTCAGCGCATCAAACCGGCGAGTAGTGGAGAGAGATTTATCCACCAGGTTGGGCAATGTGTCCGTATCACGATTCAGGTAATCGGCTCGGTGCAACAGAAACCGGAAATTTTCCTTATCTTTGACCAAGAGTGCGCCGCAACTTATTGGCTGGTAGAACAGCTTGTGAAAGTCCACGGTAACGGAATCAGCCCGGTTTATACCATTTAACCTGTCACTGTATGGTGATAGCTTCAGGCCGGAACCGTAAGCGGCATCAATATGGAACCAAAGGTTATATTCCTCGGCCAGATCTGCCATTTCAGGCAGCGCATCAATCGCGCCGTGATCTGTGGTTCCTGCTGTGCCTACGAGAGCAAATGGAATGAAGCCTTGTTCAACAAGCGATGACAGGGTTTGTTTGAGTGCCTTGATTTCAATTGTGCCATTGTTGCGCGCAGCAACGGTACAAACCGCATTTTCCCCAAGGCCCATCTGCCCGGCAGCTTTTTTAACCGTAAAGTGGCTGGTTTCCGAACACACTATGCGCAGCTTACTGAAGTAATCAGGCAGACCGTCTTTCTGAACGCGGTGACCTGAAATACGGTAAATCATTGCATCACGTGCCAATAGCAACGCCATTTGGTTGCTCTGCGTACCGCCACTGGTGAAGGTTGCATCACCATAGTCACCCATTCCAAATTTGCGTGTCACCCAGTTGCACATATGCTGCTCAAGGTAAGTCGCACTGGATGCCTGATCCCATGAATCCATTGACTGGTTCAGAGCAGAAAGAATCAGCTCAGCAGCAAGTGCCGGAACCAGTGGAGGTGTATGTAAATGGGCAATGCAATTCGGGTGTTGGACGATAATGGCGTTTTGGGCGATACCCTCCATTGTTTCATCAATGGATGAATAAATATCTCCGTTGCCGATATCTGGAATGACCATACTGCCAATGGTGTTTGCCAGCACGTCGGGATCCATTCCGGAATATGGCTTGTCACATACCTCAAACAACGCGCTTACATGACTTAACGCGTGGGCTAGGGTATTTCGGTATGAGTCTGTACCGCCCGGGCCACAGCTAATGAACTGTGACTTCCAGTCTAAATGTGTCATGGATAGTTGTGCCCTTAGTCAGTTGCCTTGATTGCCTGATCGATGACATCGGCGACGAAATCAATTTGAGCGCCATTAATAATCAGAGGAGGCAGGAAGCGAAGTACACAACCGTGACGTCCGCCTTTCTCTATAATTAATCCACGTTCAAGAGCCGCACGCTGAATCGCTATTGCACGTTCACCGTCGGCTTCGGGCTGGCCAAGTTTATTGGTTTTACCCGGGTTAATAATTTCGATACCTAGCATCAAACCACGTCCACGAACATCCCCGATACAGGCATGTTGTTTTTGCAGCTCAAGCAAGTGTCCGGTGAGGCGTTCTCCCATTTCCCGGGCATTGGCAACCAATCCGTCGCGTTGGATGATTTCCATCGCTTTGGCACCGGTAGCCATAGCAAGCTGGTTACCCCGGAATGTGCCTGTGTGCTCACCTGGACGCCAGGAATCGATTTCCTTGCTAAAGGCGAGTACAGACATTGGCAAACCACCACCTACGGCTTTTGACATAACAAGAATGTCAGGCTGAATTCCCGCAATCTCGTAGGCAAAATGAGATCCGGACTTACCGATACCGCACTGGATCTCGTCAAAAATGAGGAGAATACCCAGTTCGCGGGTGATGCGTCTGATCTCTTGCAGCCAGAAGGCTGGGGCTGGGATGACACCGCCTTCACCCTGGATAGGCTCCAGAATAATAGCAGCGGGCTTCTGAATGCCGCTTTCTACGTCATTCAGAATATGTTCGATATAGCGAATACTCTGCCAGGCACCGGCTTCCCCGCCAAGCCCAAACGGACAGCGATAGCTGTATGGGTAAGGCAGGAAATGGACATCGGCCATCAATCCGGTACGGCGCTCTTTTGCACCCAGGTTACCGGTAAGGGACATTGCACCATTGGTCATGCCATGGTAACCACCGTGGAAAGCGACAATGGTATTTCTACCGGTTGTCTGCTTCGCCAGTTTGATGGCGGCTTCGACGGCGTCGGCGCCAGAAGGGCCACAGAACTGAATCCGGGCGTTTTCTGCAAGAGGAGAAGGCAGGAAACCCAGCAGTGTCTGGACAAAGTTATCTTTGGTTGGTGTTGTGAGATCAAGCGTTTGGTACGGCACACCGGAAGCCAGTGAGTCGGTTATAGCCTGATTAATTTCCGGATGGTTGTAACCCAAAGACAGGGTACCGGCTCCCGCTAAACAATCAACGAACTGTTGGCCTCGGGTGTCAGTAATGATCACACCATCGGCGCGTTTGATTGCAATAGGGATTCTCCGCGGGTAAGAGCGGACTTCGGATTCCTGTTCAGATTGACGGGTCATTACGGCGTCCGGTCCCAGGTTTCTCAACCCTTGCATGGACGGGACGCCGAGAGTCTGGCTCTCGGAATCGAGGATCTTATCTTCGTGCATACGAATTCCTTACAGTATCCAAGTGTAAGAAAAGCGCATTCTTTATAGGAAAGCGCGCAAACAGGCAGCTAAACAACAGCTACCCCCAGTGGGAGGAAAGTTGACCCCGCAATGCTGGTCATCAGCCCCCATGCCCGAACCAGTCGGCGCCGCTTACCGAACTCAGCATTTCTGTATGAAACGCTTCTTCGATATTTTCTTCCCGCTTGCATCACGCAAGTGAGGTGACCTGTCCTGTTAAGACAAGTGACTGCGCAAGATACAGGATTTTGATTTGATGTAAATAGTTGTGAGCCAGAAAATTCATTTTTAGAACTTGATTTGCCGCAATTGTTACAAAATTTACCTTTCTTTCCTTTTAACTCACGGAATTGCTTGAGTAATACAATTTCCAAAAAAGTCTGCCGGTTCACACTATATGCATTAAGTTTAGTTATACAGGGTTCAAAATTTGTACAGGTAGTGATCCGGTTGCTAACTTTGGTTGTACAAAGGATTAAACATGTACAACAACGTCGAGCGTCGGGAGCAGCCATGAAAATCAGCGTAGGAATCAGTGCCTGTGTTCTCGGAGAAAACGTCCGTTTTGATTCGGGGCATAAAAAGAGCAACTTTGTCGTAAAAGAACTTGGAAAGTATGTTGAGTTTGTTCCGGTGTGTCCTGAGGTGGGTATAGGGCTTGGCGTGCCAAGGCCGACAATCCGGCTGATGGAAAATGAAATAGGGGTCCGGTTGGTCGAGACGAAAGACGCCGACAAGGACTACACAGACTTAATGCATAACTTTTCAGCGAAGAAGGTTGGTTCTCTAAAGTCTCAGGATCTTCGCGGTTATATCGTATGCGCAAAATCACCGACCTGTGGGATGGAGCGTGTAAAGGTTTACCGGGAAAACGGGTATGTTGCTGCGGAGAAAATCGGAATCGGCTTGTTTACTCAAAAACTGCTGGAAGAAATGCCGTGGTTGCCGGTTGAAGAGGATGGGCGTCTCAATGACCCTATACTGCGAGAGAATTTTGTTACGCGGATTTTTGCCTTGGATGACCTTTACCGTTCAATGGAAGGTGAACCAACCAAAGATAAAATCATCAAATTCCACTCCCGATACAAATACGCCTTACTTGCCCACAGCCAGGACGAATACCGAGCTCTTGGAAGATTTGTTGCTGACATTGCTTCGTACGACATCAACGAGTTTTTCTCCCTTTATCGCCTGAAACTGATGAACGTATTAAAGAAGCTGGCAACCCGGAAAAATAACACCAACGTCCTCATGCACCTGCAGGGTTATTTCAAGAAAGACCTGAGTAAAGAGCAAAAAGCAGATTTGTCGGAAGTCATTCTTTCCTACAACGAAGGCACGCTGCCCCTGATGGCACCAATCACGTTGATAAATCACCATTTGCGTGAGTTTCCGGACGACTACCTGTCCCATCAGGCTTTTCTCAGTCCATATCCAAAAGAGCTGAAGGTTCGCTATGGCCTCTGAGGGGAAAACCTACACCATCAGCGAGGTATCAGAGTTAACCGGTGTTAACCCGGTGACACTCCGTGCCTGGCAGAGACGCTATGGCTTGGTAAAGCCCGGCCGTTCGGAAAAGGGCCATCGTCTTTACAGCGATGCTGATCTTGCTGTAGTGCAGAAGGTTGTGAACTGGCTGGATAAGGGTGTTTCCATTGGAAAGGTCAAGCCCTTGCTCTCCGGGGACTTGACCGAGCCAGAACCGTCTAAAACGTTGGCTGAATACACCGAAATCACTGCTGCGTTGGGTGCATTCAGGCGGGCAAAAGTCGAGCAGATCGTCGCTCGCTGTCTTAAGGAATACCCTTGGCGAACAGTCAAAACCAAACTTGTTGAACCGGTAGAAAATTATCTGTCGTCAGAAGGGCTTACCTTGGCGGATATACAGACCGCTCTCTGGCGTTCGGTGATGGTCGAGCGCGTTGTGCAAATTGTTGTCCTCAAAAAGCAGCAGGCAAAACGTCGCGCGGTAGTGTGCTCCACTGACGATCAAACCAGTTATTTCTTGTGGCTGCTCGCCCTCGATGTGAGCTCAGATGGTTTTGGGGTCGAAGTGCTGGACGGACCGATTGAAAAGCTGAACGTGCTTGGAGGCCTGTTAGCAGAACGCCGGATTGAGCAGTTAGTTGTCTCAGGAGATAAAAAACTGACGACAAACCAGATCAATGAACTGATCGAGTTAGGTAACCAGGAAGTACCTGTACTCAAAGTAACGGGTGACATTGTCCGGATTCACAGACATGAACTGGAACGATTCAGTGAGCGGGGTGGCAGCTTATGAAGCTTGTTTGGCTGAGAAGAGACCTGAGAACAAGGGATAACCGGGCTATTGCTGTCGCTCAGCTGGCAGGAGAACCCGTTGTAGCTGTGTATGCCGCTACACCCGAACAATGGGATGTCCACAACCTGTCATCTATACAGCGTGACCTCATCTACCGTAGGTTAGCCGCTCTCAACAACGAATTAGGTATCAAAAACATTCCGCTGGGGTTCATTGAAGCAGAGAACTATGAAACAGCGGTGTTGGAGGTGATAGCAATTGCCCAATCAATAGGCGCAGACGAAATCATCGCCCAATGTGAATATGAAGTTAATGAAACCCGTCGTGATGCTCTGCTTACCAAAAAAGCAGCTGCGGCTGGAATCAAAGTGTCGCTTATCCATGACCGGTGTGTTTTACCTCCCGGAAGTGTTTTATCTGCAAAGTCAGATGTTTACAAAGTTTTTACCCCTTTTAAGCGTGCGTGGCTGAAAGCACTGGCTAACGTTAACTGGTACCCGGTCAAAGCGGTCAGTAATGACAACCTTCCGACGGTGGGGCATTCCGCATTTAGCCAAACCGCCGAGAAACTTGAAGCGCACATTTCGATGGAAAGCGCAGGCTGGTATGTCGATGAAATGAGCATACTACGAAGCCTGCGTGAATTTACGTCAGGACAGGCTGCAAGATACGACGCCGACCGGGACTTCCCCTCTAAAGACGGAACCAGTGTGCTGTCGCCATATCTTGCGATTGGTGCGCTTTCTCCACGCCAATGCCTTGCAAGAGTGTTGGAGGACTATCCCGAACTCTCTCTCGACGGAAATGGCGGGCCGGCAGTGTGGATATCAGAAATCATCTGGCGGGAGTTCTACCAGCACCTTAGCGCCGCATTCCCGAAAATCAGCCGGGGAGAAGCCTTTATCGACTGGGCCGACAACGTTAAGTGGGATAACAATAAAGACCTGTTTGAAGCCTGGAAATCAGGCAAAACCGGGTTCCCGATTGTTGATGCAGCAATGCGGCAGTTAGCGGACACCGGATGGATGCATAACAGGCTTCGAATGATCGTCGCAAGTTTTCTCACCAAAGATTTGTTAATTGACTGGCGTTGGGGGGAAGCATGGTTCTCTCAAAAGCTTGTTGATCTGGATTATGCATCGAATAACGGTGGCTGGCAGTGGTCAGCGTCAACAGGAACGGACGCGCAACCATACTTCAGAATTTTCAATCCTACCTCACAGGGTCAGCGGTTTGATCCCAAGGGAGACTTTGTTCGTGAGTGGATGCCTGAGCTGAGGGAGATAGAGGGAGGGAAGGTACATGAACCCCATAAGTGGGCGCATAAAAAAGGGATTAACCTCGATTACCCCTTGCCGATTGTCGATCACTCCGAAAGAAGAAAAGAGGCGATAAGCCGATTTGAGCAGGCCAAAGGAAAACAATCTTTAGCGCGGGAGGCATAGCATGGATGGAGAACAAAGTGCCCACAATAGTCAAAGTATGGATTTTCCCAAGAGCAAAAAGATACCGGAAAGTCCGTTGAATGCATTCATTGAGCTATACGAACATTTACACAAAGACAACTTAGTGGGCATCAAGGACGTCTACGATCCGGATGTCGTGTTCCAAGATCCCGCTCACCAGATTGTCGGCTTGCCACCCCTGCTGAAGTATTTCGAAGCGCTCTATGAAAATCTCGATGCCTGTACCTTCACAATTACCGACACCATTGGGGATGACAAACAGGCTTTTGTCCGGTGGACGATGCTGCTTTCTCACCCAAAACTAGACGGAGGAAAGCCGCGAACGGTCCACGGATGCACTCAACTGAGGTTTAACGAAGGGAAAGTTTCCTATCACCGCGACTTTTTCGATCTCGGTGAAATGATTTACGAAGCAATTCCAGTATTGGGTTCAGTTGTTAAACGCATAAAAAGAGGGCTCGGACGATGAAACCTCAATGCGTACTCATCACCGGGGCATCTTCGGGAATTGGTAAGCAACTTGCTGTGGATTATGCGAATCAAGGTAGCTTCGTTATTGCCTGCGGAAGAAATGCTCCGACGCTAGAGGCACTGGCAGCAGTACACCCAAATATTGAACCCTTGGTGTTTGATACCACCAATGAAGATCAGACCTACAACAGCCTTTCTTCACTAAGTAAAAATCCGGAACTCATCATTCTTAATGCCGGCACCTGCGAATACATCGAACAGGGGCAATTGGATCCCGCTCTGTTTAAAAGAGTGTTCAACGTTAACGTTTTCGGGGTGGTGAATTGTATTGCCGGTTTGCAGCATTTCCTGACCAAAGGTACCCACTTGGCATTGATGGGGTCGACAGCTGCCTACGTCGGACTGCCGAGGGCAGAAGCCTACGGCGCTTCGAAAGCTGCTTTGTCTTACCTGGCGAAGTCACTAAGTGTTGATCTTGAAGAATACGGAGTGACGGTGTCACTTATTTCGCCCGGGTTCGTGAAAACGCCCCTGACCGACAAAAACGACTTCGCCATGCCAATGATGGTCACGCCTGAAGAAGCGTCTGTCTCAATACGGAAAGGAATAGAAAGAGGAAAACGCGAAATCCACTTTCCGCGGAAATTCAGCCTGTTCCTGAAAGCGATATCCCTGTTGCCGATTTCGGTACAGGTCTCTCTCGTAAAAAGAATAACAAGGAGAGCTGCATGAAAATCGCCATAATCGGAAGCGGTATTTCCGGACTGACTAGTGCGCATTATCTCAACAAACAACATGATATTACGCTGTTCGAAGCCAACGACTACATCGGCGGCCATACCGCGACGATTGATGTGGAAACGCCAAGCGGCAAATATGCTGTTGATACCGGATTTATCGTTTACAACGACCGGACTTATCCGAACTTCATCCGGCTACTCGGGGATTTGGGTATAGAGGGGCAGCCCACCGAAATGAGTTTCAGTGTGCGTAATGACGATAATGGCCTTGAATACAACGGGCACAGTGTTACGTCACTGTTTGCCCAAAAGCGAAACGTGGTGAATGTACGCTTCTACCGGTTTATCAGTGAAATCCTACGGTTCAACCGGTTGGGACGAGAGCTGGCAGAAAACCCCAATACTCACGCCCTTGAGAAAACTCTCGGTGATTTTCTGACCGAAAACAGTTTCAGTCATTACTTTAGTGACAACTATATCTTGCCGATGGGGGCGGCGATTTGGTCGTCAACCCTTGCTGACATGCGCCGTTTCCCGCTGGCCTTTTTCCTGAAATTTTTCCTGAACCACGGGCTGCTCGACATTAAAAACCGTCCCCAGTGGTATGTCATCCCTGGTGGGTCAAGAGAATATGTCCGCAAGCTGATACCTGCATTCGAAGACAAAATCCGCTTGTCGACACCGGTCAAATCAGTCTACCGCACGGAGTCGGGCATACGTTTGGAGACTGCGTCAGGTGGGGAGAATTTTGATCAGGTTATTTTTGCGTGTCACAGCGACCAGGCTCTGAAAATGCTCGGTGATGCCACAGAGGATGAAACCGATGTGCTGGGCCGAATGCCTTATCAAATGAATGAAGTGGTTTTACACACGGATACATCAATCCTGCCAAAACGGCCAGCAGCGTGGGCATCCTGGAACTACCACTTGGGACAGACTGAGGGGAGGGATCAAAGGCAAGCCACCCTTACGTATGATATGAACATACTTCAGGGGATTAAGTCGCCGGAAACGTTTTGCGTCACCCTGAACCAAACCTCAAACATTGATCCCTCAAAGATCCTTCGAAGATTTAATTATGCCCATCCGCTGTTCAACACAGCGAGTGTTGCTGCGCAGCAGGACAGGTCGTTAATAAACGGGAAAAACAATACCTGGTTTTGTGGGGCATATTGGCGAAACGGCTTCCACGAAGACGGTGTTAAGAGCGCACTGGACGTTGTTGAAATGCTTGGGGGGCATACCCTATGAACAGCGCGCTCTATATCGGGGAAATCAGGCACAGGCGATTCATGCCTGTAAGCCACAGGTTTAACTATCCGTTTTTTATGGCATGGATAGACCTTGATGAAGTCAATGAACTCTCCACTGTGGCGGGATCTCTCAAGGTAGACCGTTTCGGGTGGGCTTCATTCCAACACCGTGACTATATGGGCGGGAGTGAAAACACCAAACTGGCTTGTCAGGATAAGCTGGAACAACTCACCGGAGAACGGCTTACAGGTAAAGTGTATTCGCTGTGTAACCTTCGCTATCTGGGCCTGTATTTCAGCCCTGTGAACTTTTATTACCTCTATGACGACTGCGGTCAGTGGCGTTACATGTTGGCAGAGGTAAGCAATACACCGTGGAATGAACGCCATTACTATGCTGTCCCGGCAGGAAAGTCTTGGCACAATAAAAAATCCTTCCATGTATCCCCGTTTAACCCAATAGAGCAGGACTACCACTGGCGGCTAAAGGAGCCGGGGGAGGCGCTGTTCGTCCATCTGGAAAACTGCCGGAAGAATAAAGAATTCGACGCAACACTTGCGATGACTCGTGAACCGCTGACGTCAGAATCATTGCGCAGACAGCTAAAAAAAGCGCCGTTTATGACGGCAAAAATCATCGCGCTGATCTATTGGCATGCGCTGAAGCTTTTTATTAAAGGCGCGCCTTTTTACGGCCATCCTGGTCAACCGAAACCGAAACCGAAAACGACCCATGAGGCAAAGGAGTGACGATGTCTTCGATTGATAACAACGTAGAAGCGTTTGCCGACACCCAGACAGCATGTAGATCGCGCAAAATTGTCTCAGTCATGTTAGGGAAAATGAAAGGCGCAAGTATTGAGCTGACTGAACCCGATGGACAGGTTTTCCATTACGGAGACCCGCACTCAGATATTCATGCGGTCGTGCAGGTAAATGATACCCGCTTTTATAATCGCATGTTGACCGGTGGCAGTATCGGTGCAGCCGAAGCCTATGTTGATGGTTGGTGGGATACGCCGGATATTACAGCTGTTGTCCGGACTGTGGCTAGGAACATGGGAGCATTGGATGAGCTTGAAGCAAAACTGGGCTGGCTCACCTCAATTCGAGAAAAATGGCTTCACTGGACCAGGCGGAACACGCTGTCGGGCTCTAAGGATAACATCGCTGCACACTATGATCTGGGTAACGATCTTTACTCACGGTTCCTGGATAAAGAAATGCTCTATTCAAGTGGCATTTACAACTCTTCGCAAGACTCTCTCGATACCGCCCAGCTCAACAAAATGGACAGGTTGTGCCAGCAGCTCGATCTGTCCCCAGCAGATCACCTGTTGGAAATAGGAACCGGATGGGGTGGGATGGCGATTTACGCAGCCAAGCACTATGGGTGCCGCGTAACAACGACCACCATTTCAAATGAGCAGTATCAATGGGCTAAACAACGGGTCGAAGAAGAAGGGCTGACAGAAAAAATCACACTTCTCACCCAGGACTACCGTGAACTTACGGGTCAATTCGACAAGTTGGTTTCTGTTGAGATGATAGAAGCTGTCGGAAAGTCATTTTTACCGGGTTTTGTCAGGAAGTGCGAAAGCCTGCTCAAGCCCGGCGGGAAAATGGCAATACAGGCCATTACCATTGCAGATCAGCGCTATGAGCACTATAGCCGCAACGTAGATTTTATCCAAAAACACATCTTTCCGGGGGGATTTTTGCCATCCATCTCTGCTTTGCAAAAGGTGCTGACGGATGAAACCAAGTTCGTGACACGGAACATACAAGATCTGGGTATTGATTACGCAGACACATTGAAAGACTGGCTGAAACGGTTTAACCAACATGAAGATGATCTGAAATCCATCGGCTACGACGACAGGTTCCTGCGTCTCTGGCGGTATTACTTCTGTTATTGTGAGGGTGGTTTCAGAGAGAAAACCATCAGCACAATACAACTGACCGCCGAGCTTCCCCAAAGGTACTGAACCATGAGACTGGTCATACTTTCAGTCGCATTCAATGTGTTCTGGTTCATCGCTGTTGCCGGAGGGAGCCAATGGTGGCCGGTCTTGGCGGTTTGTTTAGTGATAGCAGTATTTCTCGATCCTAAGCTGCTTTGGTTGGCACCTGTCCTGTCTGTGTTCGGCTTGTCCAGTGACTTTATTCTTACGTTGTTCGGCGTTATTGATTTCGGGATAAGGGGGTTACCGTCCTGGTTGGTGTTCCTATGGTTGGGTTTTACCGCGTATATCTGGTTGATACGCGAGACCATATTTAGCGTAAACAGAATAGTAATATGCGCCTTTGCCGGCGTTGGCGGAGCGCTGAGTTATTTTGCTGGGGTGAAACTTGGGGCAGCCGTTTTACCCTTGGGGACAATGGGCTCGCTTGCCATCATTGCTGCCGTCTGGGTGATTCACGGCGCGGTCTTAAATGCGCTAATGCAGTGGTTTGATGCCATATACCCGGCCTCGGAGGTAACAGAATGAAAAATCTGTTGTTTGCAGTTGTGATAGGAGTCAGCTCGTGGGCAAACGCCAGTGACGTTTCTCCTGATTCTACTTGGTGGAAACCTGTGGGGCACGCAACCCTCAGCTGGGGTTTCTGGGACATATACCATTCGACACTGTACACACCGGATGGTTATTTTGGATCCTTGTCGGTAACGCCTCTAAAACTCCAGATTAAGTATAAGAGGGATATCACCAAACAACGGTTATTAGATGCGACGGAAAAGCAGTGGCAGCACCTCGGCTACCCAAAGGAAAACATTTCGTTATGGCTGGTGACGCTTGAAACAATTTGGCCAGAGATAAACAAAGGGGACAAACTCAGTTACCTCCTTGAAAATGGGATTGGCTGGTTTCGCTTCTGGCCGCTGGGTGGTAAAGACGGGGAAATAGGAAAGATTGATGACCCTGAACTTGCCAGAGCGTTTATTGAGATATGGCTTTCAGAAGACACCGCATACCCGAAACTTCGCTTGGCTTTGCTGGGAGGTGAACAATGAAAAAAATAGCATTGGTTTGCCTTTTGTTTATCACCTCCTGTTCAACGTCAATTGAAGATTATGCTGAACAAAACCCGCTTTTTGACCTGTTTGGTTTCTTTGAAGGAAAGGTTTCTGCGTGGGGGATGTTGCAGGATTTCTCAGGCATGCAAACCCGGCGGTTTACCGTGGATATTGTCGGCACAGTTGACGGTAACTGCATCACATTGGATGAGACATTCCTTTTTGATGATGGTGAGAAGCAAAAGCGTGTCTGGGTCATCACGCAATCCGATGACGGAACCTATTCCGGAACAGCCGGGGATGTGGTCGGGGTAGCGACAGGAAAAGTGTCCGGGAATGTCCTCCATTGGGTGTACAAGCTGCGAATCCCCTACGATGGTGATGAGATTACACTGACCCTGGATGACTGGTTATACCGTCAGGATCAGAATCATATGTTTAATCTGACAAGTATGAAGAAATTTGGAATCGAAGTCGGAAAGCTGACACTTTTTTTCCAAAAACAGCCGGACTAACCGCCGCCGCGGGCAAGCGCGACACTGCGTTGGACGATCCAGCGTAAGAGCACCGGCACCTGGTCTATTCCCTGCTCAACGGTGTATTCGACAATTGCCAGTGCCGCATCCGGTTTAGCAAAATGTTTTAGGGCTTTCATGATGATTTTTCTCGGCGGCATCTGAATATTGTGACCCACCTTCGCCATGTCCCTGAACAGGGCTTCATAGCCGTTATCAAACAGGAAGTGTTCAATATCTGCACTGGGTAAAACAGTCAGGTGGTGGCGTTCAGGTGCCCCGTTTAGTTGAGCTCGCACCGTGGTTGCGTACTTTTGCCCAGCCTGATCGCCGTCAGATACAACGTGCCATTCAATACCCAATGATTTAGCCAATTTAATCAAGGGTTTGATACCGCTTTGAGCAAACTCAATGATATGTACACCTTCAGCTCCGAGATCATACCCCGAAAGCTTGGCCAATTCGTTGAACAGCCAGACTTCTGTTTCCCCTTCCACAAGCAGCCAGCAACGGGCAAACAAGGCCGATGGACGATGGATACGAACGTGGAATGCCACCCGGCGTTCTTCATCCCGGGACAGGCGGTTGGGTGGCATATTGTAAACTTCGGTATTTCCCGGCCCACGTACCAGCCGCCTGACGCTGGTTAAGGGAACCAGGTTCAACAAGTCACCACTATTTGTAGTTATGATCTTCTGCATGGGAATCAGGCGCATTATCCGCCATGCCTGACTGAGTAGTGTTGGATGTAAGCGGCCTTCAGGATCCTCGAAAATTACCAGAGGCCGGGCAATGGCACTGAGCTTTTTAGGGCCTCTGGCCCTGATAAACGCATTGAGAAGGCCAATCAACAGCAAACGTCCCTGACGTTTGTTGGCTGAGCCTTCGACGATCTGCTCCAGGGGGTGGACATTTTGCTGCGCAAGGCTTTTGTACCTATCACGGGATATCATCTTTTTATCCCGGTTATGGGTCTGAATGGCGAAGTAGTGATCCAATAGTGTCCGCAGGGCATTCAGGCCACTTCGAATTTCCCCGTCATTGACATGCCCTGGTATGGTCATAATTCGGCGGCAAGTGTTATTCAGACGTTTCTCAAGCCGGCCGTTCCCGTTGTGTTCATCAAGATCCTGGCTTCTTAGGCGACGGGCATCCCTGACACGGATAGCAGGATGTATCCGGACAAATTTTGCTGCAAGGACATCGTGATGCTGAACCGGGTGTGGATCTCCGTTTTTATCCAGGAAATAACGGGTAGTTTCTATTTTTCCGTCTATGAATGTTGCACTTGTACAGTAGTCCACGTACCGGAAGCCCTGGTCATTGATATTAGCTACTTCGCAAAAGCGCCGGTATTTAGCTGATGTCATCTCTTTCTGGTCTGTTTCACACCATCGGAGAACAATTTGGAGAAGGTTTACTCGGTTGTCGCCAAAATTATGGTCTATGTGAAAATCGGAACGATTGAAGGGGGGAAACTCACCGGTAGGGGGCAACACCATGTCCAGGGCATCAAGGAGTGATGATTTACCCCACGCATTCTCACCAATGAGCACTGACAGGTCGTCCAGAGTCAATGACAATCGACGAATGCCGCGAAATCCCGATATTTCAATGCGATCCAGCTTCATAGTCACCTCTGATTTAAGGTTACGACGTAAATGCCGGTTATGACGTGGACTGTTTCACGTTTTATGGTTCTTTTATAAAGACCTGTTCCGTATGGTGAAAAATTACACAGTAATAGTGTTGGGACAGATGAACAGTTGAGCCAGAGTTTTTTAACGGTATATAGTGAGTGTTGTGTAATTGGGGACTCGGGCAATAAAACAGGGAAAAACAATGAGTAAATTACTGTCTTTTGAAGCCCTACAGGTTCTTGATGCTATTGAGCAAAAAGGGAGTTTTGCCTCTGCTGCTGAATCATTGGGGCGGGCACCATCATCCCTCAGCTACCAGGTCCAGAAGCTGGAACAGGATCTGGACCTGATTATATTTGACCGTTCAGGACACAGGGCCGCTTTTACTGATGCAGGTAAATTGCTGCTTGAGCGTGGCCGGTTGCTTCTCAGTGCAGCAGATGAAATGGTGGCAGATGCCACTGCACTGGCACATGGCTGGGAATTGGATGTCACTATTGCGTATGACGGACTTTTGCCCGTAGAGTGGCTGTTCCCGCTTGTGGATTCCCTGGCGGAAAAAAGCCAGACACGCTTGAAGTTTCAGGCGGAAGTACTTGCAGGTGGGTGGGAGGCCCTGCTTCAGGAGCGGGCGGATATCTTGATTATTCCAGCTACTGCAGCGATGCCTAATGACGTGAAAACCCAGGTTTTGGGCGGTATGCGCAATTGTTGGGTTGCAGCACCGAATCATCCAATTCACCAAGCGACTCATCCGTTTTGTGTAGAAACCAGACGTAAATACCGAATTATTTCTGTTGCAGACAGCGCGAGGAATTCACCCCGTATCTCTTATAACATTCTCGACGATCAACCGCGGCTGACTGTAAGCAATATGCCTGAGAAATACAGTGCACTTAAATCCGGGTTAGGTATTGGGACTTTCCCTTATGCCTGGATAGAAAATGATTTGGTTGAAGGACGGCTTAAAAAAATTGAGGGGAGTGAAGATGCAACCCTCAAATGGGTCGCTGCATGGAAACGAAACCGTATGGGCAAGGCAAAGAGCTGGTTAATCAGGCAGATTCCAAAGGTACTGAAAATGGAACCACTGGAACCGGAAAATGAAGACGGCCTGGATTAGGGTCTAATGCAGGGCACAGGTTGCGCCCTGCAGGTTTCTGCTTATTGGTAAATCATCTTCTTGGTCATCCCGCCATCGACAACGATATTTGCGCCATTGACAAAATCATTCTCCTCATCAGTCAGGAACAGACAGGCATTAACAATATCCCTTGGCCTGCCAACCCGGCCTGATGGATGCTGGCTGTGGTCTGTCTCTGTAAGGCAATCATAGTCGTCTACCTGTATCCAGCCTGGGCTGATTGCATTCACTGTTATGGGTTTGTCTGCCAGAGATACGGCCAGCGTATTGGTAAGGGATACCAGACCGCCTTTTGACGCACCATAAGCTTCCCAACCCTCTTCATTCTGGTTCCAGCGAGTAGAAGCAATATTAATAATCCTTCCATAAGACTCGCCATCATTTGCCTTAATGAACTCCCTGGCACAGGTGAAACTGCCTACCAGGTTGACATCAATAACACGTGCGAATTCTTGGGGGGCCAGTTCTACGACGGGTTTATTGAATTTACTAATGGCACCATTATTTACCAGAACATGCAGGCTGCCATATTGTTCTTTCAACTTTGCGAATAAGCTTTCAACCGCTGCCGAGTCACCCAAATCGACAATTCGTGAGTCAACCGCTTTGTTTACTGCGGGAACGATATCGAGACCTACTACAGAAGCGCCTTTGTCAGCATAAGCCTTGGCAATGGCGGCACCAATACCCTGGCTTGCTCCTGTTACAACAACGACTTTATTTGCATACAACATGGTTAATTATTATGGCAGTGTGATGGTGACAAAGGTAACGCAATTAGCGGGGCCTATCGAGGATTGATTACAGGTAATCTGCAACTTGGCGAATTTCACAGCATTTTAGGGAGAAGATATGAAAGCGGTAATCAGAACTGAATACGGGGATCCTGATGTCTTTTCTGTCGTACACCTTGATAAACCTAAGCCCAAGCCGAACGAAATTCTTGTAAAGGTAGCAGCAGTTGCTGCTACATCAGGAGATTCAAAGATGAGAGGGTTACAGGGATTGCCCCCTTCAATGCGTTTTATTACCCGGCTTGTTTTTGGCGTCAGTAAACCCAGGAACCCAATTCTTGGTTCCTGCTTCTCTGGTACAGTAGAACAGATAGGTGACAACGTCACTCAATTTGTCGTCGGGCAGGAGGTATTCGGCAGTACCGGGATGAAACAAGGCAGCTATGCAGAGTATGTCTGTCTTCCCCAAACGGGTGTTGTGGTCAGTAAACCTAATGAGATGTCATTTGCAGAAGGTGCATCCATGTCCTTTGGTGGCACTTCGGCGCTAAGTTTCCTTCAAAAGGCTGGAATTCAGCCGGGTGAGTCAATATTAATCAATGGTGCTGGCGGGGATGTGGGCTTGGCTGCCTTACAATTGGCAAAGGTGTTCGGTGTTACGGAAATTACCGCTGTTTGCGGAACAGATAAAACAGAAACGGTTAGCCGGATGGGCGTGCGACGGGTGATTGATTACCAGAATGAAGATTTTGCCGGAATGGATGACCGCTATGATGTGATTTTTGATACGGTCGGGAACCTTGATTTCAACAGATACAAGGCGAAACTCAAAAAAGGCGGCAGGATGTTATCTGCGTTTTTCCCTCTCTCTGCTCCACTCCGGGCAATGGTCATGAACCCTCTCAGCAGCCAAAAACAAGTTTGCATTGTCGCTGAAGAGAGTGTTGGCGCGCTCAACTACCTTGCTGAACTATTCCAATCAGGGACTTTCAGGCCATTGGTCAGCCATTCATGGCCCATGGATGATGCTGCCAAGGCACATTGGTACATCCAAAATGGTCACAAGCTGGGAAGTGTTGTGTTGCTTCCTTAAAGAGGAAGCAACATTTCTACAATACCGTCTTCCATTTGCACATCGATGGAAAAACCAACTTTTTGTGCCAGCGCAATCATTCCTCGGTTTGAAGGCATAGTAATACCTGACAGGCGTTGAAGCGGCGTCGACTTTGCATAGCGGATTATTTTGTCCATCAGAATACTTCCCAAACCAACACCTTTAAGGTCAGAACGCACCAGTACGGCAAATTCTGCGTCGATAATCTGGGGATCAGCTAACGCGCGAACCACACCCAGAATATCCTCTTTCCCTCCTAACCGTGATACAGCGACAAATGCCATTTCCCTGTCGTAATCAATCTGGGTAAATTTTGCCAGCATCTCATGGTTCACTTCCCCAATGTCTGAGAAGAAGCGTTTGTAGAGGTCATCAACAGATACATTTTCGATAAAGCTTTTGTGGTTTGGCTCATCCTCCGGGAGGATAGGGCGTAGCAGGATTTCCCTGCCATCTTTCAGTGTTGCAGTCTCTTCCAGTTCTTTGGGATAAGGACGGATTGCCAGCCGTTGATTGATATCCCCTATGTAGGCGTTGAGGGTGAGTGAGGTATCTACGATCGTAAGCTGGTCCCCGGAAACCAACAATGGATGAATGTCCAATTCGTTAATTTCAGGGCAGTCAATAATCACCTGGGAGAGTGTGACGAGAAAATGGCACAGGGACGGGATATCCAGTGCATCAGGAATTCCCCTGAGCTTCAGTTTCCCTTCTTTTAACGCGCCAATAACCAGGTATCGCGCGAGCGCCATATTGAGCGGAGGAAGCGCAACAGCAGCATCCCTGGATATGTTCCATTCAGTGCCGTCTTCACCCAGTAAAATGACGGGCCCAAATACCGGATCCTTGCGTACGGTAACTCTTAACTCAAGCGCACCGGCACGGTTAGCCATACTCTGTACCAGCAAACCGTCAACCCGGGCATCAGGGAAAGAGATCCTTACCCTGTCGAGTATCGCCTGGGATGCAATAGAAACTTCCTTGGGGTTACGGAGGTTGAGCATTACCCCCTGAACTTCAGATTTGTGTTGGATGTCTGGTGATCGAAGTTTTATTGCTACCGGATAACCGACTTGTTCTGCAATAGAGACCGCTTCGGTGGCATCTGATGCCAGCCAGGTTGGAAGGACATTAAACCCAAACTCCTCTAAAAGGTTTCGGGCTTCATGGGTGTTCAGCTGGCATGCTCCCAAAGACAATGCTTCGTCAATCAGGTCACGGGTGCGGGTTGCATTGTATTCTATCTGGCCAATGGATACCGGCGTCTCCATCAACTGTCGTTGGTTACGCCTGTACTCCACAAGGTGCATGTAAGCTGACACTGCACTTTCCGGAGTGCGGTAAGTGGGGTAACCGGCGTGGGTAAAAGCAAGGCGTGCTACTACGGCTTCGTCTCCTTCGCCTCCCCAGTTGGTGAGGATATTAAACCTGCGAGCCCGAGGGTTTTCCTTTAAACGGTCAATGATGGCTTTGGAAGTCAGCAATCCTGGTGCAGTGACGGACGGGGAGTGCATCAAGAGAATGGCATCAGCCTCATCACTGTCGAGAATGATATCAAGGACCTTGAGATAGCGTTCTGTTGTTGCATCACCACCCAGGTCAATGGGGTTGGTGTTGGACCAATAAACAGGGAGAACCGCATCCAGCTTGGCATAGGTTTCATCACTGAATGTCGCGAGTTTCCCGCCCCGGTCAGCCAACGCATCTACAGCCATCAGCGCCGGGCCGCCCCCATTGGAGATGATTGCCAGCCTTTCACCCCGCAGTGGTACGGAATGGGCTAACGTCTCTACGGCGGCAAACAACTCGTGTGTATTTTTAACGCGCAGCATACCGGCACGGCGGATTGCAGCGTCATACGTTGCATCAAGGCCGGATTCCATCAGCGTGAACGTAGAGAGCGCCTTGCTTCCGGGTTCTGTCCTGCCTGCCTTGACGACGAGAATACGCCTGTTACGTGCTGCTGCTCTGGCAGCAGAGAGAAAACTTCGTGCATCCCGGATGTGGTCAACGTATAGAAGAATGGACTCTGTTTTGCTGTCCTGGCTCAGGTAATCGAGGGTTTCAGGAAAATCAATATCGCCGGTTTCACCGATACAGACAAAGCTGGAAAAACCGATTTTTTTGTCCCGAGCCCAATCGAGAATGGTGCTGCAGACGGAAGAGGACTGAGATACGAACGCTATCTTTCCCCGGTTGGCGGCGACAGGTGCAAAAGATGCGTTAAGGTTCAGCCAGGGCAGAATCAGTCCCAGGCTGTTAGGGCCGAGTATCCTGATCCCGTATTCCCGGGCGATGGATTGCATCCTGTTGAAGGTAATGTTGCCTTCACTGTCTTTGATTTGCTTGGTGCCTGCGGCAAGGATGATAACGGCAGGTACACCGAATTTCCCCAGTTCAGAAAGCAGTTGCAAACTCCTACGTCCGTGGGTGCAAAGAATGGCCAGATCCGGGACACGAGGCAATTTGTCTATAGATGGATAGGCAAGGATACCAGCGACTGCTTCATATTTGGGGGTAACCGGCATAATCGGCCCCTGAAACCCGCCGGACTGGAGGTTACGTGTCACGGTGTAGCCAGCTCTTCCCGGCGTATCTGAGGCACCGATTACGGCAACAGATTTTGGTTTGAAGAGTTTATCTAATTGATGCATGAGAACCTCGGGGAGTACCGGAATGCTGTTTGGGGTTATGTTACCTTTTTCTCCTAGTTGCACCCTGATTACATATTACGGTTGTGATCGGCTGCGCGAATTCTTGATTTGGCGACTTTTCATTCGTTTAGTCATACCCCTGCCGCTTTTTTTACCATTTTCGAAGTCAGTTCCGCTTTGTGTGTTGATTGACATAAGAACAGGGGGCAGAATGGTCAACAGTGACTTAAACAACGGACAGAAAATGAAAAACTTCGCCCCTTTTCTCCTTTTGGGATTACTGACAGGATGTGCTGGCTCAACAACCACAACAATTGTCAGTGACTCTGCAGAAATGTCTTCAGCGATGATGGAACAGCCTTCTGATATGGCATCCAATGAAATGGTGAGTACACCGGCGGAGAAACCTGCTCCTGAAGTTGCTGCAAAACCTGCACCAAAGCCAGCTCCAGTGAAACCGGCAAAACCTGCGGCGTCACACACTCTCTATACTATTCAGGTTCTGGCGTTAAGCCATGACCGTGGGTTTGCTGATTATGTCAATGCGCTTCCTTCCAATCAGCCGGTGTGGAGCAACAAAAAGGTCGTTGATGGTATTCCTTGGTATACACTGCTATACGGTGAGTACAGCAGCTATGACCAGGCTAAAAGTGCTTTGAAGGCTCTGCCTGGTACTATCAGGGAATATGGACCGTTCATCCGGAAAATGAATGAGATAAAAAGCAGCGGCACTCCGCTGAAGCGTTTGAACTGATTGTTTTAACGAAACTAACTGAACCGGCCATTGGCCGGTTTTTTGTTCTTTCACCAAAACTTTGCGCAACTTTTGCGTGTGATTAATCAATGTTTGGCAGCAAGTGGCTAGCATATAAGCGCAATTTGCCTAATGACGGGTGCAAGCAGAAGAGCATTCGAATATGATGTTTGACCATACCTGTATTGGGCTTATCAAGCCAAGTAATTAACTTTCCAGCTATGAGCGGAAGGTGGAGTTTGCAAGGAAATGACCTCTAAGAACGTTTTGCTTTTATGTGGTGGCGGCAGTTCAGAGCACGAAGTGTCGCTGGTATCTGCCGGATACCTGATGTCAGAGTTGTCCAAAATTGAAGGTGTGAATCCTATTCAGGTTGAAATCACCAACGAAGGCTGGAAGCTTAACGACGGAACCGTTGCTGAACTGAATCTCCAAAAAAAGTTGGTGAGTGAATCCGGTTCAACATCCATTGATTATGTGGTTCCTTGCATTCACGGTTATCCAGGGGAAACCGGCGAAATTCAGGCTTTTCTGGATCTGATCGGTTTGCCATATCTGGGTTGCAATACTGAAGCAAACATCATTTGTTTTAACAAGATTACGTCAAAACTCTGGTTTGATACGCTGGGTATTCCAAATACCCCTTATATCTTCCTGTCTGATGCCTCAGAGCAGAGCCTGGAAAAAGCTGAAGAAGCCTTTGCAAAGTGGGGCAAAGTATTCGTTAAGGCTGCGTCACAGGGGTCGTCTGTCGGTTGTTACAAAGTAACAGAAGCTGAAGGGTTGCGTCAGGCAATTCAAAACGCATTTGGCTACTCATCCCAGGTACTGATTGAGAAAGCTGTAAAACCACGTGAATTGGAAGTGGCTGCGTTTGAATTCAACGGCGAAGTCGTTGTTACCGCTCCTGGTGAAATATATTGCCCTGATGACAAATTTTACACCTACGATGAGAAGTACAGCGCAAACAGCGACAGTACCACCACGCTGGAGCCAGAGAACCTGGGTATTGAGCACGTGGTAGAAATCATGGAGTATGCGCATAAAGCCTTCGAACACCTGCGTCTGAAAGATTTGTCGCGCATTGATTTCTTCCTGACTGAAGACAATGAAATCTACTTGAATGAAATCAACACCTTCCCGGGTATGACTCCTATCTCAATGTTCCCTAAGCTGGTGGAGTTCAGTGGAACCCCGTTTTCTGACTTCCTTAAAGACAGAATATTTCAGTAATAGCGCACCGACAAAGGCGGAGTCATGGGCTCCGCTTTTACTCTCTTTCTACCTTCTTCCTGTGTTTGGTAAATGCCTCTTCGCTATGTCCCGTTAAACCGGCATACTGCGCAGGCATTGCAGGGCTTCGCCATCTTCCCTGGCTTTGAATGTCACTAAGGTTAAATCCAGCTTTTGATAGATCCAAGGCAGCCCCGGCCCGGGCGCTTTGTCCGGAAAAAACCAGTTCGCCTGTTAAGCCCAACATCTCGGAGGCTCGCCTGAACACCCGGTATACGGATGAGTGATCCATACTTTCGGAGCCGAGATTTTCGTGTCGGTCGATGCGTCGCAGAAGGTGACCGTCTGATATTTCAGTCAACATAAACCAGCGGTTTAACAATGTAGAAGCATGGTCACTGAGTCCAAGGGTTTGACCATCTACATTGATGTTGGCGCTGTTGCCATCAAACCATATATCAGACACTTCAAGCGCACACAGTTCCGAGCGTTTAAGAAGAGCTTCTAAACTCAGCGTCCAAATCAACAGATCCCTGATATCTTTCAACCGTGAGGAATTACCGATTTGCTTCTGGAGTTTTTCAAGGTGTTCTATTCGAAATGGCTGTGTTTTAGCCGCATCGTCAGCTTTTATATTTCCTAGTGACTGCAGGCAAAACCGAATTTGGCGGTGACGGGTAGGGTCTGTCAATTGATGTACACGGTGAATTAGGGAAAGGGTGGCTACGCATCGTTTTATGCTGGCCAGCTTGCGCGTTTCAGCCAGCTTTTCCAAATGTCGCCTGACAGTTGTTACGGCTGCTGGAAGAGGATTAACCTTGGCGAGTTGACAAAATTCAAGGAAGTTAATCCAGTCTTTCCTGAAGCCAAGTAAAGAGTTATGGCTATAGGATCCACCTGTAAGGTTGACCCAATCTGCTATTGAGGGCTCACCCTTACAAAACAGTGCGATACTGGCTTTCCGTTTGTCGGAATCGGTTATTGGGGCAATTTCTTTACGCATATTGAGCTCTGGGGAATAACCACCTAATGCACTATAACTTAATGCATTGTGCCTCAGTTGATCAATACACATCAGTTCTTTTGTTATAGTTTTCACATTCCAGCACAAAAGTGTGTCTCAGAAATGTCACACTCGCACTATCTCCTTCGACAAAGCTCAGAATTTCTCCTAATGTGTACTAATAGATAAATAATAATAAATTAGTTGCACTGGTGCAGAGGAAAGTATGACCAAACGCCTTTACCATAGGGGTTATAACATTGAGTACCTCGACTCTGGGGAATATGCTGCTCGCTTGGGTGGAAACCGAGTGGTCACAGCAGAGTTGCTGGCTATAAAGAAGTCCATCGATTGGTGGGCAGAAGCATCAATCTTCCGTGATCCTGCTGATTTTGAAGGAATGGAGGAGGAGTCTGAAGATACAACTCAAACTGAAGAACATAAAGAGTACAAGCTGGTAAATGATGACGGGCGTGTTGATACCTGGTACGTAATGATCGGCGGTAAGCTCTTTAAAGGCTCGCTAAAAATGCTGAAGCGTAAAATTGACCTAGAAGTTTTCAGGCAAAAAAGAGAAGAGGGAGAAACCCCGGCTTTAAAAGCCAAGCCAGATGACTCTCAGGCACAGAACAGTCCCTAACGAACCGTCATATTTCATGAAAAGGCTCTGTACTGTGCAAAGCCTTTTCTTTTGAAGCACTTTCTGGTTGTCTCTAGCTCTTTCCTTTCTCTACATCAACAAGATAGTCTCCAGCCAACCAATCTCTGCCGATGAGCAGTTTGTATTTCATTTTGTGTCGGTCCCGTAGATTTACATCCACATACTTGTAGTTACCTTCATATCCAAGTCTCAACTTGACGCTGTACCTGTGCTCAACGCCTTGTGCATTCCGGATCTTGTGGACATCTTCAATCACAGCTCGCATTTCTACCGGACGGCCTTTTTCGTCCTCAGTCGTGAAGTCGATTATTTTTCCACGGTTTTTCCGAGGGTTTTTTTCTCCATTCTCTACATGTATATGGGTTGCGTGTAAGGAGGTGACCGTAGCGCCTGTATCAATCCTGGCTGGAATTGTAATGTCCAAAGGCTTGATAGTTATGTCCTCAATAGGGCCAACAATGGTTTTATTGCCACAGGTTGGCTGGATATCCGTTTGTGCCCAAACGGTATGCGTGGATGCAATGGTGGTGGCTCCAAGAAGGACAAGTAACGCAAATTTTTGTCTCATTGTTTTAGTCATTTAGTTTGAAGACAGTGTTTCTTAGTCTTTTTGTGTTTCAATTAGTTCCAGACTTTAAATTGATTGCCTGTCCTTTAGCCATCAAGGTGTGGTTCGTTGCTTTTGCATTCCGGGAGGCAGCAGGTTTTGTTACTATCTGTTCCGGAAGTTTAACTGATGCGAAAGCAGGACACGTTATGAGTAACGACGGTAGCCGTCTGGTTTATTCCACGGATGTTGGCCGGATAAAAGAAGAAAAAAGTAAACCGGATCGCCCTAAAGGTGATGGTGTTGTCAGAATACAGCGTCAAACCAAAGGCCGGAAGGGCAAAGGAGTTTGTATTGTCACTGGACTTGATTTGGACGATGCAGCCTTGAAACTGGTAGCAGCGGAACTGAAGAAGGTTTGTGGTTGTGGTGGTTCAGTTAAGGACGGCACAGTAGAAATCCAAGGAGATAAACGCGATCAGATTAAAGCGTACCTGGAGAAAAAAGGCCATACCGTCAAACTGGCTGGCGGTTAACTTTCTGTCAGGAAAACGAAAAGCGGCGATATTGTCATCGCCGCTTTTTGGTTTTTAATACTTACAATTTGGTTTCACTGGACTCAGGACGGTTTTCGTCAGATTCAATAAGGGCTTCAAACCTATCATTCCCAATTAATGCTTCGAAATCCTGTTCTTCCCTTGCGGCGTCTTTCAGAGATGTGGCATGGGAGATCGCCAATTCCAGATCTGAAATCGCCTGACTTTCTGCACCAAGACGTGTATGGGCACAGGCACGCTGATATAGCGCGTTAGCATTTTTTTCATCTACTTCCAAAACACGGTTACAGATGCTTAATGCCCAGTTGAATTCGCCCATTTCCATTGCTGCATCTGCTTTGTGGGTAAGGGCTTCAAGATCGCCAGGTCGAATTTTCAGAATGTCGTTATAGCTCTCGATACGTTGTTCGGGTGTCTGAGAGTGCTGGGCGCGCAACCACAGGTTGTGGATTTCGTTAATCTTTTCAATTTCCCGGTTATTTTCGGAAATGATTCGGGTTTTGCGTCGCAATTCTCTTTCCATTGTCTGGAATTTCTTTTCATACAAGGCCGCGATTTCATCGAGCCTTTCATCTGCAGCTTTCTGGGTGTTGTTTCTTACCTCGCGGAGAGATTGCCAGCCAACAAGGGCGATCAGTGATGCAGCACCGGCGATCAGGTAGAAGAAGTAAGTAACGGTGACATTGGCATAGTTCATTGACTTGTCCGCCACGGAAAGCTCTCTATCCGTTATCTCTTCTATCATTCTTTTTTCAAGTGCCTGGTACTCCTGTCGGAGAGACTTGAGTTCATCAAGGATATAGCGCTCCATCAAAGGGCGATCAAGCATCTCTGACTGTGAATAGGATACTGGCTGTGCAGGTGAAGGAGGGGGAACTTCCTGCACTTCTTCACTGGAAAACCCCTGCGTTGATGTCAGTGTGAAAAAAACAAAGGCAGCGAACAATTGGCGCAGTAACATCATGGCCTCCGGATGTACTAAGTCAGTTAAATACATCGAAAATTTAGCAAAGATGTTACATATAAGAAATGAAAAAAGGGCGCCGAAGCACCCTTTATTGAGTTTTGTGATAATTAACGCTCAGAGGCGGCTTCTACCTTGCGGATTTTGCCTGATTCCAGACGTGCCCAGTAATCGGCAAGGTCACGCTTGATTTCCGGAACAAGAATGTAAAGGCCAACGATATTAACCAGTGCCATTGAGAAGATCATAGCATCGGAGAAGTCTATAACAGGCCCAAGGTTCATCGCAGCACCTATCACTACAAAAATGCAGAACTTAACCTTGAAGATGAGCTCGGCTTTTTTGCTTTCGCCAAACAGGTAGGTCCAGGCTTTAAGGCCATAGTAGGACCAGGAGATCATGGTTGAGAATGCAAACAACACCACGGCAATTGCCAGGATGTACGGGAACCAGCCTATAGCACTACCAAATGCGGCAGATGTAAGCTCTACACCGGCAAGGCCCGAATCATTATCAAGGTATCCCGTAATAATGATAACCAGCGCGGTCATGGTACAGATTACGACGGTATCAATGAATGGTTCGAGCAGTGACACAAAGCCTTCTGAAAGGGGTTCTTTGGTTTTTACTGCGGAGTGGGCAATAGCAGCCGAACCTACACCGGCCTCGTTGGAAAACGCTGCACGTTTAAAGCCCTGGATCATTGCGCCAATTACACCGCCTGCCACGCCTTCTCCGGTGAATGCACCATCGAGAATTGCACCAAACGCGTCATCGATAAGGTCAAAGTTAATTCCAAGGATTATCAAGGCTGCACCAACATAGATAACCGCCATAAAAGGAACCACTTTTTCGGTTACTTTCGCGATAGATTTGATGCCGCCAATGATTACGATACCTACGATGACAGCAAGGATCAGACCAAACAGCCACCCTTTATCAGCGAGGAAGGATGCATCTCCGCCAGTTACACCAACCACCTGCTTAAATGCCTGGTTTGCCTGGAACATGTTACCCCCACCCAGTGCGCCACCAATGGCACAGATGGAGAACAGTACAGCAAGGGTTCGGCCAAAGGCAGGGTTACCTCTATTGGCGAGACCTTTACTCAGGTAGTACATCGGGCCACCGGACACTGAACCATCCGGGTTGGTGTTTCGGTATTTCACACCGAGAGAACACTCAACAAACTTACTGGACATACCGAGTAATCCGGCGAGGATCATCCAGAATGTCGCACCCGCACCACCAATTGATACAGCAACAGCTACGCCGGCGATGTTTCCTAATCCAACAGTACCGGAAAGTGCTGTTGCCAAGGCCTGGAAGTGAGAAACCTCACCATCACCTTTTGATTTTGGATCTGTGTATTTACCACTTACGAGGTCAACAGCATGTTTAAAGCCCTTAAGGTTGATAAACCCCAGGTAAACTGTAAAAAACACTGCGGCTACTACAAGCCAAAGTACAATCCAAGGAACCTGAACGTCAGTAAAAGGGAAAGGAATGGTAGAGAAGATCATTCCTACAAATGGGTTGACGATAGGAGCCACGAGTTCATTAATCGTTTCATCCATGCCAGCGGCAGCGGCATTACCTGCAGCCACACAGCCTGACAAGGCTAGCAGTATATTCCGTTTCATTATGATTCCTGTCTTTATCCTGTTGTGTGTTTTTGTATTGATGTTGTGACGTCACATGTGTGTAACAATTCGCATTATTCCATCAAGAAACAAATTTGCAACATGATTGACTGAAATTGCTGATCAGATAAGGCAGTGGAAGTGACGGAAGAAATGGTTGTTTTATGTACTAGTTCACCGAAAAAACCAACAATAATGCGGGTTTCAAAGAGTTCTAATGTATTTGTTGAATCAATAATGCGAAACAACATGAAACAAATAAATAGCCTTTAAAAACCCATAAATAAGAATAAATGACCACAAGTGGCATTGGTTGTATGTATGGTAATGACAAAATTGTTTATTTTGATAAATGATAGAATCGAGGTGCATCTGAGCGTGGGAGGTGGATTAAATTCAAATTAGCTTCTTTTGCCTGCTTTACGGAAAAAGATGTGGGAGCACCAAGTGTGATCAAGGTTCCCAGTCTTGCTACAGATATTTTTTGTACCAGTTCAATGCTGCAACGACTGGTCATCAAAACGCCAAGGTTTTGAGGATTCAATCTGGATTTCACAACATGGCCTATCAACTTATCCAGAGCATTGTGTCTGCCGATATCTTCCCGGACATCCAGAATATGGCCTCGGGTGTCAATTAAGAATGCAGCATGGACTGCCCCAGAGATTTTTGATAATTCCTGCCACCTCCTGCTTTCCTCCCTCACACGGATAAGTTGTGCGAGTGATGGGTAAGGAGATGCACTCCCAGCGGTAAGGGCTGGTATGGCCTGGCTCAGGTTTTCGATGCCACAGATACCACATCCGGTTCTGCCAGACAGCTGGCGTTTGTGGTTACCAAGACGTGCTGCTGCACGGTTGGATAAGTGGATGTCGGCAAAAAGAGCCTCCTCGAGGCATTCTATCTGAACATCATGAATTTCAACCGGGGACTGAATAATGCGTTCAGACAGGGTGAATCCATAGACAAAATCATCAATATCCCGAGGGGTTACCATCATGACCGCATGGCTTATCCCGTTATAGCTGACAGACAACGGATACTCCGCAGGTAATAGGGAGTGACTGGTTTCCCTGCACCCTTGTTGATTCCATGCATGAGGGACGACAACAGGGGCTTCGTCGCTGTCGGCCATTATCTTTTTGAGTTGAAAATCTGATTTCATCTACAACATCCTTTTTGCATGGCATCCAATATAACTAAAGCAGGGATTCCGCCGGTCAGCTGTCTCTTTGCCGCCTTCTTGCTGAGGTCGGGGATACGCCAAAAAACTCTTTAAAACAGTGACTGAAATGTGTGGCGGTTACAAATCCACATGCAGCGGCCACTGAAGCGATTGAATCGCTGGATTGAAGAAGCAACCGCCTCGCATGCGTCATTCTCAATTCTAGGTAATACCTGCTGGGTGAAGTGTTCAAGTGTGTCTGGAACAATCTTTCGACCCGCCTCCGGGACGATCCTACCCAGGTAGCGAGTTCATTGATCGTCAGTGGCTCTTCAATATTTCCCGCCATAAGCTGCAAGGTGTCTCTCAACGTTTGAGGCAATGAAGGTTCCGATGCCGGGTTAAGCATGGGTTCATCACTGCGCTGTGTTGCCTTGTCGCATGCGAGAATTTCACGGACAGCCCTGAATACGTCTTTACCCTGTAACTCTTCTATCACACTTAGCATCATTTCGAGCGCACTGCTCGGCCCGGCAGCGGAAATCACTTTTTCCTCCAGGACAAAAGCCTGATCAGTCACTTTGGACAGGGGAAAATTTTCCCGGACGAAAGCATGGTTATCTGGATGGAGTGCAAACCGTCTTCCATTGAGTAAGCCTGCATGGGCCAGGGCGATAACGCCATTCCATATACCACCAAGGACAATACCCTGACGGGCAAGTCTTTTAAGCAAGCGGGTTAACTCCGGTATCGCCTCCAACTGGCTTCTGAACCCGCCGCAAACCAACAGCATGTCAGGGCGATATTCGGGGTTGGAAATTAACTCGCTTAAGCCGGTGTCAGTCGGTATTTCGATGCCTAAATCACTGATAACCCGGTTTGACTGAACGCCGACGGTGGTAAAGGTAAATCTCTGTGACGTTGTAACAAGATTTGCGGTTACCAACGCATCTGCGGCACTGGTAAACGTGACCAGGGAAAAGTGTTCGAGCAGGATAAATGCAACATTCAGTACTTCTACCTCGTGGTCGGGAGGCGGAAGGAATGAACGGTTAGTATCCCGCAATGAGCTGGTAAATTGTCTTGACTGGCTCATAGAAACACATTTTCTTCCTCTTCAAATGATGACAAGACTTTAACAGTGATTTTTACCCTCGTTAAAGTCCCAGCTGTTTGTGTATGTGTGTGCGACAGCGCAAAACCCGGATGGCCTTTTCATGCTGTTGTCGCTGTAACTGTCTGTGATTATGCATTTTTTAAAACAATGCAGCTTGGAGTGATTTTCGTAGATGCGTCAAAACGTCATGTCTGGACGTCGCAAAAACATCACATTCCGCCGCAACCGGGCATCCGACATAACTGAGTGGCAGATAGGATTTTGCAAAGTCGCAAAGTTTTGCTTTCAGGAACCGGTAACCACAGAAGCGGAAGTAAACGCAGTGTAGCCGGTACGCTATACACCATGGAGAGGCTGTGATGTTTTTCAAAGATGACCGCATTGAAGGATTCGATAACGAAGTTTGGCAGGCAATTATTGACGAGGACACCCGTCAACAAGACCACATAGAGCTGATTGCTTCTGAAAACTATACAAGCAAACGGGTGATGGAAGCGCAAGGCAGCCAGCTTACAAACAAATATGCGGAAGGTTATCCAGCTAAACGGTATTACGGTGGATGCGAGCATGTTGACGTGGTGGAGACCCTCGCTATCGAGCGAGCCAAGGCGCTTTTTGGTGCTGACTACGCCAATGTCCAGCCTCACTCCGGTTCGCAGGCTAATGCCGCGGTTTATATGGCGTTACTCAATCCGGGCGATACAGTTTTGGGGATGAGCCTGGCCCACGGTGGTCACCTTACCCATGGCTCAAAAGTCAGCTTTTCAGGGAAGATTTATCATTCGGTGCAGTACGGCCTGAATGAGGTTACCGGCGAAATCGATTATGCAGAGGTCGCTTCACTGGCTCGTGAACATAAGCCCAAAATGATTGTAGCTGGTTTCTCTGCCTACTCTCGTGTTGTTGACTGGGCGAAGTTCCGTGAAATTGCAGATGAAGTTGGTGCATTTTTGTTTGTAGATATGGCACACGTGGCCGGATTGGTTGCGGCTGATATCTATCCCAATCCGATCCCATTTGCCGATGTGGTGACCACCACTACCCACAAAACCCTTCGAGGCCCCCGCGGTGGCCTGATCTTGGCAAAAGCCAATGCAGAGATTGAAAAGAAACTTAATGCGGCCGTATTCCCCGGCGGCCAGGGTGGTCCTTTAATGCACGTGATTGCTGCTAAAGCCGTCGCCTTTAAAGAAGCGCTTTCTCCTGAGTTCTCCGATTACCAGGTTCAGGTGGTGGAAAATGCCCGTGCAATGGCGGATGTGTTTATCCAGCGTGGTTACGACGTTGTATCTGGAGGTACCGACAATCACCTTTTCCTTGTCAGCCTGATAAAGCAGGGAATCACCGGAAAGGACGCCGATGCAGCTCTGGGCCAGGCCCATATCACTGTGAACAAAAATGCTGTTCCCAATGACCCACAGTCACCTTTTGTAACCAGTGGCTTGCGTATTGGTACACCAGCAGTGACCAGCCGTGGATTTGGTGAAAAGGAAGTCGCTGAGCTGGCGGGATGGATTTGCGACATCCTTGATGATCTCGGAAACGATGATATTAACGCAACAGTTCGCAGCCAGGTTCAGGCGCTTTGCGAAGACTTCCCGGTTTATCGCTGAGCGATTTGGAATAACGTTTGAGTGGCCGGGTTTACCCCGGCCTGAGGAACATACCATGGCTATCAGCCTGTTTGATATGTTGAAAATCGGTATTGGGCCTTCAAGTTCCCACACGGTTGGACCAATGCGGGCTGCCAAAACATTTGTAGAGCAGTTGTCCGAAGATAAACTGATAGTGACGGTGTCACGTGTGGTATGTGAGTTATATGGGTCTTTAGGGGCAACCGGTGTGGGACATGGCACTGGACCGGCGATCCTGATGGGACTGGAAGGGGATACCCCTGAATGCATTGATCCTGATTCAGTTGAACCACGTCTGGAAAGCATCCAGAAAAACGGTACGTTAAACCTTGGTGGCGGGTTCGAATTGGCATACAGCTACGAAAACGACATGAAATATATACCGCTGGAAAACTTACCACACCATCCCAACGGTATGCGGCTGACTGCTACAGATTGCTCAGGAACTGTCTTGCTTTCCAAAGTCTATTACAGTGTGGGTGGCGGTTTCGTGTTAGATGAAACCGAAATTGAGCAGCCATTGGATGAACAGAATGTCGAGGTGCCTCACCCATTTTCCAGCGCAGCCCAGCTTCTTTCGATGTGTCGTGTTACCGGAAAGCGGATCAGTGACCTCATGATGGAAAATGAAAAAACCATCAGGCCGGAAAATGAGGTGCGAGAAGGCATTCTTGAGATTTGGCAAACAATGCAGGCATGTGTGAAACGAGGTATCAGCCAGCAAGGGACGCTGCCGGGTGGGTTAAACGTAAAACGCAGGGCAGCGGCACTCCATACCAAATTGAAGGAAAATGCGACGGGTAAGAACCGGCATCTGGCAGCCATGGACTGGGTCAATTTATATGCTCTGGCCGTGAATGAAGAAAATGCCGGTGGGGGACGCATAGTTACTGCACCGACTAACGGCGCAGCCGGCATTATCCCTGCTGTATTGCATTACTACATCAATTTCTGTGATGACGCTGACGAAGAAGGAGTGATCCGTTTCCTGCTCACAGCTTCAGCCATTGGTGCACTGTTCAAGATGAATGCGTCCATCTCTGGTGCTGAGGTGGGCTGTCAGGGAGAAGTCGGTTCAGCCTGTGCTATGGCAGCAGGTGGACTGGCGGAAGCGCTGGGCGGTACACCGGAGCAAGTTGAGAATGCGGCAGAAATTGGTATGGAACATAACCTTGGGCTGACGTGTGACCCCATTGGTGGTTTGGTACAGGTTCCCTGCATTGAAAGAAATGCCATGGCATCTGTGAAGGCGATTAATGCGGCTTCTATGGCTCTCCAGGGTGACGGTGAACATTTTGTTTCACTTGATGATGTTATCCGGACCATGCGTGATACCGGTAAAGACATGATGGATAAGTACAAGGAAACGTCGCGTGGCGGTCTGGCCGTCAACGTTATCGAGTGCTGATAAAACCCGTTTCAGGCGTGGCGGCCGCTCCGTCACGCAATTCTAGGGAAGGTAAGAGATGAGTAACTATTCCGGTTTTGGGTTGTTTAAACATGCCCTCAGCTACCATGAAAACTGGCAGCGGGCTTGGCGCAATCCCACACCAAAAAAAGAATACGACGTAATTATTATTGGTGGAGGCGGCCACGGACTTGCAACTGCGTACTACCTGGCTAAGGAGCACGGTATTACAAATGTTGCGGTCGTGGAGAAAGGCTACCTGGGTGGTGGTAACACTGCGCGTAACACCACAATTGTGCGTTCAAATTACCTCTGGGATGAAGCTGCTCATCTTTATGAACATGCGATGAAGCTGTGGGAAGGGCTTTCGCAGGACCTGAATTACAACCTGATGTTCAGCCAGCGTGGTGTGCTTAACCTGGGACATACACTCCAGGACATGCGCGACATTGAACGCCGCGTAAATGCAAACCGCCTTAACGGTATTGACAGCGAAGTATTGAACACTGCCGAGGTTCAGGAACTGGTTCCTATTCTGAACTGCTCGCCGGATGCGCGTTACCCAGTTCTTGGAGCGAGTTGGCAGCCGCGTGGTGGTACAGCCCGACATGATGCTGTGGCTTGGGGTTTCGCAAGGGCTGCTGATCAACTTGGGGTAGACCTGATCCAGCAAAATGAAGTCACTGGCATCCGTGTAAGTGAGGGTCAGGTTCAGGGTGTGGACACCAAGCGAGGCTTTATTGCCGGCAAGAAAGTGGCATGCGTAGCGGCGGGTAACTCCGGTGAACTGGCAAAAATGGTCAATATGACACTTCCTCTGGAGTCCCATCCTTTGCAGGCGATGGTTTCAGAGCCGCTTAAACCTTGTCTGGATACCGTTGTGATGTCTAACCATGTACATGGCTACATGAGCCAGTCTGACAAAGGAGACTTGGTGATCGGTGCCGGTATCGACAGTTATCTTGGATATGGCCAGCGGGGATCATTCCCGGTTATTGAACATACCATCGCAGCGATTATTGAAATGTTCCCCATTGTCAGCCGGGTTAGGCTGAACCGTCATTGGGGCGGGATTGTTGATACATGCCCCGATGCTTGCCCAATTATCAGCAAAACCCACATTAAAGGCCTCTATTTTAACTGTGGCTGGGGGACCGGCGGTTTCAAAGCCACACCAGGATCCGGCAATGTGTTCGCGCACACTATTGCGAAAGATGACCCGCACCCACTGGCTAAACCGTTCAATATTGACCGTTTTGTTACCGGCCATTTGATTGATGAACACGGCGCAGCTGGTGTCGCACACTAATACCACAGGAGGGAATCCGACATGTTACATATTTACTGCCCTTACTGTGGCGAAACGCGGGAAGAGGAAGAGTTTTCTTATGGTGGCGAGGCCCATATCGAACGGCCTTTGGACCCAGAAAGCCTGAGTGACAATGAGTGGGGTCGATACCTGTTCCACCGTAAGAACATCAAGGGCAGCCACCACGAAATGTGGTATCACGCCGCAGGTTGCAGGAAGTTTTTCAATGTTACGCGCAACACCGTAACTTACGAAATTGAAGAAGTTTACAAAATGGGCGAGCAGCCACCGTCTCGCACAAAGGAGGCCCAGGGATGAGCCAGCAAAACAGACTGGATACCGGCGGAAGAGTAAACCGCCAGTCAGTTCTACATTTTACGTTCAATGGTAAGACCTATCAGGGTTACGAAGGCGACACGATTGCATCTGCATTAATTGCAAACGGTGTGGATGTGGTTGGGCGCAGTTTTAAATATTCCCGCCCGCGCGGCATTCTTGGTTCAGGTGCCGAGGAGCCGAATGCAATCTTACAGGTGGGCAGCAGCGAACGTACCACGATCCCGAATATTCGTGCCACGCAGGCGGAGTTGTACAACAACCTGAATGCTACCAGCGTTGCCGGATGGCCAAATGTCGACTTCGATGTCATGGAAACATTCGGGAAAGTTGGTGGGTCCATGATGCCGCCGGGTTTTTATTACAAAACCTTTATGTACCCGGAAAGCATGTGGCCGACGTATGAAAAGTACATTCGTAAAGCTGCTGGCCTCGGCCGCGTCCCAACAGAATACGATCCAGACACCTATGACAAGATGAACCATCACTGTGATGTACTGATTGTTGGCGGTGGACCTGCGGGGCTTTCAGCCGCCCGTACATTGAGTGGGTCCGGCCTTAGGGTGATTATTGTTGATGAACAAAATGAGTTTGGCGGGTGCTTGCTCTCTTCAACGGCAGATTTTGATGGCAAATCAGCTTCTAAATGGGTTTCAGAAACGGTTCAGATGCTCCACAAGGACCCTGACGTAACCGTCATGCCGCGTACTACCGCATTTGGCTATTACGACCAGAATTTCGTTGGTGCGGTAGAACGGCGTACGGATCACCTTGGAGAGAGCATTCCGGGAGCCCGACAGCGCCTGCACCGTATTCGAGCCCGGCGGGTTATCCTTGCAACGGGTTCCCTCGAACGCCCGTTAGTGTTTGGAAACAACGACGTGCCGGGGTGCATGCTGGCGTCAGCCGTTTCGACCTATATTAACCGGTATGCAGTCGTACCTGGAGACAAACTTGTTCTGATGACCGCAAATGATCATGCGTACAATGCTGCGATTGATTGGTACAACGCAGGTCGTGAAGTGGTTGCCATTGTAGATACCCGGCAAGAAGCCACTGGGGAGTTGCCTGCCAAAGCTCGCAATCTCGGAATCAAAGTGCTTACCGGTCAGGCAGTGATAAATGTTAACGGCAAGAAGCGTGTCAGCAGTGTCGATATAGCCCGTATCAATCCAGAAGGTGACGCTGTCACAGGGGCTGTAAACCAACTGCAATGCGACACCGTTGCCAGTTCAGGTGGCTGGAGTCCGGTTGTCCACCTCTCGTGCCATTCAGGTGGGCGACCGGTTTGGCGCAATGATATTGCCGGGTTTGTGCCGGGTGCTACAGTTCAAAAACAACTGTGTGCCGGGGGAATCCTTGGAACCTACCAATTAGGAGATGTCCTTCAGGAAGGGGCTGGGGCCGGTTTAGCTGCCGGTGAGGCGTTGGAAGGCGCATTGATTGAAGCCAACTTTGCAGTGCCAGTTGTTGATGACCCGCAAGAGGCATCAGCAATGGCGCTGTACCATGTACCGCACACAAAGCCCACCAGCCGTGCACCCAAGCAATTTGTGGATTACCAGAATGACGTTACCGCCGCGGGCATTGAGCTGGCAACACGTGAAGGCTACCAGTCTATTGAACATGTGAAACGTTACACGGCACTGGGTTTCGGTACTGACCAGGGAAAAACATCCAATATCAATGGAATGGCAATCGCTGCAAAAGCGATGAACCAGACGATCGAGCAAACAGGCACTACAATTTTCCGCCCGATGTACACACCGGTTACCTTCGGGGCACTTGCCGGCCGCGATGCCGGACACCTGTTCGATCCATCCCGTTTTACTGCCATGCATATTTGGCACTTGCAACATGGTGCCAAGTTCGAGGATGTTGGGCAGTGGAAGCGCCCATGGTATTTCCCTAAAGAGGGAGAGTCCATGCAGGAAGCGCTCAACAGGGAATGCCTCTCCACCCGGCAAAGTGTGGGGATACTTGATGCATCTACACTGGGTAAGATCGATATCCAGGGTAAAGACGCAAGGGAATTCCTGAACCGGATCTATACCAATGCCTGGACTAAGCTTGCCCCAGGTCGTTGCCGCTACGGCATCATGTGTAAAGAAGACGGCATGATCTTTGATGATGGAGTGACATCCTGCATTGATGACAACCACTTCATCATGACAACCACGTCGGGTGGTGCGGCTGCGGTTCTGCAATGGCTGGAGTTGTGGCACCAGACCGAATGGCCAGAGCTGGAAGTCTATTTCTCAAGCGTTACAGACCACTGGGCGACGATGACCATTTCAGGCCCTAATAGCCGCAAGGTGTTGGAAAAGCTTGTTGATGGCCATGATGTAACCAACGAAGGCTTTCCGTATATGAGCTGGCAGACAATGAATGTCGCCGGGGTTGAAGCCCGTGTTTTCCGTATCAGCTTTACCGGTGAGCTGTCGTTCGAAATCAATGTCCAGGCTAACTATGGCCTTTACGTGTGGGAACAGGTGATGGCGGCTGGTGCCGAGTTCAATATTACGCCTTACGGCACCGAAACTATGCATATCCTGCGCGCAGAAAAAGGGTTCATTATTGCCGGGCAGGATACAGACGGTTCTGTTTCTCCGCAGGATATGGCGATGGACTGGATAGTGGGTAAAACCAAGGAGTTCAGCTACATCGGCAAACGTTCATGGACTAGGGATGACAACAGGCGTACTGACCGAAAAGAGTTTGTCGGTATCCTGACCAAAGACCCGAATGAAGTGATTCCGGAAGGGGCCCAGGCTGTTTTTGACCCTGAACAGCCAATCCCGATGACAATGGTTGGCCATGTTACATCTAGTTATTACAGCGCCTGTTTAGGACGTTCTATTGCCTTGGGCGTGATTAAGGGTGGATTAGCCAAAACGGGGGAGAAAGTCTATTTCCCGCTGGCTGACGGCCGAACCATTGAAGCCGAAATTTCCGCAAGTGTGTTCTACGATCCAAAAGGGGAGAGACAAAATGTCTGATGTCACCACGGTTGAGAGTAATACTGGCAATGTCGCAGAAAGGACAGTTGGCGGCAAATGGCAACCGCGCTTTGAATCCCCACTTCATCACGTGGAAATATTGGGGCAGCAAGTTCCGGCACCCACTGTGTTCATTAACGAAGAGGTTGGCCTCTCGCATCTGGTGTTACGGGGAAACCCTGCTAATCCGGAGTTTATCGAGGGAGCGAGGAAGGCGCTGGGTCTAGGCCTGCCTTTGGAAGCCGGGGCATCATCAGAAAATGATACTACCCGTGTTTTCTGGCTGGCGCCTGATGAATGGCTGGTTATCGGGGAACGCGGGAAAGCTGCTGATATTGAACAGAGTTTGCGGCAGAACCTGGAAGGACATTTTGCTGTCACGGACGTGAGTGGGGGGCAAACCCTGGTCACCTTGTCCGGCCCTAATGCCATGCAGGTGCTGAAGAAATCGACGCCATATGATGTCGACATGCGAAAATTTCCTGTAGGGAAATGTATTGGCACTGTATTGGCAAAAGCCCAGGTTCAGATGCGCCGTGTCAGCGAAGACAGTGTTGAGCTAATCATTCGTCGCAGCTTTGCCGATTATCTTTGGCTTTGGCTGGTAGATGCCAGCCGGGAGTACGGACTGGCTTATAAATAAAAAGAAAGCGTGAAGTCTTTCTATTTTTTGCAAGCCTTCACGCATCCTCTCGTTTTTCACTTACAGGGAAGATCTCATCCTCGGGTGGAATTGGACTCACATCCTCCCAACTTTCCTGTAAGTGTTTTTTTAAAATAACAATAACAACAGAAGGGAATGTGTATGGAGCAAAATGGACCTACCTATATCCTGACAGCAAATTGTCCCAGCCGGTCAGGTACTGTGGACGTATTAACCCGTTTTCTGTTTGAATCCGGTTGCTACGTGACAGAATTAAACTCCTTTGATGATGCGATGGAACAGCGGTTTTTTATTAGGGTTGTTTTCCGTATGGAAAACCATGGTTTGCTTGATGAACAATCATTTTGTGAAGGGTTGTCCGGGCGACTAAAGCCTTTTGAAATGCGATGGGAACTGACGCCTTCTTCGTATAAACCCAAGGTAGTGATCATGGTTTCAAAATATGATCACTGCCTGAACGATCTCTTGTACCGTTACCGGACAGGTAATCTTGAAGTGGATATACGGGCCGTGATTTCCAACCACCCAGATCTTCGTTCCTTAACCGAGTGGCACCAAATTCCTTACCACCATTTTCCAATAACCGCAGACACTAAACCGGAACAGGAAGCAAAGGTCCAGAAAGTGTTGGAGGACACAGACTGCGAACTGCTGATTCTTGCCCGCTACATGCAGGTACTGTCTGAGGATATGTGCGCGCGCTGGAGCGGGAAAGCCATAAACATACACCATTCACTGCTACCGGGTTTTAAAGGTGCCAAGCCATATCACCAGGCCTATAACAAAGGGGTTAAAATGGTTGGGGCTACGGCTCACTATGTCAGTGACGACCTGGATGAAGGGCCGATCATTACCCAGGGTATGGAAACTGTCGATCACACATATACACCGGCAGATCTGGCTAAGAAAGGGATGGATGTAGAATCCCTGACGCTGTCAAGGGCAATCCAGTTCCACATTGAAAAACGCGTGTTCCTATCAAAAGATAAAACCATCGTATTTGGACGTTCGTAATGCCATCAGGATTAATTTGCCGGTAGCGTGAGCTGTGCATGAATCGGACTGGCACAACAGCATAGTCATGCCAGTCTAATCTTGTCTGAACTTCAAATCAGAAAGGGTGTGGGCTGCATTACATCACCAATTCAAATGCGGTATTTCCGTAATCCTGTCCGTTAATTCTCAATGAAATGCCTTGGCTGCCAGGGTAATACTTTCGTGTCGTTATCGGCTTGATAGCGTGTGAACGGGAAATCTCGATTGTTTCCCCGGATTTCAGCGTGACAGTCTTCCATTTGAATACTTTTGCAGACTGTTTGCCGTTATTTTTTACAAAATGCATCACGTAATCGATAACAAGCAGCTGGCTGTTTTTCGCTTCAGAACCCAGGATCGCCGAGAAAACAACGTTATTCCCGAACTGTACGCGTGGGGTTTCAACACTTAGGCGAAAGATATCCAGCTCTGGCAGCTGGAAGCCAAAGACAGACATGGCACCTGAGTGACCATTTTTAATTAATGTCCGGCATGCATGTTTAACCAACCGCTTCCGGTTCTTGTCCGCTCCTTGTATCCATTGATCTGCGATTGCGGCTACCAGGTCGGGATGATCTTTAGATATGTCATTTAGGTTGTTAGCCACTGAGCGCCTGACATACTCGGATTCATCATCACGAAGCTTTTCCAGCAGCGGAAGTATGGGTGACGGGTCCTTAATTAAGGCCGGTAACTGCATCGCCCAGGGGAGACGTGGACGTGTCCCTTCCGAAACCAGCCTGCGCACATGATGGTTAGGATCCGTCACCCAGCTTTCCATTATCGCCAGAGCTTTTTCCAAGTCGTATAACAGGTAGTATCGGACATCAAACTCTGAAGAAAAGCGCTCTGTTGTCCCTTTAAGCATGTTAAGGGATTCCTCAAAACGAAGAGTGCCATGTTGACCGATAACCCCATTAAACGGCAGTACTTTCCAGCCCCAAAGCAAGGGGTTTCCTTCGGAGTCAAGCTGGCAGATTACATCTTTTAATGTTGCATTCCGTGTATCAATGTCGGAGGGAAAAATTTGATAAAGCTCTTCGGTTATCAACAAAAGGCGATCTTTGAGCTCAAGGGATTCAAGCTTGTTGCAAACCCTTTTACAAAAGGCATCTTTATCAAAATCCTCAATATTCCCAATAAGGCTGTTGGCGATCTCATCAACAAATTGGGGAGATATTTTGTTTTTTAATAGTTCCATTGGGTGCCCGCTATTGTTCGTAAGTATGGAGAGATGGGTAAAAATCGAGGCCTCCGTCAGTATCATCAATATCCATGACTGAGAAGAATTCGTGGCATGCAGGTGACGTCATCTCTGCTTCTATCACTTTTACTGCGTCTTCTTCACTGCGGAACTGGACGATATCAATATATTCACCGGAACCAGTGCGGATGAGTTCACGACGTAATACGCCTGCTTGTAACGAGACAAACTGAGCCTGGAATTTCTCAGATGCTGCGATGAGGTCGTTTTCCGTTTTTCCTTCGGCAAGCCGGATAGGCGCAAATACAGTGACTGGATTCATGGTTCACTCCTTGATTGGGTGGGCAACAACTTCAGGATATTTAATAAGCGGTCATTTTGTGACATATTTGATTGATGAAAAAATCATCAACAGTTAATCGCCTCCAACGCCTTGATTTGCTTGAAGCACGGTTAAAGTCCGGGGAACCCCTGACCGTCAAGGGCATTGCGGAGGAGTTGGGAATCAGTGTTCGGACGGTCAGCCGCGACATTGACATACTCCGCGAACAAGGTGTGCCGGTTGAAGCAGAGCGGGGAAGGGGCGGAGGAATTCGCCTGCATCGTGAGTGGGGAATAGGCCGAATCAGGCTAAATTATACAGAAGCGGTTGATCTTCTTATTACGCTTGCTATAGCAGAACAGATGGAATCCCCAATGTTTATGGCTAACCTCGACGGAGTGCGGAGCAAGTTGATTGCGTCATTCTCCCCGGCATTGAAAGAAAAAGTTTCCGTGCTCAAGTCCAGGATTTTGATCGCCCCGTCAGCGTCAATTGGAGTTCTGTCGGGCTTTTCGCATTCAAATGGGAAAATTGCTGCTGAGTTGCACCAGGCTTTTTTGCACCAACAAAAACTCACTATTCGCTACTGTGATGAAAAGCGCAGTAATACAACCAGAACAATACAGCCACATTACTTGTTGTTGTCACCGCCGGTTTGGTACGTGGTGGCCTGGGATGAATGGCGTAACGATGTGCGTACCTTCCGGTGTGACCGTATCAAGGCCACGGAAATCTTGGAACAGGAATTTCGTTTACTTCCTCTGAGTTACTTTGAAGGTTGCCTTGAAGGTGTCGACTTTATCTAACTAGCCCTCCTTTCGCTCTAGAATACGTTGCAACCGGGGACGGCTGATTTTCAGTATTTCACATGCCTGTCCTTTGTGGCCACCAACACTGTCGAGAACCCGGATGACGTGATGGTATTCGATATCCTGCAAGCTCTGGTCAGGATCAGGTATGGTTTTGCCTGTGGGATTTGTGAATTCACTCGCTAGCATTCCTCTGCATAGACTAAATGGTGTCGGGGGCTAATTTGGCCCCCTTTTTAATGGTTTCAAGGTGAGGTTTATCTTTTACGGTAAGATGAAGTTCTGGGGGTAAGTTTACGTGATATCTTTAATTTAATTTAATTTGACGTAAATCTATACAAATCTGTCGCTAATGCGCGAGTGTTTGTAATTTTTAGTTTTGTTAATACTTGGTTTTGTATTTAACCCAGCCCTAAACTTTTTCAATATAAACTGCAACACCTGGATAATAATAACCGTCTTTTGCGGTTAGATTTTTAGCTGCATCAGGACAATAAATTGCGTAAGCATGCGTTGGGAATTCAGTTGCCATTCTTTTAAATCGGTTAATACTTTCTTCCATATCAACATCTGGTTTTACTTTTCCAACAACGAAAGAGATTGCCAGGCGTTCGTCGTCCTCATTGCCTTGAATATCCTCAACATCCCTTTTCGCTGCGCTCATTGATTGGCTGACATAGCTTTCAAAATCTTCAGGACTGTTAATATCAATGTAGACAACTTTGGCTTCAGCACAAACTCCCAACTCTTTGTTTGCCAGGTACAAATCATTCCTGCCAATGTATGTTTTGTCCAAGTCTGTTTTGGGCACCTGATACTCTTCTATCGCTGTCCACCCGGCTTTCCAGGCTGCACCGGCAAGGATGCTTACGTTAGCTCTTTCGTTATACCAGTAAGGGAGGTCAGATTGATTCCAGGTATCTATATATTGATTGGAGCACTCAATCCAGTGCTGGAGGATAGGCTCAATGTAGGCAAGTTTCTCATGAATTACAGAGATGCTGGTATTTGGCATGGTTGTTATTCTCCGCCTTGGAAAGGCTCATTATAGAGATCAAATGCTTGGCAAAGTCAGCTATAAGAAATGGGATTTATGTATGCAAAAAAGAAGGGTGAATCCACATTGAATTTTAAAGGTAAGAAATTTCAGGTTTTCAATTTATATTGCTGTTATGTAATAACATAACGTTATTGAAAGAATGATGTCTGATTGCGACAAAATAATTCGTCAATGTGACATGGTTATTTATTGTGCTGTTTTTAAGTGATATGTGTAATGTCCGCACAGGAAGCGGTGAGTTTACTTAATGTATCCACTGCATGTTATTCAGAACCTGGAACACAACCACGTCTGGAGAGGACACACTATGTCATTAAATCAAGGAAACCGCGGTGTCGTGTACATGGGGCCGAACAACGTTGAGGTCCAGTCTATTTCTTACCCAGAATTAATGTTGGGTAAACGTGTATGTCAGCACGGCGTGATTTTGAAAGTCGTCACTACCAATATTTGTGGCAGTGACCAACACATGGTACGTGGACGCACAACCGCAGAGCCGGGCTTGGTACTGGGTCATGAAATTACCGGTCAAGTTGTAGAGTGCGGACGGGATGTTGAATTCCTGGAAGTGGGAGATATTGTCTCTGTTCCTTTCAATATCGCATGTGGCCGTTGCCGTAACTGTAAAGAAGGTAAAACAGGTATTTGCCTTAGCGTGAATCCAGCGCGTCCGGGTGCAGCATATGGCTACGTTGACATGGGGGGTTGGGTAGGGGGTCAGTCTGAGTACGTGATGGTGCCTTACGCTGATTTTAATTTGTTGAAATTCCACGACCGTGACCGTGCGCTGGAGAAGATCAAAGATCTGACGCTTCTTTCCGATATCTTCCCAACCGGTTACCACGGCGCAGTGACCGCCGGAGTTCAGCCCGGTTCAACGGTTTATGTTGCCGGTGCTGGCCCTGTTGGCCTTGCATGCGCTGCGTCCTGCCATTTGTTGGGTGCAGCCTGCGTTATCGTTGGTGACATGAACCCTGATCGTCTGGCCCAGGCGCGCAGTTTTGGGTGTGAAACCATTGACCTTCGTCAGGAAGCGACGGTTCCTGAGATGATCGAACAGATCCTTGGCGTGCCCGAGGTTGACTGTGCTGTTGACTGTGTTGGGTTTGAAGCCCACAGCCACGGCTGCAGTTGCCACAAAGAACAACCGGCGATTGTACTGAACACGATGATGGAAGTTTGCCGCGCTGGTGGTGGTATCGGGATTCCGGGTCTTTATGTCACAGGTGACCCCGGTGCAGTGGATGAAGATGCGAAAATGGGTCAGCTCGGTGTTCGTATTGGCCTTGGCTGGGCGAAGTCCCACTATTTTGTTACCGGCCAATGCCCTGTAATGAAGTATCACCACAACCTCTCCCAGGCCATTCTGTGGGATAAAATCGACATAGCAAAAGCAGTAAATGTTGAAATGATCTCACTTGATGAGGCGCCCACAGGCTATGCAGAGTTTGATGGTGGTGTAGCGAAGAAATTCGTTATTGACCCTCATGGCATGGTTGCCTGATACAAGGTCACTCCGAACTCTGCTATAAAGGCCACTTCCGAGTGGCCTTTATACTGGGAGTTAATAAATCAAAGCATCAGCAATGTTTTTATCTGAATAGAAGGTTTGGACTTGTTGGGTGAGTTGCTGCAGCAGTGATACCGTCAGAACCGGGTGGGGCGCGGTAGGAAGCACTGCAACAATATCGATAGCCGGGAGTGACGGATAGTCACCATCAGCCAGTATTGAGAGGTCTCCGGGTACACTGCATTTCGCCATTGCAGAAACAGCGACACCGTGCCGTACCAACCCACGAAGAGACGAAGCACTGCTGGTAAACGCGACGAGTGAAAAGTCGATACCGGCCTTACCTAACCCGTCAACTGCTGACGCGTGAAATTTACAGTCATTATTAAAAAGGGCGACGGGGAGAGGACGCCGGTCAAAAATGGCTTTGTCGGCAGAGGGGTAAACCCAGCATCCCTTGTCCCGTAAAAGCAACCAGCCTTCGTCCGAATCTGGAGCGCGGGTAATCAGTGCAATATCCAGTTCTCCCCGATCTAGGAGAGATCGGAGCCTCACGGTCGATGCGCATAAGATTTCTATCGTAACATTCCCAATAGTTTTCCGTAGTGTGCTGATGAACACGGGTAACACAGTTTCTGCATAGTCATCCGGGCAACCCAGTTTAATCACCGGTGCCTGACCTTGTTTTCTCAGTGAAAGCAGGGCTTCGTCGTGTTGTTCCACTAATGTTCTTGCCTTGGATATCAACCTTTGCCCGGTTGGTGTTGGCGCCAGTGGACGTAGATCCCTGTCAAAAAGCGGGGCACCTATTTCCTCTTCAAGCCGGTTTATCTGTTTGCTGATCGCTGACTGGGTACGGAAAACCTGATTTGCAGCTCGTGTAAAGCTTCCGGTTTCAACGATAGCCAAAAAGGTTCGGAGCGATTCGATATCCATTTGTGGGAAATCCTATTCCTAAAGCTCATGCTGATTATAAAAATAATTCGTTCGAAGCGGTAAAGGCAATACTGCATTCTTGGGGAACAGGGTTTAACTGGTGAGGGAAGACAAATGGAATTAATCATTGGCAATAAAAATTACTCCAGTTGGTCTATGCGCGCCTGGGTGATGCTGTATGAAAACGGTATCGCTTTTGACGAAAATGAGCAGCAACTGTTCTCCGAAGCATTTTATAGTGAAATATCCCAATACTCCGGTGCAGGTAAAGTACCTGTGTTGGTGGATGAAGACATTGCAGTATGGGATTCGCTGTCTATTTGCGAGTACATCAGTGAAAGGCATCTTGATGGTAAAGGCTGGCCAACCGACGTAGGCCAACGAGCGATCGCAAGGTCAATATCATCCGAAATGCACAGTGGTTTCAATGCATTGCGCAATGAGTGTCCAATGAACTGTCGCGCCAAAAGAAAGGTTGTGCTTTCAGACGATGCAAAAACAGATATTGCCAGGATTGATGAAATATGGTCAAAACAAATGCGTACCTATCAGGCCGAGGATGATTGGTTATTTGGAGAGTTCTCAATAGCAGACGCGATGTACATACCCGTGGTAATGAGGTTTATAACTTATGGCATAGCGTTAAGTCCGCGTTCAAAGAAATACATGGAAAGGGTAATGCGTTCTGAATCTGTTGTTGCCTGGCTTGATTCAGCATTAAAGGATGAATCGGTTATCCCAGAAGATGAAGCCGGAGAGGCAGTTTAAAAAAAAGCCGCCCGAGGGGGCGGCAGTGCAAAACACCGGAAGGTGTCAAAAGTGTTCCCAGTGATCCTCTGGTGACGATCCATTGCGTCTATACGTTTTTAGTTTTGGGTTGTCCTTGGTGTCGCCAGGGCTGTTTGTTTCGTCAGTATGTTTAACGATAGGTTCTTCTTGCGTGCTTTCTGTGTGAATTAACTTTGTGTTTGTTTTACCTTGGACTGACGTTACCTGATTGGGTTCGGTTACATCTGTAGAAAATGCAGCCACCAACGAAACAACATCATGAACCTGTTGGGCAACGTTAGAACTGGATACTGCGGTCTCTTGAACAAGGGCTGCATTTTGTTGAGTGACGTCATCCAAAACGATAATTGACTGGTTTACTTGCTCGATACCCTCTGCTTGATCCTTTGTATTGGACGTCACTCGCTCAATGATTTTGTTGACCTCAGTGACACCCAGTCTGATTTCCTCAAGTGCATCGCCAGTGCGTCCAACATGTAGTGTACCTACCTTCACTTTGTCCAGGCTGTCTTCGATGAGCACTTTTATATCTTTTGATGCACTGGCGCTGCGTTGTGCAAGATTTCTGACTTCTCCGGCGACGACAGCAAACCCGCGGCCTTGCTCTCCTGCTCGAGCCGCTTCAACGGCAGCATTGAGTGCGAGGAGGTTGGTTTGGAAGGCAATTTCATTTATGACCCCCAATATGTTGCTGATTTTTGTACTGGACTGTGTAATGGCATCCATAGCCTCTATCGCGGAATTGACCACTTCACTGCCTTCTTCAGACTGCTTTTGCGCATTTCTGGCAATGTTTTCGGCATTTTCGGCGGCTTTAGCATTTTCCTTGGTAGCGGTGGCCATTTGTTTGAGGCTGGCGGATATTTGAACAACGCTGGCGGCTTGGTTGTCGGTGCGGCGACTGAGTTCATCATTACCAGCTGCAATTTCTGACGCTCCGAGATTTACCACATGCGCAGCATTTCTGACTTGCTCAATTGTCTGGCGGAATTTGTGGAGTGCTGACTCTGTCTGAGTTTGAAGATACTCAAACTGACTGAGGGCATTGTCATTACCTTTTAGTTTACTTTCTGTCTCATGGTGGAGGCTAAGCACTGATCTGTAGAGTTGCGTAATTGGACCTGCAACATAGTGCTTGACGATAAAATAGGCAATCAGGGAAGTGACCAGTACGACGCCTGCCATTGCTAAGCTGACAATCACCGCATCAAAAACAGCTTCCCGTTTGTTTTTGGCATCAATGAGGGTACGGTTTTCCATTGCTTCGAAGAACAAATCAACCGGAGCCATTATCCTCGCTTTTTCCTGATGATATTCAGGGCTGTGTAATAGAGTTCGCGCAAAGTCGAGGTCTGGCTTACCGCGCAGGTTGTATTCACCGGTTTCAGGATTCATAAAAATGCCTTTAACCGCATTCATTGCCTGCACTTCCAGATTAACCAGCCCGTCTGAATTGGCTTGTGCTTCAGCCAGATGGTCAAATTCTGTTTCTGTGAAGCCTAGTTCTTCCATACGTGTTTGCAGGGGAATGGTGACACCGTCGGGTTTAGGTTTGTCACCAAACTCAGAAACCAAGTCCCAGTAAATCAGGTGATATTTTTCCGGCCGTGGAATGACGCCGTTTCTGATATCCAGTACGGCTTGATACATCTGTTCAAAGAGTGGATTGCCGGTAACAACATATGTACGGGCAAGGCGGGTAAGGTCATCTGAGCTTTGGCGAAGTTCATCAGCTGTTTGGTAGGACAGGTATCTGCGCTCAGCTGAAGCGGAATAATCTTCGACAATGGATTCAATTCTGACGACCAGTGCCCCTGTAAAAAAGGTCAGCGTAACTATCAGCGTAAACATCCCAACCAGAATAACACGCAGGCTCATTCCCATCTCTCCATGGTGTGAAACACGGCACACATGTAACAAGTATAGGAAAGAATTAGAAATACCTGATGTTTCCTTGGCAGAGAGGCCAGGTAAGGGTGGATTCACTGCAATAAACAGTTATGGCGTAGTTGGCAACACTGTTGTCGTTTTTAAAGCTATTTGACGCAAATTGGCAAGATACACTCAGTTGAACATTCGGGGACTCTATTTATCAACTGTCTGCAGTAACCCGCTGTGACTGGGTTCAAAAGATAAATACCCCCGGTAATTAAAGGCCCAGCCTTAGCTAAACCGGAGATGCTTGCATGTCAGACGCACGCCAATTGCACAAAGATTCTATTGTTATCGACGGCCTTATTATCGCCAAATGGGGGCGCGAGTTATTCGAAGATATGGCCAAAGGCGGACTAACCGCGGCGAATTGTACTGTGTCGGTGTGGGAAGGCTTTCAGGCTACGGTCGACAACATCGTCGAATTCAACAAGCACCTTACCGAGCATGCGGACTTGATTAGACCAGTCCAGACAACGAAAGATATCTTCAGGGCCAAAGAAGAAGGGAAGACCGGAATTATCCTCGGGTTTCAAAATGTCCATGCTTTTGAAGACCAGATTGGTTATGTGGAAGTTTTCAAAAAGCTCGGGGTGGGTATTGCCCAGATGGCATACAACACGCAAAACCTGGTGGGCACCGGCTGTTATGAGCGCGATGGCGGGCTCTCTGGGTTTGGTCGGGAGATCGTTGCTGAAATGAACCGGGTAGGGATGATGTGTGATTTGTCCCACGTTGGTCCGAAAACATCTGAAGAAGTCATCCTTGAGTCTAAAAAGCCAGTTTGTTACTCCCATTGTTTACCGCTTGGCTTGAAAGATCACCCACGTAACAAGTCTGATGAAGAACTGAAATTTATCGCTGACCATGGCGGTTTTATCGGCGTCACCATGTTTGCCCCCTTCCTGAAAAATGGCATTAACTCGACCATTGAAGACTATGTCGAGGCAATTGAATACATCATCAATATCGTTGGTGAAGATTGCGTAGGTATCGGTACCGACTTTACCCAAGGGCACGACCAGGCGTTTTTCGATTGGCTGACCCATGACAAAGGGTATGCCCGTGAGTTAACCCAGTTCGGCAAAATTGTTAACCCAGAGGGCATTCGTACCGTTGGTGAATTCCCAAATCTTACTGAGGCTTTATTGCGTCGTGGTTGGCGCGAAGAAAAAGTTCAAAAAGTAATGGGTGGTAACTGGGTAAATATCTTGAAAGAAGTTTGGGGCGAATAAGCAACGCCCGTTTTGACAGTCAGAATCAACAGAACATGGAGTGAGTTAGATGTCGTCACATGCACCGGAAATGCCTATTCAGGTTGACGATCAAACAGGCGTCTGGACTACCGATGCCCTGCCAATGCTTTACGTACCCCGCCATTTCTTCGTCAACAACCATATGGCGATCGAAGAAGAACTCGGTGCAGCCCGCTATGCGGAAATCCTTTATAAAGCCGGTTATAAATCTGCGTGGTACTGGTGTGAAAAGGAAGCCGAAGAACATGCTATCAGTGGCGAAGCAGTCTTTGAACACTATATGAAACGCCTGTCCCAGCGAGGCTGGGGACTGTTCAATATTGAATCGTTGGATATTGAAGCCGGGACTGCACGGGTGAGACTCGACCATTCAGCATTCGTTTACCAGTACGGAAAAGTAAACCGAAAGGTGGACTACATGTTTACCGGATGGTTTGCCGGTGCAATGGATCAAATAGCCGAAAGCCTGGGCTATCCAGTACGTACTGTTGCCATTCAGAGCCAGAGTGAAGCCGAGGACGGTTGCGACTATGGCATTTTTGAGGTTGCACCTCTTTAAAGGTTAATACCTGAACAAAACGGTCTACGCCCACAGTAGGTGAAGTACCGCCAAAAAGACAGAACAGCAGGTGGCTATCCACCTTTGTGAGCATCAGTCAAAAATCAGAGAAATCGGGCCCGGTATGGATTTACGGGCCCGTTGCGAGGGAAGCAGTCATGTCACAGTTCGATGCACTTTTCCAGCCATTGAATATCAACAAACTCACTATTCGTAACCGGGTAGTCAGTACCGCACATGCCGAGGTTTATGCTACGGACGACGGGATGACAACCGAGCGCTATGTGAAATACTACGAAGAAAAGTCCAAGGGCGGTTGCGGCCTTTGTATTTGTGGTGGCTCCAGTGTGGTTTCCATCGACAGTCCCCAGGGCTGGTGGAAGTCTGTGAACCTTTCCACTGACAGAATTATCCCTCATTTCCAGAACCTTGCTGATGCAGTGCATAAGCATGGTGGTCACATCATGATCCAGATCACCCACATGGGACGCCGCTCCCGTTGGGATGGTGGTAACTGGACAACACTGCTCAGCCCGAGTGGTATTCGTGAGCCGGTTCACCGTGCGACCTGTAAAACTATTGAAATCGAAGACATTGAACGCATTATCGGCGACTACGCACAGGCTGCGCGTCGTGCAAAAGAGGGTGGGCTTGACGGTGTTGAAATTTCAGCGGTTCACCAGCACCTTATTGATCAGTTTTGGAGCCCACGGGTAAACAAACGAACGGACGAATGGGGCGGTACTTTTGAAAACCGAATGCGTTTCGGGATGCGCGTACTAGAAGCGATTCGTGCGGAAGTCGGCCCGGATTTTGTTGTCGGGATGCGTATTTGCGGTGATGAATTCCACCCGGATGGCCTGACACACGATGACATGAAGCAGATCGCTGCTTACTACGATAAAACCGGCATGGTCGATTTCTTTGGTGTAGTAGGTTCCGGTTGTGACACACACAATACACTGGCTAACGTGATTCCGAATATGAGTTACCCGCCAGAACCTTTCCTGCATCTTGCTGCGGGTATTAAGGAAGTGGTCAACGTACCCGTTATCCATGCGCAGAATATCAAAGACCCGAACCAAGCCCAGCGTATCCTTGAAGCCGGGTATGTGGATTTTGTTGGTATGACCCGTGCACATATCGCCGATCCGCACCTGATCACTAAGATCAAACTCAATCAGGTGGATCAGATACGCCAGTGCGTCGGTGCCAATTACTGCATCGACCGCCAGTACCAGGGTTTGGATGTGCTTTGTATTCAGAATGCTGCCACCAGCCGAGAATCCACCATGCCGCATATCATAGAAAAAACATCCGGCCCTATCAGGAATGTGGTGGTTGTCGGCGGAGGCCCGGGTGGAATGGAAGCGGCGCGTGTCAGCGCAGAGCGTGGACACAATGTCACGCTGCTGGAAAAAGGGCCAGAGCTTGGCGGGCAGATAACCCTCGCAGCCAAAGCCCCGCAACGAGACCAAATCGCCGGTATTACCCGCTGGTTTGCGCTCGAACTGGCTCGCTTGGGTGTTGATATCCAATTTAACACTGAAGCAAGCGCAGACTCCATTCTGGCACTTAACCCGGATGTCGTCATTCTGGCTGTCGGTGGTACACCTTTTATCACCCAAAACCCGAAATGGGGTGGCGAAGACGGCATGATTGTGAGCAGTTGGGATATTCTCAACGGGGATGTAGAACCGGGTAAAAACGTGTTGGTGTATGACACTATCTGCGAATTTTCCGGTATGTCCGTGGCGGACTTCCTGGCATCAAAAGGTTCCCTGGTTGAACTGGTTACCGACGACATCAAGCCTGGGGCAGCAGTCGGTGGCACGACTTTCCCGACCTATTACCGTAGCCTTTACCAGCAGGAAGTGATTATGACATCAGACATGATGCTGGAGGAGGTTTACCGGGAAGGGGAAAAGTTTATTGCCGTGCTGGAAAATGAGTATACCGGTCAAAAAGAGGAACGCGTTGTCGACCAGGTTGTGGTTGAAAATGGCATTACGCCGTCTGAAGCACTGTATTACGCGCTCAAAGAGGGTTCGGTGAACAAAGGGCAGATCGATATTGAAGCGCAATACGACGCCAAGCCACAGCCAAGCCTTGATCTGCACGACGAGGCCAACCGGGAGGGGTACTTGCTGTTCCGTATCGGTGATTGCGTTTCCCAGCGTAATACCCACGCAGCAATTTACGATGCGTTACGTCTTTGTAAGGACTTCTAAGCTGGAATTTGTGGCTTTACAGGGATTAAGGCGGGCTGCCTCGCGCAGCCCTGGCAGGAGGTAATGCATGCTTTCCCAAATTCTTACCGTACTGATTTCCGCCGCTATCGTGTTGGCGGTTATTGGTGCCGTCCGCCGAATCCGGCTGTGGCGTCAGGGCCGCCCAGAAAAGGTGAATATACTTGGTGGCTTGGCAAAAATGCCTGGCCGCTACCTTCATGACCTGCACGATGTTGTCGGTCGGGATAAGTACATATCCAACACGCACGTTGCAACGGCAGGTGGCTATGTCGCTACACTGATACTGCTGGTTTTGGCATATGTTATTGGTCTCTATAACCCACTTGTAAACCTGTTGTTGTTAGTAACGTCTGCAGTTATGTTCACCGGGGCAATTTTCGTTGCAAAACGCCGTAACAATCCGCCGTCCAACCTCTCAAAAGGGCCGTGGATGCGTTTGCCTAAAAGCCTGATGGTCTTCTCCGGCTCCACTTTCCTGATAAGCGTTGCCAATACGGGGATACTGCCTGAAAACGCCATTGGGTGGATCATCGCAGCGGTGCTGGCTTTAGGTGTAGCACTGGGGTTGGCTGAGCTTCTGTTTGGCATGACTTGGGGAGGGCCAATGAAGCACGCTTTTGCTGGCGCGCTCCATCTTGCGTGGCACCGCCGTAAGGAGCGTTTTGGTGGTGGTCGCTCAACCGGTCTTAAAGCCATCGACCTGGAAGAAACAACCCTCGGCGTTGCGCGCCCTTCCGATTTTAAGTGGAACCAGCTATTGGGTTTTGATGCGTGCGTCCAGTGTGGACGGTGTGAAAAAGTTTGTCCGGCGTTTGCATCCGGTCAGCCGCTCAACCCTAAAAAGCTTATTCAGGATATGGTGGTAGGTTTTGCGGGTGGTACAACAGAAGGTTACGCAGGCAGTCCTTATCCGGGTAAAGAGGACAAAGTGGGTTGCGGCGGCGCAAACCGGCCACTCTTTGAGGGCTTACTGGATCCCGAAACAGTATGGTCGTGCACAACTTGCCGGGCTTGCGTCGAAGAGTGCCCGATGATGATTGAGCATGTGGATGCCATCGTGGATATGCGTCGTCATCTGACACTGGAGCAGGGCCAAACGCCGGGTAAAGGCGCGGTGACACTGGAAAACCTGATCGCAACGGATAACCCTAACGGCTATGCACCGCAACAGCGCGCGAACTGGGCGGTAGACCAAAAACTCCCGTTAATGTCTGAAGTGAAAAAAGCGGATGTGTTGTTCTGGGTGGGAGACGGTGCGTTTGATATGCGCAACCAGCGTACGTTACGCGCACTGGTCAAATTAATGCGTGCAGCCAATGTCGATTTTGCCTTTCTAGGCAATGAAGAGCTTGATTGCGGCGATCTCGCACGCCGGCTGGGTGACGAAGCAACGTTTCAGCGTTTGGCCAAAACGAATATCACTATTTTACAACGGTACCAGTTTGCGCACATTGTGACCGCAGATCCTCACGCATTTCACGTGCTCAAAAACGAGTATCCCGAATTAGGTGGTCACTTTGATGTGTTGCACCACACCCAGTATTTATCGAAGTTAATCGAGAGTGGTGACCTGGTTGTGGAACAGGCCGGAAAGCTGAATGTTACCTATCATGATCCTTGTTACCTCGGGCGGTACAACGGCGGGTATGACGCTCCCAGGGCGTTACTCAATGCTGTTGGGGCCAATTACCACGAAATGGAGCGCTCCGGATTCCGTTCCCGATGCTGTGGCGGTGGCGGTGGTGCGCCAACAACCGATATTCCGGGTAAAACCCGTATTCCAGACCTGCGCATGAATGACATTCGGGAGACTGGTGCTGAAGTTGTCGCTGTCGGGTGCCCGCAATGTGCATTGATGCTCGAAGGTGTTGTCGAACCCCGGCCTGAGGTCATGGATGTCGCCGAAATTCTGGCTGGCAGAATTATCGACGGAGGCGTTCGTCAGGAAAACCAACAAAGTGTACAGGAGGGCGTATGAGAGACGAAGCTGTACGCCGGGATCCTCGGCAGGAGCACATTATCCGGAACAGGCTTCACCCGGAACATGCAGCACTTATGGCACAACTGAGCGGTCCCGAGTTGGGACCAACCGGTTTGGTTCGTCGTAACCCACGTAATGTCGGTTTCATCGGTCCCAATGGTATCCGTCGAATTGACCGCAGCGCTGGGGAAACAGGTGGGGCATTCGGTGTGGGTAAGTCTTCAGTGACAACGTCACGTGAGCCTGAACTTCCGTTGCATCAGGTTATAGACCCGGAGTTCTTCATCGCAGTTGTACCGGATATGGTCGGGGGCCGTCTCTCCGACCATGACAAGGATATGCTGGGACTGGCGCATCAACTGGCTAGTAACCAGGGTAAAAAAGGCGCTGTACTGGCAATTGTCTTTGGTGAGCACAAAGAAACCGGCTTCGATAAAGCCGGTGTCGACAGGTTGCTTGAAATCCCAGATTCTGATTTTGCCGGGTTCTCGCCTGAAAAACGATTTTCTGCGCTGAAACAGGTTACAGATATTTATACGCCTGACACCTGGTTGTTTGCAGACAGCATTCTTGGCAGTGGTGATACAGGGCGACGTTTTGCAGCTTCATCAGGCCTTCGCATTGCGGGTGGTGTTATTGCTGTTGGGGAAGACCAGTCATTACAGTGCCAAGCGAGTGCCGGCACGCAAGAGGTAACACGTACCTCTGAGAAAGTACTGTTGGTATTACCGGAATGTGCTGATCAGGTCAGCGAAACACGACATGAAGCACTGCCATTGTCCCTCGAACATCCAACGCTTTCCGTTAACCGCATTCAAGACTGCGGGCAGATAGCTGTCGACCCGAAATCTATCCCGTTGGCAGAGGCGGAATTTATCCTCTCAGGTGGGAATGGGGTTAAGGATTGGGACCTTTTTCACCAGACAGCCGAAAACCTCAGGGCAACAGAAGGGGCGAGCCGGGTTGCCGTGGACGATGGGTTTATGCCACGGGCAACACAGGTAGGAGCAACCGGCACCTGGGTGTCTGCAAGGGTGTATATCGCCGTGGGTATTTCAGGAGCAATTCAACACCTGCAAGGGATCGGGCAGTGCGAAAAGGTCATTGCCATTAATACGGATATTTCCTGCGACATGATAAAGCGTGCGTCGTTGAGCGTTATTGCAGACAGCAGTGCAGTGATGGAAGCCATTAACCGGGAACTGGGCAAAGAAGGACAGGAGGTACTGGATCATGCCGTCTGAATTGGGAATTACAGTTCTGGTGTCAGTCGGACGCCATCCGGTGACAGGGCGTTACCGTCGCGCAGATCAGGATGCCAGAGCGGTGGAAATGGCGCTTGGCTTATCTTTGAACAACAATATTTCCAGCCTCGAAGTGCTGCATGCAGGTGATGCCAGCGAGGCCTCTCTGAGAGAATATCTGGGGATGGGTATCGGGCGACTTGAAGTGATAAGCCAATCACCTTATGCAGACGTTGTACCAGCTATCGCAAAACATCTCGAACGTAATTTGCCGAGGATCGTGTTAACTGGTGTAACAGCAGAGCAGGGGGAATCTTCCGGAATGCTCCCGTATTTGCTGGCTGAGTCCCTTGGATGGCCGATGGTCAATAATATTGCCGAAATTGAAGAAATTAAAAATGGTGAGGCCAGTATTCTGCAAGCATTGCCGCGAGGGCAGCGCAGACGGATTAAAGTCAAACTCCCCTTCGTTGCCAGCGTCGATAAAGCAGCAGAAGCACCCCGGCAGATTGCTTATATCCGTTCACGGGACGGCGAAATTGTCGAAGCAAGCGCTCCGACTGAGCCAGACAGTAAACTTGCATCCTGGGAAATGGTACCTGCGAAGAAGCGCCCTAAACGCTTGAAAGTCGTGAAAGCGAAAACGGCAGCAGACCGGTTTAAAGCCGCAACAGCAAAGTCGGAGGCAAAAGGTGGGCAGGTCATGCAAGATCCTAGTCCGGAAGAGGCAGCAAAAGCCATCATTTCACTTCTCAGGGAAGAAGGGGTGCTGCGACGCTGACGTCATACCGGGTTGGAAGACAACCCGGTATTAATTTGAGAGGCAATTAATAAAGGAGCTGTTAGTTGCGTCGTCCCAAATTAACACGATATCGAAGGGAGGTAATCGGGTGGCTGGCAGTTAGAGAGACGGACCCCAAATTGAGTGTAATGAAGATCACACGGGTGGCACTTGTCTTTCCTGCTTTAAAAGAACTTTCCTTGATTTAAAAGAAGAGGTTGGCATTTTTACTCCGAGAGTATTGTGACGCCAAAGTGGTCAGAAATTGTACTCCCAGCCAACGTTATGACAAAGAAGGCAGCTATTTTAATACCGGTCGCACAGTCTGCTCGATGTTTCTTATTTCAGGCCAGCAAAGGCCCTTTGGTTAAACAGCTCGCTTGTGGAAGCTACCAGTTTTAGCTTTTTGACCTGGGGATGAGCGGGATTTACCAATACCACATTCTCAAGTGCACTGGGCACAGCGGCTGAAGGTACCAATAGTCCGACGTTTTGGCCCGACTGCAACCATTCAGTTCCTATCACCCGTGCTTGCAATCCATGTGGATACGCATCCCAGTCGTCGGGTAAAGAGTCGTGATCCAGTGAGTCTATTAGTGTATCCGGTAAATCATATGTCCCCAGTCGGTATGTTTTGGGTACCAACCGGGGAGAGGGTAGATAGTTGGCCATCTCCAGCATGCAAACAGCCGGTGATGGGGAAAAATACATCACCGGGATCCCTGGGTGGTTCCACCTTGCACCATCCTGGAAACTGGCCCCCAGTCCGGAGTAGTTTTCCAAGTACTGTTCAGGGCAAATACGAAAGAGTTTCAAATAAACTCTCCCCAGCAAAGCTTGTTCAGGTATTCCTTCACAAGCTCGCGCCCTTCAAAGGTATCCAGCAAGTCTACCGGCTTTTGGTCACCAAGCGCTGGAATACGTGTATTCAGCAGTTCAGCTACCAATGCCTGATCTCCTTCGTACAAATCCGTTACGGCCATCAAAACACCAAGTAAGTGCAAGAAGTCCTCAGATTTACGTTTGTCCAGGTGAGCTTTGTACAAACGAGAGAGGTTGGTAGAGGCGGTACCCAGTACCGTACAAAACAGTGCTCGCTGCTCAGGATAGCCTTTCACCGTCTTCTCAAGCACTGAACCGGAAATTCCTTGCCGAATGATCTGAATTTTCTTAGCCCGGTTACTGAAAATATCCACTTCCAGGCCAACCTTTCCGATAAATGTCGCACTGGGCTGATTTAGCGATTGCGCTACTGCCTGATATGTCGCTGTCATAAGCACCTCCTTAACTCTCTACAAACTATACATCAAAAATACGAGAGATGCGCGTAAATATGACGCAAGGATGTCCGGAGTTAACACGAGAATGGTTTCATGACTGGTAGTGAGCAGCGTGTATTTATACAGAGTTCGACCACAAGGAACGGTATGGCAGACAGCGCTAATGTGTATGCGCAGATAGAGGATAAATTACAGGATTTTACTACGCAGCTTCTTCGGTATGAGTGGCATTGCGAGCTTTGCACTCTGAAAGGCTTTACCAATTCCATTTTCATGTTGATGGATATCTTCCTAGCGTCACCCAGCTACCGTTCCGTCAAAAAACGGGTTAAGAAAGTAGATGTGCGATAACACCTGCCCAGCCGAGGGGCTGTAACCCACGTTGTGATTGTAGTGACCGGACAGAAAATCTTTGGTGAAGGCGAATGGACACTGCGTAAATTACCCGCTTTTTCGGATACTCTGAGTACCCATTGGGTGTCTAACTCCAATCACGGAACCAGATCCGAAAACAAAGCCTTCAGATCTTTAGCCAGGGGCCGGCAGGTACCTCTTTCTGTAATTAAGCCGGTTACAAACTCTGCCGGTGTCACATCAAAGGCATAGTTTTCGCAAGGTGTGCCTTCCGGTAAGATGTCGACCCAGCCAGGTTTACCCTGTGGCCCTATTCCAAAAACTCGTGATACTTCGTCCGGTGAGCGTTTTTCAATCGGAATGTCATGTAACCCATCCCAGATTTCAAAATCTATGGTTGATGAAGGGAGTGCAACATAAAAAGGGATATGGTGCGTTTTTGCTGCAAGTGCTTTCAGGTAGGTTCCCACTTTGTTGCAAACGTCACCTCGGGCGGTTGTCCTGTCTGAACCGACAATACACATATCCACTAAACCATGCTGCATCAGGTGCCCTCCGGCATTGTCGGCAATCAGGGTGTGTTCTATACCGTGTGCGCCCAATTCAAACGCTGTCAAACTTCCCTGGTTGCGAGGCCGGGTTTCATCAACCCAAACATGCACTTTAATACCTTCATCGTGCGCCATATAAATGGGTGCCAGAGCGGTACCCCAGTCCACAGTTGCCAACCAACCTGCATTGCAGTGGGTAAGGATGTTAACGGTGTCCCCAATGCCTTTTTTCTCGTATAGGCTCTGAATAATCGCCTTGCCATGCCTGCCAATTTCTTTGCAAAACGTCACGTCTTCGTCAGCGATTATCCCTGCGGTTTGGTAAGCAATATCCTTTCGCCGCTCAGGAGGAAGGCTTGTCAGCTCTGTGCGCAGGCGGTCCAACGCCCATTTCAGGTTTATGGCGGTTGGGCGTGTTGAAACAAGCGTTTTGTACGCCAGGTAAAGGTTATCGTCACCCGGGTCTTCGTTCATCGCAATCGCAAGGCCATAAGCTGCGACTGCGCCTATGAGCGGAGCCCCGCGAACCTGCATATGGCGAATGGCATACTCGACCTCAGAGACATTGCTTAACGTGATAATTTCTACCAGGAATGGTAATTTTGTCTGGTCAAAAATCGAAATTGAAACGCCGTCTTCGTTAAGCCACAAAGAACGGTAGTGGATGCCGTCAATTTTCATTTATATCCCCTTAAACAAGAGTGTTGCTTTTTGGTTTACATCCCTGAAGTTTCGGTAGCTGTTGGGGTTAATCATGATCTCTCTTGCAAGGGCCAATGCAGGAGCCTCGCACTGGGCACGAACCTGAGGATCTTCTATAGATTTAAAGTCGGCGACACCGGCGAACCCGATAATCCTCCGGTTTATCTCCATTCCAGCGTTGACCAAGGTGTCGACAAAAAGTGATTCAAAAAATAGGTTCTGCGCGTTGCGGAGAAGTGATCTGTCGGCAGAGTGATATATTTCTACCGGGTACGCCTCGCCTTGTTGTTTGTTGTCCCATAGGTCGCAAAAACGAGTGACAAATACCGTCCAGGTTTCCTCTATTTTATCCAGTATCCACTGTTGGTAGGCGGCGCGCTTATCCATGTCTGTTTCCAGACCAAATTGGGAAAAGAACGCCATGTAGAGATTGCCGACATAGTTGCCTGTATCAAAAGCTATCGGTCCCATAAATCCGAATTCCGGATCGATAACCTTGGTCTCATCTGCCGTAACCATGATGGAGCCGGAGTGCAGGTCACCGTGAAGCAAAGCCTGGTGCTCAGTCATAAACTTCAGCTTGTACTGCATGGCCACCTGGATCAGTTCACTGTCCTGCCAAACCGAATGAACAGCTTCATCCAGCTCCGGTGAGGTCCAGTCGTTGCGCTCAGCATTAAAGTAGGGTTCGGTAAAAATCAGGTCTTCGGTAATTTTGCACAGTTCCTGGTTTTTGGCATACCGGGAAACAAGATCCTTTTTGGCAGAGGCTTCCATACCAATATCAGAAGTATGGAACAGGGTTTCAGCAAGAAAGACACCTATGTGTTCGGCCAGTTTTGGGTACTCGATACCAGCCATTAACCCTTTCCTGAGTATGATGTGAGGGTGGAGGTATTCCATAATAAAGAGCGACATGGCCTCATCGTAAAAGAATACCTCTGGTACTAATTCAGGCCGGGTATGCTTTCGCTCTTCTACAAGGATGTTGTATTCAAAATAAGAACGGCTGAGAGACAGGGCCCAGCTTTCGCCTGCCGCACGGACGTAGGGCAACGCCTGCTTCACGACCAGTGTTTTTTCCGGTGCCTGCACGATAAACACGAGATTTAAGTTGCCGTCCCCAACTTCACTGATTTCCCACTCATCAGGGCGACCTTGCAGTGAAAGGCTCTTTGGCAGCGTGTTGGCAAGATATTGTGCCAGCGAAGCGACAGTAAGCGGGTAGTAGCCGTCAGGTGTTGAAATGTTCATGACCCAGTCTCTCTTTCCGTTAAGTGGGATGACTAAGGCATCGGCATCCAGTCCGGCACCAGCGTTGTTGACTCTGAGAAAGCAGGTATCTTCTGGATGAGATCATCCATATTTTTGATATCCTGATCGTTCAGCATTTTCTGTGTGACCAATATTGGTGACACTGTCACTTGGTGAGGGACGGATTCACCTTTAAGCAAGTAAGCCAGTGCTCGGACGCTGACTTCCCCCATAATTGACGGATTGGTCGCGGCTGTTGCCACCCAGGCGCTGCCCGGCTCCCGCATGGCATGGATGTCAGCGTTGGATATATCGGCACTGTATATTTTCACGCTGGATGACAAGCCGGCTTCATCAACGGCGATCTTGATGCCTTTGGCAAATTCGTCATAAGGGGAAAATGCTACGGTAATATCAGGGTTAGCACGAAAGACCGCAGCCGCCTGGTCCGCTACCATATTGGGAATTGGGTTGTTTAGTGTGCCAAAACGGGATATTTCCTTGATGTTCGGGTAGCGCTCCTTGAACTCGGAGAAGACTTCATCCCGGCGATCCAGTGGTGGGATACCCGGCACGTAGACATACGCTGCTTTCCAGCTGTCTCCGTTGTCCTTCACCGCCTGCTCCAATGCCATACGGGCGATCATATGGTCATCCTGATTTATCTGGGGAATGTCAGGGTTTTCTGCATTCACGTCAAAGGCCACCATCTTGATACCGTTCTGAACGGCCAGATCTGCCAGGTCTTTTAGGGAATCGGTAAAGCCGTGTTGCAGTACAATGCCGTCATAACCTTTTAAAATAGCCTGCTCCAACTGGCTACGTTGCAAGGCTGCATCCTGCCGGGCATCATAAACATCAAGCTCCAGTCCCAATGCTTCTGCCTGCCGTTTTACGCCTTTCAGGTAAAGCTCAGGGAAATCCCCCTGGGACAGATAGCGAACATGAGCAATTTTCATATCTTTTCCGGCAAACGGTGAGGTAACTTCTGCCATAGTTTCCATGCCGGTCAACGTCACTGTAAGTGCTGCGCCCATAAGCAGGGCCTTGTATCCTTTCATGTTCCATTCCTCTTTATGAACGTTTGTTTGTCAGTCCAAAGGTGAACATCAACGCAGCAACCAATACTGCGCCTTTAATGAAATCCTGGGTGTAGTAGGGGGTGTTCATCATGGTAAGGCCATTTAGCAGGACTCCGACGAACAGCGCCCCGATGGCCGACCCCTGGGCGTTAGGGCGGGCAGCACCAAATACCGCAAAGCCTATCAATGCCCCGGCAACGCCATCCATTAACAGCGAATTACCGGAACTGACGTCTCCGCGGCCTATTCGGGCAGCCAGAAGTATCCCGCCAACAGAGGCATAAACTGCAGACATGACATAAGCAACATACCGGTAGAGCTTTACCCTGGCACCGGCCAGAAGCGCAGCCCTTTCATTGGAGCCTATGGAGTACATCACCCGGCCATGTCGGGTTTTTTCAAGAAACAGGTAGGTAATGGCAGCAAGAATCAACATGATGACAACGGGTACCGGGATAATGTCAAAAAGCCGGGCGCGCCCAAGGTAGAGAAATGATTCGGTAAACCGGCCTGAAGCTATCTCGCCATCGCCCAGGCTCATTCCAGTAGAAATGGATCGCCCTTCGGTCGGGATCAACTGAAGACCCAACAGCAGGAACATCATTCCCAGAGTGGCAAGCAGGTCCGGTACCCGCATATGTACCGTCAGGAACCCGTTGATCAACCCGACAATAACGCCAATGCCAATAGCTGCGGTGAGGGCAAAGACGGTTCCCCCATCCCAGACAACCATCACGTAACTCGATGTCATCATCGATATAGCAGCTGTTGACCCGATAGAGAGGTCAAAGCCGTTTACTGCCAGCGTTGCAGTCACCCCCAATGCAAGGATGGCCACTATGGACACTGACTGCAGGATAATCATCATATTGATCGTGCTGAGAAACGCGGGCTCAGACAGTGAGAAGATGACCAGCATCAGAGCGAGCAATATAAGGAGGCCGTATTTAATGGCAAATGCCCTAAGATCAGTCATCAGGTATTCTCCAAGACATGTTGGGGGTGTTCAGCCTGACCGGGAGCTGCCGCAATTTGGCTGATTAACAGGTTGGTATCCAGCGTGTTTACAGTATGTGCACCAGCCAGGTTATTGTGATTAAACACAATGATGCGATCGGCAATTTCAAAAGCCTCTTCAATATCGCTGCAAACAACAACAACCGCGCATTGAGCGGAGAGTTCACGCAACAATGCACCTATCTGCCTGCGTGATGAGATATCGATGCCCTGGAAAGGTTCGTTAAGGAGGTAAACCCGTGCAGACTCAAGTAACCAGCGGGAAACCATCACTTTTTGTTGGTTACCTCCGGAGAGCGTAGTGATGTTTTGTGCGCTGTCTGAATATTTAACCTGTGTTTTAGCCAGTACTTTGTTTATGGCCGAGTTTTCTTTATTCCGGGCCATAAATCCCCAGTTCGAAAACCGGGACAGGAAAGGCAGGCTGGTATTGTCGGCTATCGAAAATGCCGGAATAAGGGCATTGTTTCCACGGTCCTCCTGAACCATAAAAACGCCGTCTTTGACAGCTTGATATGGGGAATCCGGCGCCCACTCTCTGCCTTCAAAATAGACACGGCCACTTTCGAAATTTCGCATGCCAAACAGAGCTTCTACAACGTGGGAACACCCGGAAGAAAGCAAACCGGTGAGTACAGTGACCTGTCCAGAATAAAGCGATAGATTGAATGGTCTGGCGTCTTTTTTCAGGCGCACTTGTTCAAAGCGAAGCGTTTCTTTTGAACCTGGCTGGTAGGGATGCGATATATCGCCGATGGCGTGACCGAGCATTGAATCTACTGCGGCATTAAAATCAAATGGAGGAGAAAACTGACCGACTATCCTTCCTTCCCTCAGGGTTGAGATTTCATCTGCCAATGCACGGATATCTGACATTCTGTGTGAAATATACAAAACAGCGACACCTTGCCCACATAACGCCTTAACAGCATTGAACAGGCTTATTGATTCGTTTTCGGACAGGCTTGAGGTGGGTTCATCGAGAATAAGTAACTTAGGCTGTTCTGAGAGTGCCCTTGCTATGGAGACGAGTTGCTTGTCTGCCTGGCTCAGTTCGGAAACCTGTTTATCAAGCGGGAGGTCAAGGCCGATAGATTCCGCTATGGCACGGGCTTCCTTATTTAGCCGGTTTCGGTTAAGTAATGTTGGCAACCTCCCATCACACAATTTATCCAGCAACAGATTTTCTGCGACAGTGAGGTCCTGTACGACACCTTCATTAATAATTTGGTGGACGGTAACGATGCCTGATTTTCGTGCTCTGTACGGTGACGAGACATCACACTGAACACCATCAATTTCTATCAACCCTTCGTCAGCTGCATAAACGCCGCTGAGAATTTTGACCAAGGTGGATTTTCCGGCGCCGTTCGCTCCGAGAAGGGCGGTTACTTTCCCGCCGTGAAGTGTCAGGTCAATACCATGCAAAACGGTGTTATGTGCAAACCGCTTTTTAACGGATGAGATCTTGATGGTGTTAGGGGTAAAAGTCATTTTTCACCTACAACATATGTCTAGATGACTTTAACAATTGTTAAAATGTAGGAGGGAATTGAAAGGTTGGCAGGGAAGATATTCTTTTGTTTGGTGATTGTTTTACTGTTGGACAGAAATCTTATTAATCAGACAAGGGCGTTTATTTATCTATTCAAGTCATACAATCTAATTAATATTATAATTAACAACGTGATAAATGTAGTGCCTTTTGAGATGACAATGTATGCAAGTCGCAATGTGCAAAGATAAATAATCTAAATATTGAGAATGCATCAACCAAGAGATGAACTGTAAATTGATTAACAAATGTTAGTCTAAAATTACAAAAGTCTATTCAGACAAACTCTGGAAGCAGATATCTATGGCAAAGCGTACAGTCAAATCGAATCATGCTTTTGACAGTGACCCTGTTCTTAAGGCCGCATGGCTCTATTACCAGGATGGAATGAGCCAAACTGATGTCGCGAAGGCAATGGGACTGTCCCGTGTAACCGTCGTTAAATATCTTCAGGTTGCAAGGGAAAGAGGGCTGGTCAGGATATCGCTGGATTTCGACAGCTATTCAAATATTGATCTGGCATTGCGAATCAAAAAGAAATTCTGTTTAAGCAATGTCGTTATTCTTCCGGACAGTAATCAGGCTTCATCCCGGAACCGGTTTGCCGGGGCAGGAGGGGCGTACCTTAATGAGGTAATTGAAGACGGGGATGTACTGGGTGTCGCCTGGGGAAGAACAATTCACCTGATGAGCCAGGTAATGGTGCCTAAGTCCTGCCGTGATGTGACAGTTTTGCAGATGATGGGTTCTATGCCCGCACAACCGGATTTTACTACCATTGAGTCATCTTCCCAGATTGCCAATAAGTTATCAGGCCGCTGTGTCAATCTTCATGTACCGGCTGTGGTGTCCAGTGCGAGGCTGGCAGAAGAGCTGCAGGCAGAGCCCATTATCCGTGACAACTTTTCGTATTTAACGAAATGCAACAAGGCGTTTTTCGTTGTCGGTAATGCCGAGGACGAAAACCCCCTGATTCGGGCGGGTGTCCTTTCCGCAAAAGATATGGAAGGGTTCAGGTCGTTAGGCGCTGTAGGGGTGATTTGTGGCCGGTTCTACGATAAACACGGGCATCCGGTTTACGCTGATATCGATAGAAGGATTCTGGGGATTACCCTGGCCCAACTCAGGCAAATAGAACGTCGAATATTTTTAGCTGCTGGAAAAACCAATTTCGAAGCGACACTGGGAGCGATTAGAGGAGGTTACGTTTCAGACTTGATCGCTGATGAAGAGACAGGGCGTTTCCTCTTGGATTCCCAGGATTAACAGGTATAAGAAAGCCGGGCTGAAATTTGCCCGGCTGATTCATTGCAGAAGAAAGCGTTTTCTAGATTAGTTAACCGGCTGCCAGCGTTACTGATGCAAAGGTTGGTTCGTTTTCTGCAGCGGAAACCTCTTTTTCGATCATTCCCAGTCGCTCATCCCTTGGCGGAATTCCGAAGTAATCCCGGTAGCATTTACTGAAATGCGGTGTAGAAACAAATCCACATGCAATGGCGACCTCAATAATCTGCAAATTAGTCTGCTTCAACAGCTGTCGAGCCCGGTTTAATCTCAAGTGGAGATAGTAGCGGGACGGGGAACATTTAAGGTGCTTCTGGAAAAGGCGTTCGAGCTGACGACGCGAAAGGTTAACGTATTCTGCCAGCTCATCCATACCAATGGTTTCTTCCAGGTTAGCCTCCATAAGCGTTACCACCTCAAGGAGCTTTGGCTGGGATGTTCCCACTAAACTGCGGAGCGGGATCTTCTGGGCATCTTCACCTTTACGGATCCGTTCGCAGATAAACATTTCAGAAATCGCTGCGCTTAACTTGTTACCGTGTTGGCGGGCGACAAGTGTCAGCATCATGTCCATTGGCGCTGTGCCACCGGAACTCGTCATTCGTCTGTCGGTCAGTGTAAAAAGATGGTTGCTGATCTTTACGTTGGGAAAGGCTTCCTGGAATCCGGCAAGGTATTCCCAGTGGATAGAGCAGCAATGGTTGTCCATCAGACCGGCTTTAGCCAGGACATAACTGCCAGTGCAGATACCGCCAAGGCGAACATGATGCCGGTCAAGATTATTCAGCCAGTTAAGCACCTTAGGCGTAGCACTTTTAGTGACACCTATCCCCCCGCACACAATCAGGTTATCGAGGTTGATAGTGGTCGGAATGGCTGAATCAACGCTGACCTTTAGATCATCGCTGGCTGCAACCGGTTCTCCGTCGTCACTGAACGTATGCCATTGGTAAAGCACCTGGCCGGATAACTGGTTGGCCATTCGCAGCACTTCAACAGCAGACGCCATCGCAATTAAGGTAAACCCTTTAGTGAGAAAGAAACCTACCTGAACAGGTGCTTGCACCGGAGTGTTATTAAGTATGCTCATCGACCATGCTCCCTTACTTGTCGACTGACATGACATCGCTCTCATTACGTCTGAGTGGGTATCGAAACACTCTGGCGTAATGACCCTCACAGGAGTCTGCTTTTTACAGATCTGTTTACCTGCTTTTATAGAGCCAGACCGGTGAAATGATAATTCCATTTTATCTCTGCAAATTCACCGGCTGTTTATTGCGATTCTGCAAGACAGAATTCAGTTATTTATCTGTTTAATGAATGTAAACTAAACGTAATCATTAAATCGAAAAATATCTTCTAACCACAACAAAATCTGTGAAGAAAGTAGGGTATTTCTCGAATGTCTTAATATTGAGATTAGGCGTAAGTGATTGAATGTTTTTATTATGTTTAGAGCACTAAATATATATGACTGTATGAATTCAGCATCTTATAAGCACTTTCAATGTGTGTGATAGGAATAATACTAAGAACACCGTGGATTATGTTTCGGTAATGCGGCAGCTTTTGACAGCAAAGCGTCTTAAATTGATAAATCAGAGTCTTTGTCAGCTAAACCGGAGGGTTGTGTAAAAAGCTAATATAATGTTAAAAATCAAGGAAGAGTGGGTAATGACAGTCAACGTAAACCAGCCAGAGACTATAGGACTCAGTGATACAGAGCTTCCTGTAGTAAATGATATTCTTCATTCTTTTCAGGATATTGACGGTGCATTGCTGCCGGTTCTTCACGCCATCCAGGATGCACTAACCTATATTCCCAAAGCTTCCGTTCCCGTTATTGCGAGAGCGTTGAGCCTTTCAGATGCCGACGTACACGGTGTCATCACTTTTTACCACGATTTTAAACAAGAGAAGCCTGGTAAAAACACCATCCAGATTTGCCGTGCCGAAGCATGCCAGGCTATGGGCTCCCGACAACTGGAGATTCATGCCAAAGCAAAGCTTGGTCTGGACTGGCATGAAACAACGGCTGACAGAAATTTCACTTTGGAGCCGGTTTACTGCCTAGGGAATTGTTCCTGTGCACCATCAGTAAAAATCAACGACAACATTTTGGCTGATATGACTGGTGAAAAACTGGATGAACAGATTGAAGCTCTTTCGTTGCCGACTATCGAGGTAAAAGAAGTATGAAGATCTATATTCCCCTCGATACTACTGCGGTTGCAAAAGGCGCAGACAGGGTAGCAACGGCTTGTGACAGCGCAATTGACAGTACCGGGATAGATGCACTCATTGTCCGCAATGGGTCCCATGGCCTTTTCTGGCTTGAACCCTTGCTTGAAATCGAATCTGACGAAGGTCGTTTTGCTTTTGGACCGGTTTCTGAAGAAGATGCCATTGAGCTGGTTTTGACCCTCGCTGCCGGAGGAGAAATGGCTGATCACCCTAAATACCTAGGGGAAACTGCCGAAATTCCTTACCTTAAAGAGCAACAGCGTCTGACATTTGAACGCGTTGGGTATGTTGATCCGCTCGATCTCGATGACTACGAACAGAGAGGCGGCTTAGCCGGCCTCAAAAAAGCCCTGCATATGACTCCGGAAGAGATCGTAGAGGAAGTGACTGATTCCGGATTGCGCGGACGTGGTGGTGCGGCTTTCCCGACTGGAATTAAATGGAAAACGACGCTTCACCAGCCTTCAGAAACCAAGTACATCATATGTAATGCCGACGAAGGTGATTCAGGAACATTTGCTGACAGGATGCTGATGGAGGGGGATCCTTTCACGTTGATTGAAGGCATGGTGATTGCGGGCCTCGCAACAGGTGCGACATATGGGTACATCTACACCCGCTCAGAATATCCGGTTGCATGCAAAGTTTTCCGGGAAGCAATCCGTTTAGCCAATGACGCCGGATTGCTTGGTGATAACGTCCTGGGTTCAAGAAAGACCTTCCAGATTGAATTCCGGATGGGCGCGGGCGCGTATATCTGCGGCGAAGAGACGTCCTTGATGGAAAGCATTGAAGGGAAGCGGGGGCTGGTGCGCAGCAAACCGCCGATTCCTGCTATTGAAGGGCTTTTTGGCCAACCTACGGTGGTTAACAACGTCATATCGCTGGCGTCTGTTCCTATCATTCTTGCTAAGGGCGCTGCCTACTACCGGGATTACGGGCTCGGCCGCTCCCGTGGCACCATTCCCGTCCAGCTGGCCGGCAACATTAAACAGGGCGGGCTGGTGGAAATAGCCTTCGGCACAACGCTTCGGGAACTAATCTACAAATACGGGGGAGGCAGCCGCAGCGGCAGGCAGTTGGTTGCAGCTCAGGTGGGTGGCCCCTTGGGAGCATATATACCGGAACATGAATGGGATATTGAACTGGATTATGAAGCCTTTGCTGAAGTGAAGGCGGTGGTTGGGCATGGTGGCGTGGTCGTATTCGACGATCAGGTTGATATGTCTGAGATGGCACGATTCTCAATGGAATTCTGCGCGGTTGAATCCTGCGGGAAATGTACCCCATGTCGCATTGGGGCCGTCCGCGGAATGGAAGTGATTGATGCACTCAAATCAGCCCAGGACAAAGAATCGGCCCTTAACTTATTACACGACCTTTGCGACACCATGGAAGAAGGGTCGCTGTGTGCAATGGGAGGAATGACACCTTTCCCGGTACGCAGCATCGTCAAGCATTTCCCTGAATCCTTTGGCTTGCCCGCAAACAGCGAAGCCGGTGGCAAGGAGAATTAAGATGGTTGAATATTTCACCCCGGAAAAGGATATAGATTACGGTACCCCAGACAAAACCCGGGGTGCGACACCGTCAACGCAGATGGTTGAACTCACCATCGACGGCTGGCCGGTCAAGGTGCCGGAAGGTACCTCTGTAATGAGGGCTGCAGCCACGGTTAATGTCCGCATTCCTAAGCTCTGCGCCACAGACAGCCTTGATGCTTTTGGCTCCTGCCGCCTTTGCGCTGTCGAAGTTGAGGGTATGAGAGGAAAGCCGGCCTCCTGCACCACACCGGTAGCCCCCGGTATGGTAGTGAAAACGCAGAGTGAAGGCGTGCAAAGGTTACGTCGTAACGTTATGGAGCTCTATATCTCAGACCACCCACTGGATTGCTTAACGTGCCCTGCAAACGGCGATTGTGAGTTACAGGATATGGCCGGGGAAGTCGGGCTTCGAGAAGTAAGATATGGGTTCGATGGAGAGAACCACCTTGATTTGCCCAAAGACCAGTCAAACCCGTATTTCACCTTCGACAGTAGCAAGTGCATCGTGTGTTCCCGATGTGTCCGCGCCTGTTCGGAGATCCAGGGACAGTTTGCCCTGACAATAGAGGGAAGCGGTTTTGGTTCCCGTGTTTCTGTAGGTTCTGCCGACAACTTCATGGAATCAGACTGTGTTTCCTGCGGAGCGTGTGTACAGGCGTGCCCGACAGCAACGCTCACTGAAAACAGTGTTATTGAAAAAGGCTTACCTACAAGTTACAAGGTCACAACTTGTGCATATTGCGGGGTTGGCTGCTCATTCCGGGCAGAGATGAAAGGAGACCAACTGGTACGCATGGTGCCTAACAAACATGGCGCTGCGAACCAGGGGCATTCGTGTGTTAAAGGCCGGTTTGCATTTGGCTATGCTACCCATAAAGACCGCATCACTGAGCCGATGATTCGTGACAGCATCAATGAGCCGTGGCGCACGGTGAACTGGGATGAAGCTATTTCATTTGCGGCAGGCAAGCTAAAGAGCGTTTTGGAAAAGCACGGGCCGGACAGTGTTGGTGGCATCACCTCAAGCCGGTGTACCAATGAAGAAACCTACCTGGTCCAGAAGTTTGTCCGTGCTGCATTGGGAACCAATAACGTTGATACCTGTGCGCGGGTTTGTCATTCGCCAACCGGGTACGGTCTCAAAACCACCCTCGGTGAATCAGCGGGCACGCAATCATTTGAGTCTATTGAACACACTGACGTGGTTATCGTGATAGGCGCCAACCCGACAGACGGCCACCCGGTGTTCGGCTCTCAATTGAAGCGCCGGATTCGCCAGGGGGCGCACCTTATCGTTATTGACCCGAGAATAATTGACATTGTTGATGGCCCGCACGTTAAAGCCGATTTCCACCTGAAATTGCGGCCGGGAACCAATGTCGCCGTGATGAATGCGCTGGCCTACGTGATTGTCGAAGAAGGTTTGGAAGACGAGTCTTACATTAAGGCCCGTTGTAACGACAGTGAATACGCCAAATGGCGCGCATTTATTACTGACCCTAAACACAGCCCGGAAGCCATTCAAGAAGAAACCGGCGTTGATGCCCAGGATATCCGCGGGGCTGCCCGTTTATTTGCCACCCAACGAAACGGGTCGATTTATTATGGCCTGGGTGTCACTGAACACAGCCAGGGTTCATCGACCGTGATGTCAATTGCCAACCTGGCAATGTTGACTGGAAATATTGGCCGTGAAGGTGTGGGTGTGAACCCATTACGCGGGCAGAACAACGTCCAGGGGTCTTGTGACATGGGTTCATTCCCGCATGAATTCCCGGGTTATCGCCATGTTTCAGACGACAGTGTACGGAGTATGTTTGAGTCAGAGTGGGGTGTGCCGCTGGACAACGAACCGGGGTTGCGGATCCCGAATATGTTCAGCTCTGCCATTGCCGGTAAATTCAAGGCACTCTATTGCCAGGGTGAAGATATTGCCCAGTCAGACCCCAACACACAACATGTTGAAGCGGCTCTGACCTCACTGGATTGCCTGATCATCCAGGACATCTTCCTGAATGAAACAGCGAAGTATGCGCATGTATTCCTTCCCGGGTCTTCCTTTCTGGAGAAAGACGGAACCTTCACCAATGCAGAACGGCGCATTTCACCGGTTCGCAAGGTTATGACGCCGCTCTCGGGCAAAGCCGACTGGGAAGTAACCAAAGCGCTGTCTGATGCGATGGGTTATCCGATGCCTTATGAGCATCCATCTGAAATAATGGATGAAATTGCCCGTCTTACGCCGACTTTCCATGGCGTTAGCTATGAAAAAATTGCCCGATTCGGTTCATTGCAGTGGCCATGTAACGATGAAGCGCCGCTCGGTACGCCCACGATGCATATCGACCACTTTGTCAAAGGGGAAGGAAGCTTCGTAGTAACGGAATATGTTCCGACATCCGAGCGCGCCAACAGACGTTACCCTTTACTCCTGACCACCGGGAGAATCCTGACCCAATACAACGTTGGCGCCCAGACCCGTCGCACCGACAATGTTTTGTGGCATAAGGAAGATGTGCTTGAATTGCACCCACACGATGCGGAAGAACGCGGTATCAAAGAAGGCGACTGGGTGAAAATCACCAGCCGCGCAGGTGAAACACAGTTACCGGTTCAAATCAGCACCCGTATGCAACCAGGCGTGGTTTACACCACTTTCCACCACCCATTTTCCGGTACCAATGTGGTTACCACTGATAATTCGGACTGGGCGACAAACTGTCCGGAATACAAAGTTACCGCGGTACAGGTGACAAAAACCGAGAAAAAGTCAGGATGGCAGGATAAATACCACGCATTCCATAATGAACAGATAGGGCACTTGAATCAGGCTAAAGGAGAATAACCGATGGAAGAAGATCACGCCCAACACACTGACCAGTTGTTCTCCATGGCCAACCAGATAGCCGACAACCTGCGTCATGGACGGACGGAAGAAGAGACAATTGACAGTGTTGCCCTGCATATCAGGAAATTCTGGTCCCGCTCCATGAAAGAATCGCTGTGTGAAGAAGGATTGGAAGGGGATTCCCTGAACCCGATAGCCCGAAGTGCTGCGGGCATTTTGGCTGAGGATTACAGCGACAGGTGATTGCCTGTCAAATTAGCGATAAATTCCTTCGACTAAAAACCAGCATAAGAAAGCCCGGCTTAGAAACAAGTCGGGCTTTTGCTTTTCAGAAAAGAGATGCTCTTCAAAAAAGACCGTTTTATGCGCCTATCACGCCGCCGTCTTCGCGGGTAATCACCATTACTGACGACCGAGGAATGGAATCACCACCTCCTGGGAAATGGGAAGGCTTAAGGCCCTCGCCCGGATGTTGAATACCTATAAACATGGTCTTCTGGTCGGGGCTGAAAGTCAGGCCGGTGATTTCACAGGCGATAGGGCCAGTGAGGAAGCGCTGAATTTCGCCGGTTTTTGGATCAGAACACAACATCTGGTTGTTGCCCATACTGGCAAAGTTATCCTTGTTGGAGTAATTACCGTCGGTCTGGATCCAGAGACGGCCTGCTTTATCAAAGCCAATACCGTCAGGGCTGTTGAACATGTTTTCTTTGTTAATGTTCGGCGTACCTGCCATCAGGCCGTCCGGATGGACTTCAGGGTTACCAGCCATCACATAGATATCCCACTTGAAGGTATCCGCCGTGTGGTCACCACCTGCCGGTGTCCAACGGATAATATGCCCGTATGGGTTTTTGGTACGAGGGTTAGCCGGGTTCAGAGGTTGTGATTCTCTTACGCCACGATACTTGTTGTTGGTCAGCGTACAGAAGACATGTTCGTTCCCAGGATGAACAGCAACCCACTCAGGGCGGTCCATGGTAGTTGCGCCTACCAGGGTTGCCGCTTCACGGGCAAAAATCATCACAGAAGCCGCATCCGGGAAACCATTTTCAGGAGTCAGGCCATTTTTGCCCCAGCTCAGTTCCAGCCACTTGCCAGTGCCATCCAGTTCGCCTTCAGTACCATCAAATTTAGCTACATAAAGCGTACCTTCTTCAAGCAGGTCACGGTTCGCAGCCTGGTTGTCCGGGTTGTAATTGCCTTTGGAAACGAACTTGTAAAGGTGCTCTCCGCGCTCGTCGTCACCAAGGTAAACCACAACGTGGCCGTTGTTGTTTACAGTCAGGGCGGCATTCTCATGCTTGAAGCGGCCAAGGGCACTGCGCTTTTTCGGTGTGGAAGTAGGATCCATCGGATCAATTTCAACCACCCAGCCAAAGCGGTGGGCTTCGTTTCGTTCATGCGCAAGGTCAAAGCGTTTGTCATGCTTAAACCAATCGTAGCCCCAGTCTTTCTCTTTGATGCCGTAACGCTTATCGGTCTTTGAAAGCTCCACAGGAGATGTAGCAGCGAAGTAACCGTTGAAGTTTTCTTCACAGGTCAGGTAGGTGCCCCACGGCGTTTGGCCATTAGCACAGTTGTTGTAGGTACCGAGAATTTTCTTACCGGTGCTGTCTGCTTTGGTTTTCAACAGGTCATGTCCGGCAGCCGGGCCAGTCATTTCCATCTCAGTGAATGCGGTGATACGGCGGTTCAGTTTACCGTCCAGGTTAACCTGCCATTTGCCGTCTTTCTTTTCCAATTCAACGATTGACACACCGTGAGCTGCCTGGGACTTGCGAGCATCATCAGCTGTAATGGATTTACCCTGGTGAGGATAAAGGTATTCATTGTTGGTGTATTCGTTGTTTACTGCCAGTACTGCACGGTTTTCGGAGAGCGGGAAGAAGGTCATCCCATCGTTATTGTCTCCAAACTGACGTTCCTGAGCTGCAGAGTTGCTTGCTTGCGAAAACGCCGGGGCGTTGCGGAAAATTGGGTCACCCCATGAGATCAGGATGTCAGCGTTGTAGCCGGCTGGAACATGAATTGTGTCATCGGTAGAAGCGGAAATCGCCTTAAAACCAATCAGTTTGCTGTCCATTGCACCTGCAACAGCCTGAGCGACCGGGTTCGCAGCAAAGAAAGCCGCAGTACCGGCAGTTCCCGCACCACGTAAGAAACCACGACGGCTGACAGCAGCATCAATAAAACGGTTAAATTCTGGTTCTGCGTCGAGTGGACGCTGGTCTTCATGTTTGCTCACAATTACTTCCTTTTAATGTTTATAAGAATCCCGTTTACCGGATTTCGATGTTTAACAGCTGTCATCGCCGCTTTTGTCTGAAAACCTATAAAAACGAAAGGACTCTTGGATCGAATATCCATAATCAGAGAAATCTTGAGATTTCAACATGACAACGATATGAAAGGTTGGTGACGCAACCTTTACGGTTCAAGAAAAGACAACTTCTCGCCACTAAGTCGTAAAAAAACTGGGACTGGGTCGTTTTTAAATAATTACCCACACGAAAAAAACGCCATTATTCGAACCATAACAAGAGCTTTGTGTAAGCCCTCTCGGGCTGGACAAAAAAGGCGACCACCCTGTGTGGTTTGGGAATGGTGTACATAACGTAAGAGATGAGCGATGAGCAAGGTGCATGTAAAAAACATTGATAGCGCGCCGATTAACAGGGAAGACGTAACCAAAATGCTTAAGGAGCGTCTCCCGGACTATTCGCTGGAACAACCTTTCTATAACGATCCGGACCTTTTCCGTATCGATATGGAAGAAATATTCGCCAAGGAATGGCTTTTTGCTGGCCTGACTTGCGAAATCCCAAAGAAAGGCAATTTCGTTACTCTGGACATTGGCGCCAATCCGGTAACCATTGTTCGTGGTGAAAATGGCGAAGTTAATGCCTTTCACAATGTATGTCGCCACCGTGGCTCAAAGATTTGCCTCAAGCACCGGGGCAAAACAGCAAAACTGGTGTGTCCTTATCACCAGTGGACTTATGAGCTTGACGGAAGCCTGGTTTATGCCGGTTTGGAAATGGGCGATGACTTCGACAAGAAGAAATTCCCAATGAAGAAAATTCACTGCCGCACAGCCGGTGGTTACATCTTCATTTCGCTGGCGGACAACCCTCCACCTATTGATGAGTTCCTGGACGACCTCAGCCATTATCTTGAACCCTACGATCTGGAAAATGCCAAGGTCGCAGTAGAAAGTGTGATGATGGAAAAGGCGAACTGGAAACTGGTAATTGAAAATAACCGTGAGTGTTACCACTGCGAAGGCTCTCACCCGGAACTGCTTGGCTCTTTGCAGGCATGGGATGATACCAACGATCCGATGGCGACACCGGAATTCTTAGCCCAGGTTGCAGAGAAACAAGCTCACTGGGATGAGTGCGAAGTTCCATACGAGCACAAGAGCGCTTACAACAACCGTAACCGTATTGTACGTATGCCTTTGAAAGAAGGTGTACACGCAATGACTATGACAGGTGAGGTTGCCTGTAAGAAGTTGATGGGGCGTATCTCGTCTCCTGATATGGGCTCACTGCGCATTCTGCACCTGCCAAACTCCTGGAACCACGGACAGGGTGATCACCTGATTGCTTTTCAGGTTTTGCCTATCGGCCCACAAGAGTCGAAGGTCATTACCAAATGGCTGGTACACAAAGATGCAGTTGAGGGCGTTGACTACGATCCTGAAAACCTGCGCAAGGTATGGGATGCAACCAACGACCAGGACCGGATCTTGGGTGAAAACAGCCAATTGGGCATTAATTCAATTGGTTATGAGCCGGGCCCATATTCAAAGACGTTTGAATTTGGTGTTATCAACTTCATCAACTGGTATTCCGAGCGAATGCTCGAAAATATCGAAAAAGGTGAATAACGGTAATCTGTTAAACCAAAACCGCAGCCAAGTGCTGCGGTTTTTTGATGTTGAAGTCAGGCTATTCCAACAACGACTGGTAAGAGGGTCGGGCATCGATAAACCGGAAGTGCAGGGCGCTATATACCTCGCGATAAACGGAGTCTATTTCTTCTGGTGATGGAAACCCTTCCGAGAAGCCACTGAGTTCAGCATCTAATGTTATCTCTGAGGCGCGTTGCATGTGGGCGACAAATTGCCGCGGGTCTTCCAATCCCACAGCAATGCGCATTGTACTTGGTGTAATACCTGCATCACGAAGGTTACTGTCTGACATTTCAGAATGGGTTGTCATCGCCGGGCACAGCGCCACCGTATTTGTTTGTCCCAGGCTGACCTGCATACCGATAGCCGGTTCGAGAAGATCATAAAACTGTTTCAGCACAGCCCGGCTTAACGTTTTTCCACGCTCTGTATCGAAATTAATAGTGAATAAAGGAGCGGGCATGGAGAGGTACATCTGGTTTAGCATTTCGACGTTTTCGTTGTCATCCAGTACCGGACAGGAGACGTTGATATCCGGGTGCATGTGGAATATCTGCGCCAGCGTAGTGGTATTGATTGCTTTCTGGAGCATTCGGAGTTCCAGCGTTTTCATCCCATTCAGCACTTCATAGGCTTTGTCTGCATCTAGAAATGCACCCTTTACGTAATACACATTCCAGAAAAGGGTCTGGTTCCAACAGGCTTCCCTGAAGCGCCCATCAGGCCATTTTGTCGTGACACTGTCACCTTTCGGAATGAACATGTCTTCATTCCGTCCGATGACCACACCTGCCGTCGTCGCGCCATTCCCCGCAATATCCTTGGTGTAAGAGTGAATAACAAAGTCAGGACGTTCCATTTCATCGTCACGTTGTAAAACCGGGTAGAGGAACGGAGTTCCTACAGTAGTATCTGCGATTACCCTCCAACCCCGCCGGTGGGCCTCAACACAAATAGCAGGGACATCCAAAATGTAACCATGAGGGTTACAAGGGCTTTCAAGATAAATGTATATCTGCCTTCCTTCTGTAATCCGGTCGGCATAACGGTCAGATGCTGTATCCATCGCCTGAGCGAATTCCTTGCCGGTAAACCCGTCTACCCACTCAACAGCAACGTCCATATTTGCATTGTTGCCATACCAGTCATTCAGTAACTGGAACGTCCCTCCATACACGTTCCGGGAAGCAAGTACGATGTCTCTATGCCCGACAAGATGGCTGAGTGTGGCATCTATCGCTGCCATGCCGGAATTAAAATTCCACGCCAGGTACTCGTTTGCCCGTTTGCCGGCCTCGATGTCCACAATGTGGTTTGCGAGGGCGATAGATGTCGGGTTTAACAGCCGGGAATAGATTTCATGCAGTGGTTCACGGCCTTTAAAGGCATCCTCCACCCATTCTGAACAAGCAAACAGATAGGTGGCGGTACGGGTAATCACCGGGCTTGCTGAAAATAGCGCAGAAACATTGTCAAAAAGGGGATAGGCACCTTTGGCCATGAACTGCCCCTGCTGGGTATTAAGGCTTTGGTAGGTTGCTCGCAACGGGTTTTGCAGGTTGTCCAGCACCTTGGCTAGTTGAAAAGAAATAAATCGTTTAGCGTTAAACCAGGCCAGCCTGTCGTTTCTGTCCAACGATGCCAGTCCATCCATGGTGATCTGCCACAGGTCATGTGTATGCCGGTTGGCTTCATAGAGAGAGATGGCAAGTGAAACCAGTTTATTTCCATATTCACTCTCTGGATCGATGCCAAAGTGCTCGGCCTGTTCCCTTGCAAGCTCCTCTGGTGATTCGAATTTTGATGAATGGCGCTTTGGGCTGAGTTCTTTCATTACGGTACCCTCAAAATCCGGCTGTTAATCAAACACTAGCATATGAATTGAGTCGAAAGCGCGATGGCCGCGTTGAAGTGGTGTAAAGAAAAGCTTACTTGTTGGGAATAAAACTGGTGAAACTGCCGGTTTGTCTTCAATGCGACTTTTTCAGCTATGCAGGTGTCGCATTTGCGAAACCGAAGATCTGCGTTCACAAACACAATCCAATGATTGATGTCGGCCTAATTGGTTGAGGAAAAAGGCGATGAATCCAATGGAAGTGGTGCAAGAGAACAGCGTAAACCCGGTTAACACACAAACCTGGGCTAACGGCCGTCATATGATGCGTTGTGTGAAGGTGATTCAGGAAACCCATGATGTAAAAACCTTCTGCTTTATGAGCCAGACTCCGATCATGTTTTTCTTCAAGCCGGGGCAGTTTGTCACGCTTGAGCTGAACATTGGTGGCGAGCAGGTGATGCGCAGTTATACCATTTCATCGTCCCCTTCAGTCCCATACAGTTTCTCCATTACTGTAAAACGGGTGAAAAACGGTCTGGTGTCCAACTGGCTGCATGACAACATGCGGGTAGATGAAGAATTGGCCGTCCACGGACCGGTAGGTGTATTCAACTGTATCGACTTCCCAACAGAGCGTGCGCTGTTTTTGTCCGGCGGTGTAGGTATTACGCCCGTAATGTCTATGGCACGTTGGTGGTACGACACCAACAGTAATGTGGACATGAAGTTTGTCCACAGCTCCCAAACGCCCAAAGACATCATTTTCCTGAAAGAACTGGAACTGATGAGCTCCCGGATCGACAACTTTGAGCTGAGTATAGTTTGTGAGCGTTACGATATTGGGGAAAGCTGGCACGGCTACCGAGGTTACTTGACCAAGGAGCTTTTGCTTCTTATTGCCCCTGATGCAATGCAGCGTGAAATATATTGCTGCGGCCCCGCACCGTATATGAGAGCCGTGCGAAATATGCTGATGGAACTCGGCTTCGATATGGGCCGCTACCATGAAGAAAGCTTTGGAGAAACACCGCCGGAAGCAATCGAAGAAGCGGAGGAATCAGCAGAACTCGCACAAATCACAGAGGAGCTGGATGTTACCGGCTATGCGGTGGAATTTATTGACGAAGGGATGTCTGTCACCATTACTGAAAGTGAAACCATCCATTCCGCCAGTGCCAAACTCGGCCTGCATATTCCAAAAGCGTGTGGTATGGGGATATGTGGATCCTGCAAGGTTAAACTTGTCTCCGGCCAGGTAAATATGGAGCATAACGGCGGGATTACCGAAGATGATGAAGAAGAAGGTTACATTCTCAGTTGCTGCAGTAAGCCGCTTGGTAATGTTTCTATCGAGATATAAACAAAAAAGTCCGGCAGCAAAGCCGGACTTTTTGATTATGCCGCACGGCGTTGTTTACTCCACGTCGGACAGGAATGCCTCAACGTCTTCCCGGCTAGGAATGGAGGTTTGAGCACCAAAGCGGGTAACCGAAATTGCGGCAGCAGCATTGCCAAACCTGACGGCTTCCTCCATTGATTTTCCTTCCTGCAAAGCAGTGACAAAAGCCCCGTTAAATGTATCCCCGGCTGCAGTTGTATCCGTTGCTGTTACCGGGAAACCACTAATCCTGCGACCATTCCCTTTTTCACTGAGCCAGACACCTTGTTTACCCAGTGTAATCAGAACAGTATCGATCCCTTTTCCATGCAGGGCTTGAGCGGCCTTTGTTGCTGTTGCGTCATCAGTTACCGCAATACCGGTAAGCACCTCGGCTTCTGTTTCGTTAGGCGTAATGATGTCTACCAGTGCCAGGAAATCATCAGTCAGGGGTTGGGCCGGCGCAGGATTCAGGAGAACCTTGGTACCAGCTTCTGAGGCAACTTTAGCCGCTGCGATAACTGTATCGATTGGTGATTCAAGCTGCATAAGCAAGGTGTCAGCCTGCCTGATTTTGGCAAAATGAGGCTGTATTCGTTCAGTTGTCAGGCAAGCATTGGCTTCCGGGGAAATACAGATACTGTTTTCACCAGTTGCTGATACCTGAATCATTGCTATGCCGGTTGGCTTGTCATCATCAATTAACACACCATCGGTGTCCATGCCCATACCGCAAAATGCTTTTCGCATACTGCGGCCGAAATCGTCATTTCCGACACAGGCTATAAAAGCAATATCTGCTTCCATACGCGCAGCAGCGACAGCCTGGTTGGCACCTTTACCGCCGGGAATAATGGAATAACTGTGGCCCTGGAGCGTTTCACCGGGACGAGGGAAGTGGGGAACCTGAAGGACGTGATCGGCATTTACACTGCCAAGAACAACCAACATACTCATGTTTTCCTAAATCTCTTTGAATCAATCTGATTTGGTTTCACTAATATCACGATTCCTTGGAAAACACCGCAACTTGTTGAGTGTATTGTCACTGTAATCACACGCTCCAATGGGCTGTTCGCAATTGATGAACACTGTATCAAACAAAAATAACCGTTCATTGAGTGAGATTAGGGCTAAAACTCCCCGTAAAAGTCCGAATTTTCGAATTACTATTCACAAATAACTAAAACATATGGATTGTGTGGGTTAGCAATGGCGTATATAGGACTGAAAACAACCGCAGTAGTCGCTGTTTCATTGGGCTTATTGGGGTGTAACACAGATTTATGGCTGGATTGGCAGCTAAATAAGCAAATTGGGAAATACAACCTGTCTGGTGATCCGGCACAAGGCCGGGAACTTCCTTCCATCAACGACCCAGTCGCCCAACTCGGTAAGCAACTTTTCTTCACCAAAGCATTAGGCGGAGATAAAGACACTGCCTGCGTTTCCTGCCACCACCCAATGCTGGGCGGAGGAGATGATCTTCCTCTCCCGGTTGGGGTTGCTGCAGAAAATCCGGATTTGCTTGGACCTGGCCGAAAGCATGACGCATCTGCCTATGAATATGATGGCGGCCCAACAGTGCCGCGCAACGCCCCGACAGTCTTCAATATAGGTTTATGGGACAGCAAAATTTTTCACGACGGCCGTCTTGAAGCATTGGTCAGTATCCCGGGACAAAACGGCGCAATAGGTGGGATCCGTACCCCGGACACGCCGGTAGGCGTTGCGGATCCGGAAGCCGGCTCTAACCTGGCAGAGGCTCAGTCTCGGTTTCCAGTGACCTCACCGGAGGAAATGCGCGGCTTTCACTTTGAACTGGGTAACAGCAATGCTGATGTTAGGTCACATTTAGAATCGCGCTTGCAAGCTGCACCGGGCTATATGAATGAGTTGGATGAAAATCGGTGGTTGGAGGCCTTTCAGGTAGCCTTTGGTCAACCCCAGGCAGATGCGGCCGCTCTTATTACCTATCAAAACATTGCCAAAGCGATTGGAGAGTATGAACGTTCCATGGTGTTCACCAATTCGCGCTGGAAGCGATATGTTCAGGGTGAAAAGTACATTCTTTCGCGCAAGGCCAAAAGAGGGGCATTGCTGTTCTATAGGTCGTCCAAACAAGGAGGCGCCGGATGCGTAAATTGCCACAAAGGGGATACATTCACCGATGAACAGTTCCACGTACTTGCAATGCCACAAGTCGGGCGAGGTAAAGAAGAAAATGGCATGGACTTCGGGAGATGGTATGTGACGGGAAAAGAAAATGACCGCTTTGCATTCCGTACTCCATCTTTGCTGAATGTCAGTGAAACGGGGCCATGGGGACACGCCGGTGCATACTCATCGTTGGAAGATGTCATTCGTCACCATGCCAATCCCCGCCGATCAGTTAACAATTTCGATTACAACACGTTGGAAGCAGATGTACAGCATACCGAAATGCTGGAAAACACCCGGCCAGCACTTAAACATCTCAGCAAACTTCAAAGGAAAGGCCAGTCCAAGCTTCCTAAAATTTCGCTGACAAAAAAAGAAGTAAATCAATTGGCTGCGTTTCTCCGTACATTAACGGATCCGTGCACAAAAAATGCCGGGTGTCTGGAGCCTTGGGTTGCAAGAGGCGAGGGGCATGATGGCCTTTTGCTTAACGCCATTGATGAAAACGGTAACCCTCTATAAACAGATTACTTTATGCTGTCCTGTGTTTGAGGCGGGATGGAACCGGGTATTGGTGTCTACACTGACTAGATAGTAAACAAACGATTGGCGCGAAAACGTTTGCTTGTAATTTCAGCTAATTATATCTCCCAGTGCAATTGATAGTTATTCTCACTGGGAGTATTTTGGCTGTAAATATAACACCAAGGGACTATCCATATGTCAGATTCCAATTCGCCTTCAGTCATCCAGGACAGTGTGTATACCCAGTGGTTGTCCCGAGATCCCGATCCTAAAACACGTGAAGAGCTGCAGCGCCTCATCGACAACAACAATACCGATGAGCTGAATGCCCGTTTTTCAAACAGGCTGGAATTCGGTACAGCAGGTCTGCGTGGTACCGTTGGGGCAGGGCCAAACAGGATGAACCGCCTGGTTATCCAGGAAACAGCAACGGGACTGGGTCAATACCTTCTGGAATCCCAGGACAATGCCAAAGAACACGGTGTGATTATCGGCTATGACGGCCGCCCTGACTCTCGTCAATTCGCCCATGACGCTGCCAGCGTCCTGACAGCCCTCGGGATCCGCGTTTACCTGACGCATGATGTAGCGGCGACACCAATTGTCGGGTTTGGCGTACTTAATTTAAATACGGCAGCCGGCATTGTCGTTACGGCCAGTCACAATCCTCCGGAATATAACGGATTCAAGGTCTACTGGAACAATGGTGCTCAAATTATCCCGCCACAGGATTCAGGTATTGCTCACCAGATTGATATAGCCGCAACCAAGCCGTTAAATACTCTTCCCCTCGATGAAGCCGAAAAGCAAGGCTTGCTTGTCTGGTTGAAAGAGGACTTTTATAGCCAATACCGCAAAGCTTTGGGTGAAAGCCCGCTTATCAGTAATGTTGACGTAGACGGAAGCCTTATCGGCATTGCTTACACGGCAATGCATGGAGTTGGCGCCCGAATGGCTGAAGATCTGCTCAGCGACGCCGGTTTTCCTAACGTTTTCTCTGTTGCTGAGCAAAGGGAACCGGATGGCAGTTTTCCTACCGTTAACTTTCCCAACCCGGAGGAACCCGGCGCGATGGATTTGGTTATCGCTGAAGCAACCAGGAATGACTGTGAAATTGCCATTGCCAACGACCCGGATGCCGATCGGATGGCTGCAGCAGCAAGAAAACGTGATGGCAGTTACCAGTTGTTGACCGGTGACCAGGTAGGCGTATTGCTCGCAGATTACCTGATGGGCCTCAAAGCCGGGAATCCGTGCCTGGTTGGCGCTACCATCGTATCTTCCTCTATGTTGGGCAAAATGGCTAACGCTAATGCAGCGCAGTATTACGAGACCCTCACCGGGTTTAAATGGCTGACCAATGTGGCGATGAACAAGGAGTCAGTCGAACTGCCTTTCCTGTTCGCCTATGAAGAAGCACTTGGCTATACCATCGGCACAGCGGTACGAGACAAAGACGGGCTGTCAGCACTGGTTATTTTTGCACAGATGACAGCACAACTGGCGGCCCGGGGCCTGACTGTATGGGATCAACTGAGCGAACTTTACCGCAAGCACGGCTTTTACTTTACAGCACAACAGAATATTGCCTTAACACCAGATACGCCCAATATCGGAGAAGCGTTACGGCGTAACCCACCACAAACAATTGCCGGGCATAAGGTGCTGTCGATGGATGACCTTAAAGATGGCGTACGCCATTTCGCTGACGGCAGTACAGAAGACATCGCCTTGCCACCCAGTGATGTATTAACGTTCCGGCTCGAAAAGGGCGCCCGGATCGTTGTTCGCCCATCAGGAACTGAACCCAAAATCAAATGTTATTACGAAGTGGTCGTAGACATGAATACCTCTGACGGGTTCTCTGAAACCGAGGCCTTTGCAAGAGGTGAAATGGAGACCCTGATACGCGAACACCAGGCGTCTTTGCCGAAGTGACAAGTTATAAAAAAGCCACGGTGATTAATGCCGTGGCTTGTACTTTCCGGACAAATTACCCCTGTTTATTCAATGATCAGTTTCCCGGTCATGCTGTCCAGAGTGGCTTTTCCGTTCATTCTAATGGACAAGTTTACCGGGCCGTGGCCGGATTCCAGACCGAATGCTATAGGTATGTTTTTGTCCCCAATGGCATCCAGGATCACAGCTTTAAGGTCATTGTATGGATCGCTGCAATCGTGCATCGCGCCAAACACTATACCGCTCAGGTTTTCGATCATCCCGGCATTTTTCAGTTGCTGGATCATCCGGTCAATTTTATAAGGGCGCTCCCCAACATCTTCCAGGAACAGGATGGCACCATTCATATCTGGCAAATCAGGTGTGCCGGCCGCGGAGGCAACCATGGAGAGGCAGCCACCGACCAAACGCCCGCTTGCCTTACCATTCCTTATAAATTCGACGTCATGAATTTGAGGATTGTTGCTGAACAGAACAGAACGCAGAGAGTGACGGTTACGTTCTGCCTCTTCAGTGTCATCCAGGAATTGCCCGGTCACCAAATTAGGGCCGTGGATACTGTGAACCTGCGGGTAGTTCTTGGCAAATGCCAGGTGCAACGTAGAGATATCTGAGTATCCGACGAAAACCTTTTCTGAAACATCACCAGATACCGGCAAATTACCCACAATGCGCGCACAGCCGTAACCACCACGCGAGCAGAACACGGCTTTTATTTCGGGGTCCTGAAGGACATGATTCAGGTTGGCACTGCGTATCGAATCATCCCCGGCAAGGTAAAAGTGGTGTTCCAGAGAAAGCAAAAGCTCGACACGTAAACCCCAGCGTTCCAACAGATCAACCGCTTTTTCTATGAGTTGACGGTTAGCAGCCGGAAGTTGGGAGGCAGGAGATATCAGTGCAACTTTATCGTTTGGTTTCAGCATTTAAGATCCTGAATTCAATAATACTGCCCGAAACAAAGCTGAAAGAGCAGGGCAGATATAACGCTTTAATACATAGAGTTATCTGCAACCGAGTTTCGGTCAAGGTTCTGTTGGTCAATTAATCCCAAAAAATCGGTGAATTCCGTTTGGCTGGCGAAATGAACAGCATATTCATGATGGATTCATAACAAAGGGAGTATGTTCCGTGAAATCCTTCATGGACAAGAGAGCAAACTAATGACTAAACCTATAACAAAATACAACCGTGCAACTATCACCTTGCACTGGTTAACTGTCATGGCCATGTTTCTGGCAATTTTCTTTATTGAAATCCACGGTCTGTTCCCAAAAGGTTCGGAAATCCGCGATTTAACAAAGGTTATCCATATCTCTTTCGGTTTTCTGATCTTAGGGTTGGCATTTGTACGACTGGTTGTAAGGCATTACACGAAAGTACCAGCCATTGAACCACCAATGCCGGCATGGATGGAAAAGGCAAGCAAAGCAGTTCATCATCTGCTACTTTTGCTGATGATTGTTATCCCAATGTTGGGATGGCTGTACATGAGCGCCAGAGGCCGGGTATCACCATTTTTTGGGTTGGATATTCCAGCCATTATGCCTCAGGTTACCTGGTCGAAAGACATCAAAGAAGTACATGAACTGCTGGGTGATTTCATCATGTTCGTAATAGCAGCTCACGCCGGTGCCGCCTTGTTCCATCATTATGTCATCAAGGACAACACGCTGCTTCGAATGATGCCGAGTAAAAAAGAAAAGATGCAGGCGACGTCGAACAACCAGTAAAGCCTGTTCACAAATTCCAAAGCAAAGCCACGCCAACGAGCGTGGCTTTTTGCTAATCAACAGATGACGAAGAACAAGAGAAACTGACATTTGTCGTCGTTCTTCATAAAGATGTTTATTAGCTATTTTATGGTAAATACAGTTATGTTTAATGTGTATTGCCTTTCAACATTTCAAAGGAAGGAAAGGGAAGACACTGATAAGAAGAAGGAAGTAGTATTTGGCGTAGCTGCATATCCTATTTAACATAAGATAGATAATGCGCACCAAATGATATTGGAACTCTTTAGTAGTGTCATATCTGAGCCCATTAGAAATGTCGTGTTCTACCATGTCTAAAATTTTAAAGCCCGTATTGACGGGCTTTATTCAATTTAACTTTCGTTAAGGCAAACTAACGGTACAGTAAACCCTTTACTCGAATCTGCGATTGTTGCTGGTGAAATACTCTTAGTCTTATGACTAATACTGTATTGGATTCCAAGCTCATTCAAAAAAATGGTGAACATTGATGATTTTATGGCTGTCTTGTTGCCACTACTAACCATGCCAATCACGTTACCATTATCTGAAATTACTGGGCCACCAACGTTTCCCTTATTAAGTTCGTTGGTTATTCTCATCACCCGCACGTCGTTGTTTTGTCCTGATGCTGAACTGATGATACCGTCTGTAATCTTTCCTTGATAAGTCGGTGTTTTATCATTTACTACATCGGCTAAATCAAAGCCATATGTGTAAGTCCTTTCTCCCTGTATGGTTTTACCATTCAGTCCTATGCTTGCAAACGTATCATTCGTATTTTTCGCCTTCAACACAGCCAGGTTGTTAGTCTTATCTGTTCTTACTACGTTAGTTTCATGTAGACGACCTAAACGTTCAAAACTTACTTTTGAGCACATGTCAGCCATTGTACTGGTAGTAAGAATATGATTTTTATCGATGAATATTCCGGAAGCATGGATCGATAAATTTGGGGTATAACTAACGCCTTGATAAACAATGTTGAAGTTATTGACTGTTGTATCTTGAACCTTCAGAGATGAGGCTTGCTCATTGTTTGTGACTGCAAATCCGTTTACTTCAGTAACTACACAGTTGTATCCGCCTGAGTTTACGCATGTTTGCTTTGCCAGATTCATTGCTTCGCTTTTGGTAGCGGCTCCCCAAGCTGCTCCAGCAACATTGTTTGTACCTATAGCAAAAGCTTTATTATTTATCTTTGCTCGATACTGATTGTACAGACGATCGGTATCGGTACCTACAGTTTGACAGCCCAATAAGCTAATTGCTAACAAAGTAAAACTGAGTTTGGATAAGTTGGATTTCATAGATTGATATTTTACCTAAGCCTCGATATCACATAGCTTTAAGTATCACACATAAGACTATGTTTTAAAGCACTCTATTTTAGAATTAGCAGCATTATCATTTAGCGACATCGATTAGAAAAAACCTATTTGTTAAGAGTATTCAGAGAAAAAAGTAGATATCACATAACACGCAATTCAATAACTATTTTGAAACAACAAACCCAAACATTAAGCGGTTAACCAATTACCGAAACAGCCCGGTAGAAGTATTCTGGAAAGTATTTGTAGATGGCGAGTGTCAGGATGACTCCAAAGAGGACACCAATCAGAAACCCTGGTCCCCTAGCCTTTGCCGGCTTATTCCAGCTGTTTCGGAATTCCTTTGGGTTGTAGATGTAATCTTTGCGGGAGACATTCTTCATCGCGATTCCCTGACGGATAGCATAAGAACAATATACGCGATAAAACAAAGCACCGGACATGCCGGTGCTTAAGAATTTGGAGGGATCTTTAGATAATTTGCAGTGTTTCTACGTCTACTGCATTGTCTGACGCATCTTTGTCGATATCGCCGCTGATTTGAATCTGGGTTTCCGGTTTTACAACCTGGCCTTGCCATACATCATTATCAATTTCTACTGCCATTTCGCCGGTCTTGTCAGCAAAAAGATAGCGATCACCGCCAAGGGACATTTTAATGTGCCCAACCAAAGTTACTGGTGTGTCATCAGTCAGCCAACCGGCGTTTAGTACGTCCTCAACGGTGTTGACGTTTGGGTTTGGGCCACCAACAAAACCGCCGTTCAGTGGTGCATTGTTCGCTGCAAAAACTGATGTTGAAAGCAGAGCTGCCCCTAACGTTACTACCAGGTACTTCTTCATTTTTGTTTTCTCCAATCCGGAATTGCATCCAGTATGGCCTGATGTAAATGAATTTATCCTGAACGATAAACTGTTCACACGAATAGTATGTTCACAATGAGGAACTATTGCGTTAACTCTTCACTTCCCACAATGCCTTCTAACTATTGAGATAACGCCAAGGTTTTTAGTTACTACGCTTCTTGATGTACCTACCGATGTGTTCTTGGTGTCCCAAGAATCGGATATATGATTTGGGAGGCGAGAAATTGGTTGGCCTCCCCCTGTGTTTTAAACGGATTTCTGACCGTTCTTGTTCCTACCTAAGTGCCCAGTACGTGTGATTTGATGTGCGAGTTTTACTGTGTGGTGCCTCTGGGTTCCTTACCGCAAGGATTACATCTATGAAGCATGTTCATCACGCCTCCGGTCGTTGTTCTATTCACTGCATTATGCCTCCCCACATGCTGGATGCCATCCAGCTGAATGGGTCAGGAAAACAGCGGAAGAAGGCCGTCGACTTATTGAAAGACAGTGACGATTTTCACCAACTGCGGAAATCCGCAATGCCTACCGGTGGGTTCAAGGCAGCAAAAGTGTTTTCCTTTGGTTCGATAAAAGGACCCCAACGCGAGGTGTATGACGGAGAGAGAACCATTGGGTTACCGGGTAACAAACTGGTTAGAACAGAAAATTCGCAACCTACCAGTGACCAGGAAGTTGAAGAAGCGTTTGAAGGCTCTGGTGATACGTTCAAATTGTATGCTGACGTCTACGGGAGGGATTCGTTGGATGGCAACGGTATGACGCTGATTTCTACCGTGCACCACCAAAAAAAATATGACAATGCGTTTTGGAACGGACAGCAAATGGCTTACGGTGACGGCGATTTGTTTGAGCCATTAACCCGGTCCCTCGCAGTTATCGGACATGAACTTAGCCATGGCGTCGTGCAATTCTCCGGCGGCCTGGTGTATCAGGATCAGTCCGGGGCATTGAACGAGCATTTTGCCGATGTATTTGGCTGCCTGACCGAGCAGTATAAAAAGAACCAGCCTGCAGCGGAGGCTTCCTGGCTTATTGGTGCTGAAATTATTGGACCGAGTATTCAGGGCGATGCTCTGCGTTCAATGAAAGAACCGGGTTTGGCTTACGATGACCATCTACTGGGTAAAGATCCCCAGCCTTACCACATGGCTAATTTTGTCATTACTTCGAGGGATCACGGCGGTGTTCATATAAATTCTGGGATCCCTAACCATGCATTTTACCTTCTTTCAATGATGCTCGGTGGCAATGCTTGGGAAAAAGCCGGCCATATCTGGTATGACGCCCTACAACACATCGCAAACCCGCACGCCACATTCGTTGACTGGGCTGATGAAACATTGAAGCAGGCTTCCATCCGATTTGGAACTGGCAGCCGGGAGCTCGCCCTAACTCGGAGGGCATGGAAGCTTGTTGGCGTGTATTAAACTTTGATAATTATTTGGGGACAGTTATGGCGAATACAATTCCGGGTGAAAAACAGGTTATCGCCCGGCTTCGAATGGAAGGTGGAATGATTCCACGCGATCGTGAATGGGTTTTCTATTCCAGTGGCCAGGTTCGTCATCCTGACGGGCAGTTGCGCCAGGGAGACCTGTCGGGCATTTCACTGATTGTGGATACAGTAGTTAAACGAATGACCAAGTCCCAGGTTTTTTGCCCGGTTCATCCCGGCAGTGCCGATTATGGTTTAGTGACCCTTTATCTCCAGACGCCAGAAGGAACCTGGCAATGTTCGGCGGCTGATGCCTCCGATGATGTTCCTGATTGGTTTTGGCCTACCATAGAAGGTCTGCAGGATTTAGCCGATGAAAGCCTGTTATAGTCAGTCCCCAAACTCTCCCCGTTGCAGGTAGCGCCCATTAAAGGTCATCGTTACAGGGTTAGCTCCGTCGACAAACATTTGCGCATTTGCCACCCGGCCCGCTACCGCCTGGATATGGAGATGAGGCTCAGTTGAGTTGCCGGAGTTCCCTACTCGACCAACCTGCTGGCCTGTGGTGACACTGTCACCTACTTCTGGTAGAGTACTCCCCTGACTAAGGTGTGCCAGTAGGACGCTGACATTCTGGCAATAAATAACAACGAAATTCCCGTTTGGGTACAACAGGTTCGTTGTTCCAATCGATTGATCAGGGAAACGCTGCTCTTCCCCTATTACTTTCCCATCGCAAGGGGAATATACCGGAACCCGATAAATGGCATACTGGTCGAGTGAAGGTGGAAAGATCCCATTGGCCCGCAATGAGCCGAACGTCAACCCAACGACATCCAAAGACTGGCTTTGTGATTTTGTGCTGTGTGAATTCATAAAAGAAGCGTTTCCACCCTGCGTGATAATCCAGGGAGAACGCAAGGGAAAAGTCAGGTTTACACTCTGAATATCTTCTGGGAGTTTGCTAAACAACAGGCTGTTAAGAAATATCAGCATAACTGAAAAGCACAAATAAACCAGTGACTTGATAATGTATGGCTTCGACTCCAGGTGGCCAAGCTCACTGTTCACTGCCTGTTGGATCATCCTAAGTGTCAGTAGTGCACCGAGCACGTAGATAACAGCCGGCCACCATAGCCCAGTAACTTCCCAATGTGCAATACGCCCAATAAACAAGAGTGCGAGAAACCCGGTCAACCATTGAAGAAACGCCAGCGTCCCCGATGATTTTGATGACAAGTGGAGGACGCACAATGCCAAAACAGGCAGCAATAGATTCATTGCCAAAATTGAAATGTAAGCCCGCCACATAGCGTCCCTCTGGGGTTCTTTTTCCTAAAGGCAGGATAGCGAATAATTGGCTGCTGAATGATGAATGTTTCTTGAGGTACTGATAAGAAAAAAGCGCCAATTGATGCCGGCGCTTTATGCAGTCTGATATCTAGAACTGGGTGTTACTTGGCAGGTACTACCTGAACAACGTCCACATCTACCGCTGCATTGTCAATATCGCGGTCGATTTCACCTGAAATCTTAACTTTGGTGGTTGGAGTGATTTTTTGGCCATGCCATTTGTCTTGATCGATTTCGACCGGAATCTGGCCAGTTTCATCGGCAAACATATAGCGCTCACCACCCAGACCAGACTTAATATGACCGATAAGAGTTACCGGTGTATCGTCGCTGAACAAACCGGCGTTAAGAACGTCTTGTACAGTGGCAATGTCAGAGCTTGGGCCGTAGAAACCGCCAGTCTGAGTTTGTTGGGTTGTACCACTTTGTGCAAACGCTGAGGTTGAAAGCAACAGAGCACCAATGGTCAGAACAGTTTGCTTCTTCATAACGCTATCTCCTTATTGGAATTGCGTTCAGTCTGCGCCTGTCTAGATGAACATATCCTGAACCGGATGTTTATATTGAATTTTGTACTTTATGTATCTCAGTCAACCACTGGTACATCGCATTGGCACAAGTGGAAATATTTCAGGCAATCTCACGATTCTGTTACTGATGGTTTGACTCAAATTTACGTCTGCCCTAACCTCCCCGCAACACTTCACTCGGAGTCTTTCGCCAGCATGAACAAGTAACCTGCCCAAAAACGTTTTCTTCACGTTTAACTGCGTGTGTTCTGTTTTTGCATGGGTTGCTGGCGTTTATCCATCTCCGTATATTTCCTATATATTTTTTCCGCTGATGGACGTTACGCACCCCTCTGTTCCAGGAGGTGTTATGTCCTGCTTATATGCCCACAATCTTTCCGTTTCATTCGCAGATGGCCAGTCACTGTTTACCGGTATATCTTTTTCATTGTCCAAACCAATCACAGCTTTAATAGGTGATAACGGCAGTGGTAAAAGCTTATTGGCTAAATTTCTTGCAGGTAAAGACCCTGGCACTGACTGTTCAGTTGGAGGCTCAGTCAGCGTTTCAGAGCCTGTCTGCTATTTGCCTCAGATAAATGAAGACATGCTCCACTCTTCCAGTTGTTCAATTGCAGACTATCTGGGGTATTCAGCCAAAATCGAAGCATTGGCCAGAATTGCTTCAGGTTCTGTCAAAGAAGAAGATTTCGAATTGGTTGGGAATGACTGGTTGATTGAAGAGCAACTCAAATCACAACTAAAACAGCTTTGTCTGCCTGAAAACTATGCCTTACCTTGTTCATGTTTAAGTGGAGGGCAACTTGCAAGGTTGCAATTATTTAGGATCTTCCGCGATGCTGAAGGGTTGCTTATTCTTGATGAACCATCTAATCATCTCGACGCAGCCGGAAAGCAATGGCTCTTGGAACAGATGGTGTCTTTTGCCGGCCACATACTTATTGTCAGCCACGACAGGGAGCTTTTGACACACGTTGATGAAATCATGGTTCTGGGGAACGGCAATTTATCAGTTTATGGAGGAAATTATAAAACTTACGCCGAACAATTCGCATTTGAACAGGCTGCGAAAGTAAGGCAATTGGAACATGCGGTTAAATCTGAAAAGAAACTGGTACGTAACCACCAGGACAATGAATCCAAAGCGGCAACCCGTATTAAGCAAGGAAGGAAACTGTCTTTATCGGGTTCACAGTCACCGATTCTGATGGGAGCAATGAAACGGGCAGCACAAGGCTCAGCCGGAGCCAGAAAGGCAAAGTTTGAGAAAAAAAGAAATGAGATTCAGGATAAAATTTCTGACCTCAAAGCCAAACTCCCTGAAGATGCTCAATTAAAGCTGACACTTGGAAAAGTAGAAAAACGTATCAACCGGATATTGGATATTAACGGATTGGAATTACCGTTTCCTCCCGCCACTGATTCAAAAGCTAAGATTTCATTCTCCCTGGATTATGGTGATAAGCTTCATCTCAAAGGCCCAAATGGTTGCGGAAAATCATCTTTGTTAAAAACAATTGCAGGGATCCACCAGCAATATTCCGGGGAAATTATTTGTCGCGACCGGGTCTGTTACCTCGATCAGCATTTCAGCTTACTTTCGCACCAAGATAGTGCGCTGGATAACCTGTTACGACTTTGCCCGAAGCAAAGTAAAACCGATCTGCGTACCCTATTGGCTGGAATTGGGCTAAAAGGAGAAAGAGCTTTTCAGTCGCTTAATACCCTCAGTGGAGGGGAAAAAATGAAAGTAGCAATGCTTGCCGTTTCCCATCAAGGCTCCGATTCATTGTTGCTGCTTGATGAGCCGGACAATCACTTGGACATGAAATCCAAAAAGCACCTTTCGGGATTACTCAGTGCCTATCCAGGCCCATTTATACTGGTAAGCCACGACTCGTTCTTTGTCGATGACTCAGGGATAACCAAGGAATTGTGTTTAACCTAGTATCCTGACAAGCATATTTGGGGGTTTAGGCCTCCAAGTATGTGGTTTGGAATGAAATAAGGTAATGCGTTGAACTTACATGTCTTTTTTGGACAATATATTTAGTTATAGTGCATTAAGAACTTCCAACTGTTGAAATTTGGTCTAAATGAACCATATCGATAAGGTCATATTACCCCATCCCTTACAGAGCAGGACTACCCGCCTTTTTTGGCGAAACATTCCGGTACATGAGTCCACCCAACAGTTGGGCGATGACTTTTTGTCTGAAGCGGATACCCTGCTTGCTGTACTTTCTCTGGTGCTCTCTGGGTTCCGTCAGTGCTATCTCCCAGGGAATCCAACTATCTTATAAACCCAGCTCACACCGGTATGTTGCCTGTTTTTAAATCAGCAAAACGACTGGATTTTAAGTTTGACATGCTAATTTTCAGCTAACCTTCCCGGTCACTTTCTTTCCAGCCAAATCTATAATTGCATGGTGAGGTTTACCCTGCTTAATTCCAATTTCGACCCTGCGGTTTGCTGAACGGTGAGCACTGGTATCATTGGGAAGCAAAGGATGTGTATCACCGTATCCTACGATACGTAAACGGTCTTCATCCAACCTGTGTCGGGCAAACATCACCTCTGCAACAGAATTAGCCCTTTGGATAGACAGGTCCCAAGGGGAAGAATAGAGGTCGCCATACACTTTTGAGTTGTCGGTATGGCCATAGAGAGTAATTTCCCCTGGCAATTTAGTGACAACGTCACCTACTTTTTCAATCAAGTTGTGGAACTTAGGCTGAACAAAAGCGGATCCCTTGGGAAACGCCCCCTTTTCCTTGAAGCGAATTACCAATTGCTGTCCCTTTTCGACGACCTCTAACTCGTCATTTTCAATCTCCTGACGAAGGTTTTGCGCCAGGTATTCTTCCCATTCCGCCAATTGAGAAGCATCTTTTTCAGATATTCCCTGCTGGGTAGATTCTGCGTTTTCAATGTTTGAAACCGTAGGGTTGCCTACCGCTTTATCCAGAGGCCCGTTCTGGAATTCAAGAAACTGTTTATCGTGGTGGCGGGTAACCTGCATGATCACTTCTATCGGGGTGGGTTCAGGGCGACCGGGAGCGAACTCGTGGGCAATAATACTGGTACCAATAGGAATGTCTTTCACCTGGAGCTGATTCTGTACACCCAGTGCATACTGCATAGATCCCGCAATCTGGCGGAATTTTTCTGCATTCATCTCAGACATCGACACGAGCATGACGAAAAAGCACATCAACAGGGACATCAGATCGGAAAACGTCGCCATCCATGATGGCAAACCTTTGGGGCACTTATTCTTATCAAAGCTCATTTTTAAAACATCTGAATAGGCGATCTACACTGAACTGATGGCAACCAACAGGCGGTAAAATCTGGAAAGGCCGGTATACGGCGAATTAATCATGCTATTTTACCTCTAAACAACACAATTCGCTGAGATATTGCTCCAATTATCTTCCAGATAAGTAACAGATGGCATTTAACAAATACACCGCCAGAAAATGCGGTGCATTTGCTATCTACTGTCCTAGGGCCATTAAATCCAATTTGCAAATTCTGCTATCGGATTGGCGTCAGAGAAAACCAGTTCAAAAAGAAAACAATCCCTGTAGTCTCTACGACTCGGTGTCCTATATTGGTAATATATTGGCACTAGTGTTGTTTCCGCTGGTTTTCAGCGATTAGAGCACCCCTCATACTGAAAGGACACATTGTTATGATTCGCACCGGATTGATTGGTTTCGGTTTGTCTGGAACAACTTTCCACCTGCCATTTCTAACAGCATTACCCGATTTTGATGTGACAAGGGTGCTGTCGAGCCAGGTAGAGAACGTGGGTAAACGGCTGCCATCGGCACGATGTTTTTCAAACATTGACGATATGCTGGCAGACTCGGCGCTTGATTTAGTAGTAATAACCAGTCCCAATGACACCCACTTCCCCTATGCAGTAAAAGCACTTCAATCCGGTTGCCATGTATTATTGGAAAAACCAGCCGTCACAAACTTCAAAGACGCCCTCAAGCTGGACAAGATTGCCAAGGAAAGTAGGAAACTGCTCTGTGTGTACCATAACCGTCGTTGGGACGGTGATTTTCTCTCGGTATGCCAGTTGAAGGAAAACGGTACACTGGGTGATATAAAACGTTTTGAGTCGCGCATAGACCGTTTCAGGCCCGTGGTAAGGGAACGCTGGCGTGAATTGCCGGGGGATGGCGCGGGGATCTTGTATGATCTTGGCCCTCACCTTATTGATCAGGCGCTTCAGTTGTTCGGTGTTCCAAAGGCAATAGGGGCGTCATGCCGCTCTCTCAGGCCCGGTAGTGAGACAACCGACTATTTTTCGCTAACGTTTCACTATGATAATAACGAAGTTATCCTCGGTTCTTCCCCTTATCGCTCCGGTACTGGTATACGCTTCCAGGTTGACGGGACGAAAGCAACGTTCTTGTTTCAGGGAATTGACAGCCAGGAACAACAGCTCCGTGAAGGCATGGCCATAACTGAAGCCAATTTTGGGAAACAAAACCACATGGGCGAAATCTATTATGGAGAAGAGTCTGAGCCTGATTTCGTTTCGCTGGAAAACGGCATCTATGCGGAGCTCTTTACACAGCTAGCCCAAGCTATCCGCAACGGTGCAAAAGAGGCACCGGTTACCATCCTGGAAGCCGCCCAGAACATTTATGCCATTGAACTTGCAGAGCAAGCATCTCGCATGGGGCTAGTATTGCCATGGCAGTTTCCCGACCGCTCCCCAGACGTGGTTAAGGACTGAAAACGAAGCAACCCAGGTTATAACAAAGCTTATAAGATGAAATAGCAGAATCGCTTTCAGTTATAGTGCATTTAAATGAGCAATGAAACCGGCTGATTAGCCGGTTTGCCGTGAATGTCCGTATGTTAACCTGACACATGCCTCGTCACGTAGTCGATTGGTTATCCACCCTGCCAAACATTACATAAAAATGAAATGCAGCAAGAATCGGTATGCTATCAATAATGCTGCCAATAAGAATACTGACACATTGTACTTACGCATTACCAAAAGACCGCACAGTACCACTGCGATATCCGCAACCGAATGTACGGCACTTTCCCATACCGGTGTATAAAATGCAGCCGCTAACAGTCCAAGAACAGCGGCATTTATCAGTCTAATACCCCCGGCCAGCCTTGGAAGATCCATAAGCGCTTTCCAAACTGGCAATACAGCAAACAGCAGGAGTGTACCCGGCAAAAATACAGCCAGCGTTGCTACAGCACTTCCAAGCCAAGGTGAACTTTCAAACGCAGCCGCGCCAAGGTAACTGGCCATGGTAAACATCGGACCTGGGACCAATTGAGCCGCAGCATAGGCCTCAACCAGTGCATTGTCAGGAACAAGGGTTCCTGCCATTGGTTGTAACAGAGGCAGAACGACGTGCCCTCCACCGAAAACAAATGCACCCGCTTGGTAGAATATTCCAAAAATAACAGCTAACGGATTGGAATCGAACACTATCGGGACAACCAAGAACAACACAAATATACCAAGCAACACAACGCTTCCGGTTCTTGACAAATTATGTGCACTGGCTTTTGCGGAAGTGTCCGATTTAATAAATACGCTGCCTGCAATACCAGCAACAACAATCGGGAGCAACTGGGTAACGACACCCGGGATTGCAATCACCCAAACAGCAGTCAATGCTGCAACAATCCAAGTTGTGGTGTCAGACAAAAACTTTTTCCCCATGGTGATCAACGCATCCGCGACAACTACCACAGCGAGAAGTTTTGCTCCAGCCATTACCATTTCGAACCAACCATTATCTTCCAGTGTTGCCGAATAGGCCGCCAGAAACGTCAACAAGACAAATGATGGGAAAGTAAATCCCGCAAAAGCAGCGAACGCCCCCGCGTAGCCAGCTCTATGGTGACCTATTAACATTCCCATCTGGCTGCTCGCAGGACCAGGAAGAAACTGACAAAGGCTCAGACCTGAAGTAAACTCCTCATCCTTCAGCCAGCCACGCCTCTCAACAAATTCCTTGTGAAAATATCCAATGTGCGCAATTGGGCCACCGAAACTCATACACCCTAAAGTGAGAAACCGTACAAAAACTTCAAGCATTTACTTTCTCCATTTCCAGTACCGTCATTTTAGTCGGCTTCAATGCAATTAAATAAATCGTTCATTTTGATTGTTTAAATTAATTATTTTCATTTATGGCTCACTGATAAAACCAAGGATCCTCAATTCTTTCCTAACAGGAACAACTTAGCTTTATTTGTTAGTGAGTAATTACATACCATTAGCCTATCGTTTCCGACAGAAAACAATGAATCTATCTACCTGTATTTAAGCCAAATTATCACAGCCAAAACTTAAGGTGGAACCGGGGACATTGTGTAAGTGTCTTACAGTTTCTGGATTTTCCTACTGATCGACTGATCGGATTCGGATGAGATTCCAATGTTATCCTGCGTTAAAAATCACCTTTTTATAAAATCACCCTAAGCTGCGTTCACAATGAACTGTTCCATCCTGCACAGAAACACTCCCGAAGGGCGTGTATGATTGGTGCTCATTCTGCGTTGCTGGTTCTTGATCTAGAGCCACTAGCTCGTCCAAACAGCGTCTTGACCGACGGCCAGGCAATTCTCGCGAAAACTACACCTTGAGGTAGTTTGGGTATAGACACGCTAAGTCACTGTTTTGTGCTACCCTACCCGAGTCATAAAACCATGGCGGGAAACGATGTTAGATAACCTTCATCAAATAGTGATACTGGCTACAGTTGCACAGGAACAGCATTTCACGAGGGCAGCCGAGATTTTGGGGATTTCAAAGTCTCAGGTCAGTAAACAAATCAGAGCTTTAGAGGACCGCCTTGGCGTACAACTGGTTCAACGTAATACGCGTTCTGTATCTTTGACTGATATAGGGGTTCAGTATGCTGAGTACGGACAACAACTTTTAGAGACAGTTAATGAAGCCGAGGCAATGGTAGCCGGCTACCGGGATGAGGTGCGCGGGAAGTTAAAGGTAGGTGTCGCCCAATCCTTTGGGAATACGCATATTACGCGTAGCTTTGCGGAGTTTCATAAACGTTATCCGGACTTGGAGTTGGAAGTCGTCCTTTTTGACCATCGTCCGAACTTGGTTGAAGAAGGTTTCGATTGCTGGCTTGCGATCCATGAAAACCCTCCCGAGGGCATGGTTGCAAGGAAGGTGGCTGACTGCCGTTTCGTTGTAGTAGCATCGCCGGATTACCTACGAGAAAAAGGTTCGCCCTGCTCTCCCGGCGATCTTCGACAACACGACTGTATCACCTACCAAAGCCGTGAACGTAAATATACTGACTGGCCTTTTTCACAAGGTAACAATGTACAGTCGGTGCGTGTAAAAGGTACCTACACTATAAACCACGCTCCCGCAGTACTTGATGCAGTAAAGGCCGGTATGGGTGTTGCCTATCTTGCCTCTTATTTAATAAATGATGAAATTCAAAAAGGTGAGCTTGTCAGCTTACTGCAAGACTGGACGCCGACAATGGAACTGCCTATTTATGCTGTGTATCCAAGGCGCAAACATCTGGCCCCTAAAGTCAGGCATTTCGTCGAATTCATAACGGAATTTGTTGGAAATCCACCCTACTGGGATAGAACTTAACATCACTCAGTTAGAAGATCGGCCCAGTCCTCCAACGTCACTGAGATCTATTAACAAAAAAGGTGTACCACTATATCGGTACACCTTTTTGTTATTTGAACACCCTTTAAAGAGTTACAGCCTTTTCTACCGGTTGCGCGTACATGTGGCGCACAATATCAGCTTCTTCCTGGCTAATCTGTGAAAGCTTTTCGGTGAAACGTATCTGTTCAGCCTGGGTAACCGATTCATGGGTTTTGTCCGCAGCAATATAATTTACCGGGAACAGGTGGTAGTTAGCATGAATCTGTCGATCGATTTCCTTGGCTAAGCTGTCAGCATTATCAAATTGCTCAGTGACAACGTCACCAAAGGCAACATGGATACGCCGTTTCTGGCCAACGATACCTCGAACGATACTCTCGATATCCTCAAATTCCGCTTTTTCATAAGCGCCGCTGGATCGGGTTTGGAAAAGTTCGCTCGCTTTTGCGAGATCACAAGGATCGTTCTCATATGAGATGGTCACAGGAACAATATTCAACGACGCCATGTATTCACCAAACGGGATTTTTTGAGCTCGGCCGTTAACGTGGAACATTTTTAGGATTGCCGGATCTGTTACGTCATTACCATCTTTTGCCCGACCTTCTTTTTGAGCAATCCAGATCGACTGCCCCTCTTCAAGAGAGTCTTTTATGTATGAAGAAAGCAATCCGAGGGCTTTCATCATCTCTCGCGGGCCTTTTGCTGAACGTTTTACAATAAAGCTCTTATTAAGGCGCATCAGTTCCGTTGCGCACGGCTTTTTAAGGAGGTTATCCCCTATAGCAATCCTCACTGTGTCACGGTTATGCAAATGAAGACCCCAGTTAACTAAAGCTGGGTCCATTGCTATATCACGGTGGTTTGAAACAAACAGGTAGGCTTTGTTGGGATCAAGTTTTTCAATACCGCTATATGTGACACCGTCACTAGAATGCTTGATGGCTTGCTCCATATAAGTCGCCACCTGCATTTGTGCATCCCTAACCGAACGCACATTTGACCATTTCTTTTTCAGCAGTGATTTAAGAAGTGGTTTGAGCAACCAGCCGCCAACAGCAACCAGTTTTGGGAATCTATATTTCAAAATGGCCGAAATAAATTCATCATCATTGATAAGGCGCTCCAGCGCTCCCTGAATTTCGTCATCTTTATAAGGTCGGATCTCGTAATATTTGTCGTTATCTGAATGCACTGTCGTCATCTATCTTTAACAAAAACTGCGCTATTCTACGCGCTATCTTTTCGGATCACAGAGTTACGCATCGAATTAAACAGTGGTTGGAGGTCTGATCTCTTTCGATTATGCATCACTTTGTCCAAAGATTGTGCAATATCAATCACGATACAGCCAATTGCTTGACGCCTACGCGAAAAGCCCTGAATATGTGCCTTCCCTAACTTTCGGTACATGCAATGAAGCAAGCAATTGAGTTTCGTTGCCAGCAATATGACCAGCTGGTCACAACGGCGCGTAAGCGCTCGATCTCACATCAATTTATATTTGTTCAGAGCGGTATGGTTCTCGTCAGACTCGGTCGCTCTGAGTTTCCGGTTTTAGCTAACCAGGGGTTTTGGCTATCTTTCGATTGCCTGTACTCTTTAACGATCCTGCCGGGATCCCGTGTCTGCCAGACAGAGGTCTCTGTACGTGTACAGGATCATCTGCCTGAACATACAGGCTATGTTGAACTGTCACCTTTCGTTATTGCTTTGGTACAAGAGCTCGCCATTCAGCAACAGGCCGGCAATTTCAAACAGCGAACGGACAGTCGCTGGTCCAATCTGGTAAAGGTTCTGTGTGACTATGCCAGGGAGTTCAAACCTGATCTGGAAACTAAGTTAACGGAAAGTCTGCGCTCTATTACAAGTGCGGTCTCTACAATTACATCTAACGGACAGTTATCACCAAAAGAAGAGTCAGCCCTGAACAGTACCGGCTTTCAGACGGCAGAGGTTCGAACTGCCCTTCAGGTGCGAGAATGGATTAAGTCTCTTAAATCTGGTGGGAATTCAAAGAAGCTTGCGAATGAAGCAGGACTTCCTGAGCCTTTATTCAAGTCTCTGCTTGAATCTGTTGGTGGCTACAACTTAGAAAACAAACATCAGTAACCAGACTAAACCCGGTATTTTTGCCGGGTTTAGTTTCATTTCTGCTTGAGCTGAATTTTCCCGGCAACACTGGGTGTAGTCATTTCAGATATGTCCTGTCCAGAAGCCAAATACTCTCTTATTTTGGTACTTCTTATTTTTACAGTCTCAGGGCATGCCAGGACGGACCACCGGGATAAAATTTCTTCAGCTTTGTAGAATTTACTAAAATTGAGAAAATTGTCAGGTCCAAGCACAAAGGTAAAAGTAGCGTCCGGATGGTCTTCAGTTAGCCGATCCAAAAGAGCATAGGTTGTGATCGCCTCTTCCCCGGTATACATCTCTTCCTCAACACGGCAAAGTCGAACATTTTCCTGTGCCAGATCCTTAATAAACGCCTCTACCCATTCGCATCTCAGACCAAAATCGGGCATCGACTTGCCCCATGCATGTGCAATACTGGGGACGAGCAGGACTTGGTCAAAGTGGTTAAGTCGGTCAACTATACTTTTGTGACCCAGTGATGGCGGATTAAAGGCGCTACCAAAGACAGCAACTTTTTGAGGCATATAAAGATTCTGTTGCAGATTCGTTTCTCGTCCGAATATTAGAACAATTCCTGACAGGAAAAGCCAGCGGCAGAAGAACTTACAGGATTCGACTCCCCCATTGGCACGTTTTGCGCATGATTTTTGGCAGGGGATAATGCACAATAACGGCAAAGTTAAAAAGGCACTTATGATTGGGTGCTGGTTCTGAAAATTTAGGGGAAAGACACAATGGAACAGGTTATTCGCGATGAAATGCGAGTGCTGCCAACTATCGACCCATCAGCAGAAGTATTGCGTAGAGTCGGTTTTATCAAAAAACGCCTTATTCAATCCGGTTGCAAGACGCTGGTACTCGGCATCAGCGGCGGCGTCGATTCCTCTACCTGTGGCCGTCTTGCACAAATTGCAGTTAATGAACTGAATGCAAGCCAGAACTCCCAAGACTACAAATTTATTGCAGTTCGCCTTCCATACGGTGTCCAGCAAGACGAAGATGAAGCCCAGTTGGCACTTTCTTTTATCCAGCCATCTGTCAGTGTTGCGGTTAACATTAAAGAAGGTGTTGATGGCCTGCACAGTTCAGCGCTTGAATCACTGGCCGATTCTGGGTTAATCCCATCAGACGAAGGCAAAGTCGATTTCGTAAAAGGCAATGTGAAAGCAAGGGCTCGCATGATTGCACAATACGAAATTGCTGGCTTGACAGGTGGTCTTGTATTAGGGACCGACCACTCAGCAGAGAACATTACCGGTTTTTATACCAAACACGGTGACGGAGCCTGTGACCTTGCCCCTCTGTTTGGCTTAAACAAACGTCAGGTTCGTGCTTTGGCCGCCCACCTGGGTGCTCCGGATCAATTGGTTTATAAAACTCCGACAGCAGACCTTGAGGAACTCGCACCTCAAAAAGCTGATGAAGATGCACTTCAAGTTTCCTACGATCAAATTGATGATTTTCTGGAAGGGAAAGAGGTATCTTCGGAAGTTAAAGAAAAGCTGGTACGTATTTATATGGCTACTCAACATAAACGCCAGCCAATACCAACAGTTTATGACGATGAAGCCTAACAGATTGCAAAAACAAGGGCACGCTCTGTGCCCTTATTAAGGAATACCGTTACAAATTTAAATACCCTTCACCATTCTGAATTAACCAGTCGAGTTCAACCCAAATCTTGTCACATAACAGTGGTCGGTATACTGCCGCACGAAACTCTGTGTGTTCCAGCCTGTACTTTTCATACTGCTCAGGGAGAAACAGCCGGCTCGCTTTTACATTGGCAAGACGGTCGCAAGCTTTAACGATGAGAGCAATACGGGATGCTTCGTCAACGGTATCCAAGGTAGCCAACCGTTCATTTAATAAACGCTTGCGCTCAGGCCTTGTTGACAAAATGGGATCGGTAACGTAACAAACGGCGTCTGCAATCACGTCACCAAATTCTATAAGAAGTTCTGGATATGTTGTCCCGGTGTCTTCAAGGACGTCATGAAGTTGGGCTACGATAACCGCTGACTGGCCAAACGGTTCAGCCAATTTGGCTACTGCGTCCAAATGGACAAAATAAGGAAACTCACCATACATCTGCTTGCCGTGGCGCTCGCGCGCAAATGTTTTCGCAAAAAACAGCCGGTTATTCATCGGTATCACCTCTACCAGTTTGGCTGCGATTTAATCAGTTTCCTGTTGATATTTAAACAAAAAAGGCCCAAAAATCTGGGCCTTTATCACAAATAACCGTACCCCTGCATTTTAAAAATGCTCAGGTGAATACTTTCAGTCTTCTTTTTTCGATGCACTCTCTGCACGAATTTCATTGGCAACTTGTTGAATAGCCTGTCCACTGCTCATTCCCTGCCGCATCAGCTCAAGGACACGTTCAGCTGCTTTTTGTTGTTCTTCATGAGTAAGTGTAGGTTCGTTCAACAACATTTTTTCTACCTGGAAGCCAAAATTGAGAGGCGTCATTTTATTGAGAATGACGCCCCTTGTCATGTCTAAAATGTTCCAAACTCAGCCGTTAGAAAGTGAAAGCCAATTGAGCAGCAGCCCCAAAAGCATTTTCATCGACATAACTGCCCGACAGATCGAGATGGACTTTATTAAATGGCGAGAAACCCAGACCTACCGTAAATGCATCATCAATTGTGTTTTTTGTATCGGTTTTATAACCGGCTCTAACTTGCGCCCAGCCAAATGCATTGAATTCAGCACCAAAGCGTACAAACTGTGTGTCATCTGATGGATTCACTGCATTTCCAGATGCCGTAAAGCGACTCTGCTCATTTAGGTCCATTTCACCTGTAACTGTGAAAAGATCGCTGACCAATGCTGCACCAAGTGTAAATTTTGGCTCCAGTTTGTAAACGTAGTCACCGTTCCAACCAACGTCGTTAAATACGTCAACCGATTTGGAAATAAGGTTTTTGCCAACAAAAGAAACACGAACATTTTCCATCGGCAACCAAATTGCCCCAACATCCAAATTGAAGTGGGACTCATCATTCATGTACTTGTCATTGTCATAGTCATCCGCATCGAATGTTTCGACATTGACGGTATAACGGTAAGTGGTAATCTCCTGCAGCTTTGGCGTGACACCAACGGAAATGTTTTGTCCCAAAATATTGAACATTCGCGCTGTAGCTACACCCACCTCTGTAACTCCCGCAGCAATTACCGACGCTTCAGAGTTTAGCGTTATGTCGCCAGCCAGAATTTGAGCAGGTGTTGGGTTTCTAATTGTCGCGGCATCTCCCGAATCAATGTCAGGAAGTACCACTGCCTCGAGGTATCCTTTAGCATATAAGTTTATAGAAACTAACTGGTTAGGAATGGCAACCGATACACCGAGTCCCGCTCCAATATGAGCTTTATCACCTTGCAAATCTTCAAACGCTTTTGCTGCATTTTCCCTTTTTGCCGTATCAGTAATATCTGATTCCAGTGCTTCAAATGCACTTTGGAAGTTATCAATCCCATCCAGTAAATCGCCTTCATCGCGAACATCTATGGAAAACGTTGGAATTACCAAACCAAGATAAGAATCTGGCTCTACAGCGGCAAGAGCCGGATTGTAGAAACCGGCGTTTAGATATCCGGCGGCAGCAGAACCAGCACCACCCATAGAATATATTCTTGCACCGGGATTATAGTCTGAAGCTGATGCTGTAAATGCAGCTAACGTGACGGAAGCCGCCAGAAGTGTTTTTTTCATCCTTGTTTGCCTCTGCTTATATTAACCCAACCAATATGAGATACACATGTATCACAAACTGTTAAAGCTCTTATAATTTAAACAAGGAATTCCAATTTTGACTACTTAGGCGTAGTAATATCCATGTAGTTAATATCTGGTAATGTGACAACACGCCCAAGTCTTTGAACATTCTCAACCAATATCATTCCCTGCCATCGTTGCTCAATAAAAGCAACATCCAGCCAATATTGGCCTGGAGTGACATCCAGTTGAGGAAGTGAAACGGGCAAGTTCGATGCCCGTTCATCTGACCAAACAGGTGCCTGGTCACTTTTTGGCATTGGGAAAACCCCGACCGTTTGAACCGGTTTTTGGCAGACTTTATTTAACTGTGTAGGCTTGGCTACACGCCAGGTAGACGCGTCAACCCAACTCAAGCGTTGGTGGGGTTTGGGCGGTTGCAGTAAGATCCAACTGTTCCATGTCTCGCCATTGCTGGAGGAGATTTCCAGTTTGTACAAGCCTTCAGATACGGGGGCATTGAGATCATCCAACTGCATTTCGAATGGACCCGTCCTCCCGGAAAGAGACAGGTTTACCACTGACTCCCCCGGCCAACGGGTGAATCTAAGTTCGTTGATTGCATCATTTGCAGTACCGCGAATATAGAACCTATATTCTACCCGGCTGGCAAGTTGGACCCGTTCACGTCGCAAAGACAGCTCATCCAACCATGCAGGTAACGGTTGTTGGCTTAGGCTGCGACCGCAATCTTCATCCAATGCGAGCCCCAGTAACCCAATAAGGTTATCTCGCTCTTCTTTGTTGAGGTTTTGCTGCCAGGCTTCCACCATCGCTGAAAAACTCCCGGCAGTATCCCCCAAAAGCAGCTTCTGGTGGGCGAACGTCAGTGAGTCGGCTTTATTAAACCAGTCAGCAGATGAGGGAAACGCTGTTAATGTCGTCAGTAACCCGGCTGCAAGTAACCTTCTGCGCATTAGAGGCCTTTCATCCGGTAGCCAACACCACGCAGCGTTTCAATTTCAACGCCTGGGAGCTTCTGTCGAAGTTGCAGAATGTGTGTGTCAACTGTACGGGTGGTTGGATAGTGGTTATAACCCCAAACCTGGTCGAGCAGTTCGTCTCGTGTAAATACCCTGCCCGCATTTTTTGCCAGAAATGTCAGCAATTCAAATTCAGTGCGGGTCAAGGTCACTTCCTCGCTACCACAAACTACCCTGCGAGAAGCCAGATCAATCTGAAGCCCACCGACAGCAACGTTTTCTGATATAGGAGCGACAGATTCAATATTGTTTCTCAGGTGTACACGCACCCGTGCAAGCAACTCAGCTTCAGCAAAAGGCTTTGTTAAATAGTCAGTTGCACCCGAGTCCAAACCTGTGACCCTGTCACGTACAGAGACCATCGCTGTCAGCATAATCACTGGCACCTGCTTTATCTTTATCCATTCAGGAAGCATGGTGATGGAATCGCCTTCCGGCAACTGGCGGTCAAGGATGACCATATCAGCATGTTCCCAATGCTGGGCAACTTCAGAAGCATTTGGTGCGTACAGGCACTTGTAACCTGCCTGCTCAAGGCTGGCCAGCAGGCCATCAGCCAGGTTGGCATCGTCTTCAACGAGCAGTAGCGTTGTTTGCGTCACAAGGTATCTCCAATCTAAACGTCGTTGGGGGACCCTGAAGGATCATTTTCCCCCCCATACGGGTTATCATTGACTCAACAATTGTCAGCCCGAGCCCAAGGCCCCTTTCGCTGACAAAAGGTTTTCGAATAGTTTTCCAATCTTTTGATGTCAGACCACCCTGGTCTTTCACTTCGATGACCAGTTTACCACTGGATGTGTCCGCACTAACGGTAACTGGCTGCACACCATATTTTACGGCGTTCGAAATCAAATTATCTACACAGGTCGTCAACCAGTAAACATTAACATTAACTGAGCGGTCTTCTTGAAGCTGTGGTGTCACACCATGCGGTTCACAGACATATTCAAGCCATTCTTCAATGGAAGGTATCTCTTCTGTATTCAGTGTCTGTTGCCGAGATTGAAGGTAATCTTTGCTCGCTTCAGCAAGTTGCTTCAAACGCCGGGTATCATCGCAGAGCCTTCGATACTCGCCGTAAAGTCCTTCGGGTAGCGAGTCAAATTGTCTGCGAAACCCCTCTACAGTCATAGCCAGACTTGCGATTGGCGTACGAAGTTCATGTGTCAGTATTTGAAGCACCAGCATTCGTTCTTGCATCACACGGCGGTTCGAACGCCAGCGCTGAAATGCCCAACCACCTATAGCCCCGACATTAACAACAACCAAAATAGCAGCCACCCATGACCAGTAAGCTCCGGAGCCTTCTTTGTTCCAACAGATATTCCCGGACTGGTACAGGCAGTAAGATGTGTTGTTCCACATACTTATTTGCAGGCCGAGATCTTCAATAAACGGCCGCCATACATCGGAAGGGTAAACTTTGTAGTTATCGTTGTCCCGCATCCATAGTTCATCACCGCTAAGAAGAGAGGTAGCTCCAGCAGCGAGCGCGTCTACTGCCCCTTCAGGCATAGCCTGCAAACGTCCAAGCAAACTGTCTTTTTCTGCCAATGCCCGTTCCCTAACGTGAAAATAGGGAATTAACTCATCAGTTCTGTTAGGGAACAGCTGAGCAAAACGCGAGGCGTAACTGCCACCCCCAGGGTGAATGAGGTTTGAACGGGCAAACCACCCTATCGGCAACTCCGTCTTGTTACACATCGCACGGGTAAAAACCAAAGGGTCTGTTACTCGGGGACTGACCGGCCACGGGCCCTGGCATTTTTCCCCGGCTTGGTAAAGCCTACGTATATCTTTTAACGGATAAATCGATGTTTGCGGCAACAGGGATTCTTCACTGAGCAATGGCTTAGGATACCTGTTGTGGATTTCATCAATGTTGTAGGTTACATGGGCGTGTTCATTGAGCAGCGACGCTTTAAAAGAAAGCAGCTGATCGGGAAATTTTGAGTCGGCACTGGCTGCAAATGCCGGAATTAAAAACGTCAGCCACAACAAAGCTCTCATGGCCGCAAAGGTTAACACTATTTAACTTTTGAGTGTCAGTGGTTTGTAAAGAAAAAAGGCCGGCGAGTGTGCCGGCCTGTGTCTGTTTAGAGCAAACTTACAGCGCTTTGCTGATTGCTTCGACGCTCTCTTTCGCATCACCAAACAGCATTGAGGTGTTCTCTTTGAAGAACAGAGGGTTTTGGACACCTGCATAACCGGTATTCATTGAACGTTTGAACACGATTACGTTGCGTGCGTTCCAAACCTCCAGTACCGGCATCCCAGCGATTGGACTGTTAGGATCTTCCAATGCTGCAGGGTTAACGGTATCGTTCGCACCAATTACCAGTACGGTGTCAGTCTCACCAAAGTCTTCATTAATTTCGTCCATTTCCAGAACGATATCATAAGGGACTTTAGCTTCTGCAAGCAGTACGTTCATGTGTCCAGGCAAACGACCGGCTACCGGGTGAATACCGAAACGGACTTCAACACCCAGCTTACGCAGTTTGTCTGTAATTTCATGAACAGGGTACTGTGCTTGCGCAACCGCCATGCCGTATCCAGGGGTGATGATTACTGAAGATGAGTCCTTCAGCATTTCAGCCACTTCTTCAGCACTGATTTCTCGGTGTTCGCCGACTTCTTCATCAGAACCAGTAGATGAACCGTCAGTACCAAAGCCACCAGCAATAACGCTGATAAAAGAACGGTTCATGGCTTTACACATGATATAAGACAGGATCGCACCAGAAGAACCAACCAGTGCACCGGTTACAATCAGAAGATCGTTAGACAGCATGAAACCAGCTGCCGCTGCTGCCCATCCTGAATAGGAGTTCAGCATGGAAACCACTACCGGCATGTCTGCGCCGCCAATGGAAGCAACCAGGTGATAACCAAATGCCAGCGCGATCAGCGTAACCAGTATCAACGAGAAGGTAGATCCTTCAGCATTGACAAAGTGAATCATCAGAAGCAGGGAAACGACCAGACCAGCCAGGTTCATTTTGTGGCGATGTGGAAGCATCAGTGGCTTTGAGCTGATGATGCCGCGCAGCTTACCAAATGCAACGATAGAACCAGTAAAAGTCACAGCACCGATGAACACACCGAGGAAGATTTCCACCAGGTGAATGTTCAGCATCGCACCTGACAGCTCTGGATGGTCAATAAAGGTATTGAAACCTACCAGTACAGCGGCGAGACCTACGAAGCTGTGAAGGATCGCAACGAGTTCTGGCATCTCGGTCATTTCTACTTTCTTTGCATAGTAGATACCGATAGCTGCGCCCATTGCCATTGCAAGGATGATCCAACCGGTTCCCGCAGAGTCTGGACCAAAAATAGTCGCAAACAGCGCGATAGCCATACCGGCCATGCCGTAATAGTTACCAGAGCGGGCGCTTTCCTGCTTGGACAAACCCGCAAGGCTCATGATGAAAAGAATGGCAGCAACAATGTAGGCTGCCTGTACAAGTCCTGAAGACATTCAACCTACTCCTTATTCGCCTTTGCGGAACATTTCAAGCATACGCTTGGTGACCATGAACCCGCCAAAGATGTTGATACTGGCGATAAGAACGGCAATGAATGCCAGGAAGGTCACGAACCCGATTCCCTGCCCGATTTGCAGCAGAGCACCCACGATGATGATGCCAGAGATTGCGTTGGTTACAGACATCAACGGAGTGTGCAGCGCATGGGTAACGTTCCAGATTACGTAGTAACCCACGACACATGCCAAGGCGAATACCGTAAAGTGAGCAAGAAATTCTGCAGGAGCATAGTTTGCAACCCAACCAAAGGCTGCGACACCGGCCGCCAGGAATCCCCACTTCTTGGCAGGAGATTTCGGTTCTTCTTTTTTCTCTTGGGCAACAGGTTTAGCTTTGGGTGCCGCCGCTGGCTGGGCTGAAACCTGGATTGGTGGTGCAGGCCAGGTTATTTCACCTTCTTTGACAACCGTGATGCCGCGGAGGATAACATCTTCAAAATCGATATCGATGTTGCCGTCCTTCTCTTTGCAGAGAAGCTTCATCAGGTTAACCAGGTTGGTGCCATAGAGTTGTGAAGACTGGGTAGGCAGTCGTCCAACCATATCGGAATAACCGATGACCTTAACGCCGTTTGCAGTCGTAATCACCTGATCTTTTACTGTATATGCACAGTTACCGCCGTTAGCTGCGGCCAGATCCACAATGACACTACCCGCCTTCATAGAATCAACCATTTCTTTGGTGATCAATTTTGGCGCAGGACGTCCAGGAATAAGCGCTGTAGTGATGATGATATCAACTTCTTTTGCCTGTTCAGCGTACAAACGCTCAGCAGCCTTATTGAAGTCATCGGACATCTCTTTTGCGTAACCATCACCCGGACCGGTATCTTCCTGCTTGAAATCGACTTCCAGGAATTCGGCACCCATACTTTCAACTTGCTCTTTTACTTCAGGGCGAACGTCGAAAGAACGGACAATGGCACCGAGTGAGCCAGCAGCACCGATTGCAGCAAGACCAGCGACACCGGCACCTGCTACCAACACTTTGGCCGGCGGCACTTTACCCGCTGCAGTGATCTGACCGGTAAAGAATCGGCCAAACTCATGGGCAGCTTCAACAACAGCGCGATAACCAGCAATGTTCGCCATAGAGCTCAACGCATCCAGAGCCTGGGCACGTGAGATACGCGGAACCGAATCCATTGCCATCACGTTGATGTTTTTAGTGGACAGCTTTTTAAGAAGTTCTTCGTTTTGAGCCGGCCAGATAAAGCTGATAAGTGTTGTGCCATCTTTCAACAGCTCAAACTCATCTTCTCCAGTCTGCGGGTTCACAGCCGGAGCGTTGACCTTCATTACGATATCGGATTGCCAGACTTCTTCGGCGGAAGTAACTGTCGCACCGGCGGCTTCAAATGCAGCATCATCAAAACTGGCTAGAAGGCCAGCATCTTTTTCAACTGCTACCGTGAAACCGAGCTTAAGCAACTGCTCAACCGTTTTCGGTGTAGCAGCAACTCGCGTTTCGTTGGCGAGTATCTCTTTTGGAACACCAATTTGCATAGCTATTCCCTGACTTATTGGTATGAAAGTGAATAGTTTGTAACTAAGAGACGGGAAAATAGCAAGACAATGTAGGAAAAATACGAGTTTAACCTTTCGTTCTTGGCAAATCGCGTTCGATTAGTTACTTCATGTAGTAAAATAACGCACCAAGGGCATTAAAGGAGGTCAGACCTTAGTAAGAATTTGCAAATTCCAAGTGAATAGATAATGAATTGTTCAAATTCTGTATGCAAAACCACCACTGCCCTGTGGTTAAATCCCGATAAAGCTATCCGGATTCATAAATTCCATCAATTAAACATCCTGTCGCCCATCTGGTCGATGTACATCTGGGCCTTACTTAACATCAGTTCGTTTGCTGCATCCGCGGAAGGTAATAGGTCAGATCGAAAAAACTGATGACAAAGGGTCTCCCCTTCTACGTCCTTGCAAATGCGCCCGGCAATACGAAACTGGCCACCTTCAGGCGCAGCCTCAGCATAAATCAAATAGCCCTTGTACTGCGTTGGCTCAGCAGCAGGTTTCTCTGCTTCCCGGCCCAACCCGAAAAGCTTTGACAAGAATCCCACGTGCAACTCCTTATATTTCCAGCTTTGAAAAATAACAGTTTGCCATAACACGCGATAGTGACAAACAAAACCGACAACAAATTTGTTTAAGAACAAAGTGTAGGAAAGTGGAAATGGACAAATGAAAAGAGCACGCAGGTGTTACGTGCTCTTTAAGGCGCAGATTATCTTATCGAATCAGACCGATATCACGTTTAATATGGTCAGGAAGTTCATTCAGTGAATACATATTGGACACTGACTTACGGCGTGCCATTACATCCTTGAAATGATGAATCAATCCTTTGAACGACACCGCATAAACACGCTTTTCAGCCCTCAGGGACGCTGTAGCCATGGTCGCAGTTTGTGCGTTCAATTTTGTTGCCTCATAAGTTTAACTTACCGTAAAAGATTTTATCTTTTTAAGCACAACAAATTAACTGACATTTTTCCGGGTATCAGATTAGTTTTAATAATGAGTGGCAAGCTACTTGTTACCAAACCGTCTCACTATACCTAAATCATTTAGAAATAATTTCTAAATATTAAGTATCAGACAATTGATTTGATCGTAACTATTGATTAACGTCTTCAGGGAAAAATACACAAATAAGTCTAATTCCAGTTTCGGTGAACTATGTTTTCTTTTTTGGCCCGCCATTCATCAAGTTGCTTAGTTTTGGCCGCATTTGCCGGTTTTTTGTTTCCCGAAGCCTCAAACGCCACATTTCCATTCCTCCCCTATGTATTGTTCTTGCTTATGTTGTTTACGCTGCTGGGGATCAACCAGCCAATGCTAATCAAGGCAATATGCCGGCCAAAAGCATGGATATATGCTTTTGTCCACACGGCCGTGTTGACCGCACTTTCCTGTAGTATTGCTTATCTACTGGGAGCTTCGGATGAAACAGTTCTTGCTGTATCAGGAATTGCAGCAACAGGCTCCTTATTCGCCACACCAGCAATCGCACGCTCTGTTGGACTTGATGCTCTTGAAGCAATGTCGTTCACCATCACCTCCACGTTGCTCAAACCTGTAGTGCTCTACATCAACCTTACGCTCTTTTCTAGTGACGAATTTGCGTTAAATTTGTCCGGCTACGTAGCAAGGTTACTTATATTTATATTCGGTCCTATGGCCATTTCTGCCTTAGTACATCATTTTGTCAGTGATAAACACCTCAAGGCGATACACACTAAGCTGTCTCAATACACTATTATTTTAGTCTTCAGCTTTCCATTTGGGCTGATAGGTGCTTTCAGGGAGTACTGGAACGAACATACGGTCACTGCGATCTATATGCAGGCAGCAGGATTTGGAATATGTTTGCTGTTCTTTATTGTTGGGTATGTCATTTATGGAAGGAATGGAAAGGAATCTGCGCTGATAGCCGGTATTACTTCCGGGAACCGGAATGTGCTACTGACATACACTATCGCTGGCGCTGCACTTGGACCCGTTTACCTGCCACTGATTGGCGCTCTTCAACTTCCAATCTATTTACAACCACTCGCGGTTAAATGGATGGTCAGGCGCTTTGGGAAATAGATAGGGGTTTCCATCTATTTCCCTTTTCCAGGTATTAAATACCGCTCACCGGTACAAAGTATACTAGTGAAGACCAGGCCAATACCCAGCCAGTAACTACAGCAAGATCAAACCAGTCACTGTTGTTCATGGTGCCCTCCTATTACGCTGTCGCTTTAATATCGATATCGGCAGCTCTGAAACTAACTTTACTTAAAAAACCCACTGCGTAGCGGATAGAGCAAAGCAATATATGCACCATGTTGTCTCACGCTGTTTTTTCTTCAAACCTGCACGGATTGTAATCAACTAAATTTTCAGTTTCTGGCGTCAGTGTTCCCTTTTTCCTCGCCCAGCGAATAAATGATTCTGCCATCGAGATCCCAGTGGATTCAGGCGCGGTAACACCTTGGCTTAACGGTAAATACCCCTCTTTTCCATTAGAGGTATATGATGAAGAAGCCCCTAAATACAAGCTGTTGTCATCTACTCGTTCCCATTTTCCACATCGGAAAACATCTAATTTAGTGACCCTGTCACCGATAGGATTACAGCCTTGGTAGCTATATCTCAGGCCAGCAGTATACGGAAAGCTACCACTGCCAGTTCCTTCAACTCCATTGTTCGTTGCATTATTGATCGCCCCCTCAAGGGCGGCACGTATTTGCCTTCCGGTAACCCGGTAAACCATGACATCAATAGTAAACGGCAAAAGACGTCCGGCTATATCCGCAGCAGTTATTTTCCCTGGAAGAATTGAGGTCCGTACTCCCCCGGCATTGTGGATAGCAAAGTCCACATCCCAGCCTTCTTGTCTCGCCCCTTCCAAAAATGCTTTACACACTAGAGGTGCAAGTTGGCTTCCTCCCTGTGCATCTGGGATTCGTATGTGTCTCAGTGGTATGTCAGTTGTGGCAACCACCTCCCCGCGCCATTTGTCTACCGCCGGTTTAAACCGGTCATTGATAATTGCTTTTGCACCAGGGTCACTTTTTACTATCATTACATCTGGGCGAGATTCAATTTTGCGGCGAATCCTTGTGTAGGCGTTTTCATCAAGGCTGGAGTCAGCGTTGGTTTCCAATGTGAGCCTCTGGCCTATCAGCAGTCTATTTCCACCAGAAACACTGGTCACGGTGCCGTCACTGGAAAAATCGATGTCCAATACGCCCAGGGCCATGCCATAGCAACCCGCCTGCACAATCACCGTACTACCAACCCGTCGTGCATAGGGTTCTTCGACTGACAGACCAAGGTCAGAAAAGTCACCCTGTAACGTATGCGTGTGGCCGCCAATAATTGCGGTGAAACCCGGTACTTTTTCTGCCAGTTTAAGATCTGATTCATAACCCAGATGACTTAGCAAAATAACACTGTTTACACCTTCATTTTTCAAGTGTTCAAGCGTTTGCCTTGCTACCTGCTCCACGGGCAGGAAGGGGGTGTCGGGTTCAGGGTGGGCAATTTCAGCCATCTTTTCCAGAGTCAGGCCAACGATAGCTACTTTAAAACTGCCAAAACTTTTCAGCAGGTAATTGGCACAGCGATCATCTGCATTGTAAGTCAGGAGGTTTTCCAGATCTGCCAGACGGTAATTACGATGCACAGCTTCATTTGACAGATCCCAGTTCCCTGCAAGAACGGGGAAACTGATTTTTTCCATAAACTCTGCAAAATTCTGGTTACCGAGGTCAAGTTCATGGTTGCCTAATGTCATGGCATCCGGCTTTATATAATTCAACAGGGCTGCATCTGCCTCCCCTCTGAAAAGAGAGTAATACAACGTACCCTGAAAGCAGTCCCCGGCATGTAAAAACAGAAATTCACGCCCCTGTCCTTCAGCTATTTCTTTTGTCTTTTTAAGGGCATTGGCTATTCGTGGAAATCCGCCACAGTTTACATAAACCGGTACGGATTCACCTTGGACTCGAAGGCATAGTGGATAAGACTCCAGATGGGAGTGTGTATCGTTGAGATGTGCGATGGTCAGTTTAAAGGAAGTCACTGACTCGGGAGAATTCGCATCTTCAAATATGGTCATTCTAAATTCCCCTTCTCTTTCAAAGACAGGATCCTATCAAACCCTTGACCTGGTTCACACCTTTACGGCAAAAGTTTCAGTCATTTCGCTATATAGTTTGGTGAATAAATTCCTTCAAAATGCGTTAACTGATTTGTTTTGTCATTCAGCCAGCATTGTGCTTTCAATAAAGCAGTCTCTTACTTAAGGATTAGTCATGGAAAAGCCATCAGATAACAAAGAAAAACAATCGCATGCAAGTGTCACTAAAGTGGCTTTCATAGGGCTTGGTGTAATGGGATATCCGATGGCCGGACACTTATCCAACGCCGGATACCCCACAACTGTTTATAACAGGTCAGAAGGTAAGGCCCATGCCTGGGCCGAAGAGCATCGTGGTTCAACAGAGTCCACCCCTGCAAAGGCAAGCGAAAATGCTGACATCATTTTTATGTGTGTGGGTAACGATGACGATGTCCGGAGTGTCGTATACGGTAAAGACGGTATTCTTTCCGGCGCAAAGCCCGGCTCTGTACTGGTGGATCACACTACCACGTCAGCTTCACTATCGAGGGAGTTGGCGGAGCGGTGCCAGGAAACAAACGTACATTTTATTGATGCTCCGGTTTCCGGCGGTCAGGCCGGTGCGGAAAATGGTGTTCTTACGGTAATGGCTGGCGGTGAGGAATCAGTGCTGGCATCCGTTGAACCAGTCATGGCTTCTTATAGTAAGGCAATCAGCCTTATGGGTCCGGTAGGCTCTGGTCAGCTTTGCAAGATGGTCAACCAACTATGTATTGCAGGACTGTTGCAAGGACTATCTGAAGGCATAACGCTCGCCAAGTCAGCAGGGCTTGATGTGGAAAATGTCATTGGTGCAATCAAACATGGTGCAGCAGGCTCGTGGCAGATGGAAAACCGGGGCAAAACCATGGCAAATAACCAGTTTGATTTCGGTTTTGCCATTGATTGGATGCGCAAGGACCTTGGCATCTGCTTCGATGAGGCTAAACGCCTTAGTGTAGATTTGCCAATCGCAGAATACGTTGATAAACAGTATGCGGAATTACAGGAGCGAGGCTTCAACCGATGCGATACGTCTGTGCTTATTAAGCAATTTGACGATGAGAAACGAGATTAGACCGAATCAGACACCCCATACACTTCCAGCAGATCCCCGCTAAGCGGGGATTTTTGCCTGTAATTTAGTGACAACGTCACTACAACTTATAGGCCTGAACAGCCATCAAAGCATTCATTACACCAACACTTAACCAGCTAATTATTTCTTCACTAAATCATGAGGTTGATGCGCCTCTCATTTTAATTTACGCCTCTAAAATATTCCTTTATTCACCAGCCTATGTAATTAAAGTATCAGCTTACACATTCCCTTCCAGAGTATTTTATGAGCGGACAGCGTATTTCCAGTTTTGAAGCCGGTCGTGTATGGGCTTTGATAGCCGTCATCACTATCCATTCACAGGTTTTTACTCAACAGCCTCTGATTGATGGAAAACCATGGATTGGTTTATTACTGAATCAGGTTTCTAGATTTGCCGTTCCTTTATTCTTTCTGCTGGCTGGGTACTTTATTGCAGGAAAAATACAAAAAGCCCGACTGAATCATGAATTAGGTGCGCTTCTTTACGGTTATTCGAAACCACTTTTAAAAGTTTGGTTTGTTTGGAGCCTTGTTTATCTGTCCATACCTTTCAATATGGAAACCGTATTCACATCAGGTTATTTTGCGGAGCGGAGCGGCTACTGGAACTATCTGATGATGAATCCTTTGAATTCACTTCTTGAAGGTGGATTTGTTCATCTGTGGTTTATTCCTGCTCTTGTTATCGGCGTTGTCATCACCGCTTCAATCCCAAACACCAAAGCACTTATTGTTACCACAATAGCCCTGTATTTATTTGGTGTTGCCGCAGGCAGTTATGCCAAGCTAACCGGTCTTGAATTTTATTTCTTTACACGTAACGGCCCTTTCTTTTCCTCACTGATGGTATGTCTGGGGTACCTGTTTGCTGTTACTGGATGGCGTCCCCGTAGCAGCATAGGCTGGGCTTTGTTACTCTTCGGACTATCCTTGCACCTTACGGAAGCCGTATCGCTTCAAAAAACAGGAACCCCTTTTAACGTACATGATTTTCTGTTAGGTACCCCATTCTGGGCAGTAGGAATATTTGTTCTACTTAACAACCACCGAGATTTAGGCAATAACCGCGTGGTTGATGCATTGAGACCGTATGTACTCGGCATTTATCTCTGTCACATTATCGTGACTATCATTCTGTTCAATGTTATCGGGGCTTTCCAGATTCCGAGATGGATCGCTGACATCTTATTGGTGCCGGTTATTCTGAGCCTCTCCTACGCTTGGATAAAAGGCATAGAGAAAACACCGCTCCGGTCGTGGTTTCTTCGGTAAATACGGCCTGTAATGATAAAGGGGAGCCAATTGGCTCCCCTAACTTGCACATATAACTTACTCAAACCAATGTTCCATTTTGATAATCTGTAATTGCCTGGTTGATCTCCTCCATAGAATTCATTACAAATGGACCGTAATGCACAACAGGCTCGTCAATTGGTTCACCACTCAATATCAGTGCACCAGAATCTATGGTAGCGCCAAGCGTCAATGTTTCACCTTGTAACAGGATCAAGTTACCAGACGGTATGTTCTGACCTTCTATCTCTATGTTACCGCGATAAACATACAGTAAAGTTTGATATTCCGGGTTAAGCACCAATTTCACCGTATCCGGTGAAGGCAAGCGGACATCAGCAATCGTTGCAGGTATTCCGGTTTGCTGGAGCGGACCTGTGACAACGTCACCCCCAATACCCAGTGAACCTGATATGACCCGGACAATGCTGCTATTCCCTGTAGCTCTTTCAACAATCGAATCAGGCTGGAAGTCGTGGTATTGCGCTGGTCTCATTTTTTTCTCTGCAGGCATATTGATCCAAATCTGAAATCCATGCAGCTGGCCCTCTTCCATAATGGGCATTTCACTGTGAATCACACCTCTGCCCGCAGACATCCACTGTGCTCCTCCGGATTTCAGTTCACCAACATTCCCCATATGGTCCTTGTGCTGAAAGTGCCCTTCAAGCATATATGTCAGTGTCTCTATTCCACGGTGTGGATGCGGAGGGAAACCACCAATATAGTCATCTGGGTTGGAGGACTTTAACTCGTCGATCATCAGGAAAGGTGAAAAGGCCTTGTTGTTGAAACCGTGTACCCGCTGAATACGTACACCATCACCGTCATTTGAAGCATGCGATGCAATAATCTGTTTGATGGTTACATTGCTCATAACAACCTCCTTAATATTTGTTACACACAATGTAGTTGGTTGATTAGGATAGAAACAGCAGGCGGTTATGAGCGATTTGTTCGAAAAATTCGTACTAACTGCATATGAAAGGGACTCACTAATAAAGAAAGGGGCCGTAGCCCCTTGTCAGATCTAATAAAGCCCTACTTTACAAACCGGTAAAACTGGGTAGAAAGAGGTAGAAGGGTCAAATCAACGGAAAACCCAAGATCATGGTAGGCAATGGGCTCTACCAGCAGTTTTTCTGGTACCGGCATGTTGCTTCCCCAATATTCCCCACTGTCACTGTTTAACAACAACTCGTAGTAACCTTCTGAGACGGGAACACCAATTCGGTAACTTTCCCTGGGAACCGGCGTGAAGTTGGTAACAACCAGAACCCGGTTTCCTTCATGGTCAAAGCGTTCATGGATAAGTACGCTGCCTTCAGCATCATCTTGCATCCGCCATTCAAACCCTTCCGGAGATGCGTCCAGCTCATAGAGTGCCGGGATTGATGTATAAAGCCGGTTCAGATCCCGCACAAGGCTTTGAATCCCTTTATGTTTCGGGTAGCTCAACCATTGCCAGCCAAGTTGGCCATCATGGTCCCATTCTTCATATTGCCCCAGTTCGGTTCCCATAAAGTTAAGTTTTTTACCGGGCTGTCCATACATATAGCCAAGATAAGCACGAAGGTTTGCCGCTTTTTGCCACTCATCCCCTGGCATCTTATTGTGGATGGAACCCTTGCCGTATACGACTTCGTCATGTGAAAGAGACAACACATAATTTTCACTGAACGCATAAACCATCGGGAAAGTAATCGTGTTGTGGTGGTAACAACGGTGAACCGGGTCTTCTTGAATGTAGGAAAGGCTGTCGTGCATCCACCCCATATTCCACTTGAAGCCAAAACCTAGCCCACCTGCCCATGTGGGTTTGGACACGCCGGGAAACGCCGTAGATTCCTCAGCAATCGTCATGGCGTTGGGAAAGCGATTGTAAACCTCTTCGTTTACCCATTTGAGTAAGGTGATTGCATCATGGTTTTCATTTCCACCGAACTCATTAGGTATCCATTCTCCATCTTTTCTTGAATAGTCAAGGTAGAGCATGGATGCCACGGCATCTACACGCAAACCATCGATATGGAATTTCTCTAACCAATACAGCGCATTGGAAACCAGAAATTTTCTAACATGATCGCGCCCATAGTCGTAGATATAACTGTTCCAGTCCTGATGCCAGCCGCGGCGTGGATCAGCATCATTATATAATGCTGTCCCGTCAAAGTTTGCCAGGCCATGGTCATCAGAAGGGAAATGCGCTGGAACCCAATCGAGAATGACCCCGATACCTTCCTGATGACAACAATCAACAAAGAACTTGAAGTCATCAGGCGTTCCAAAGCGACTTGTTGGCGCAAACATTCCCACAGTCTGGTAACCCCAGGAACCATAAAACGGGTGTTCGGCAACGGGCATAAGCTCTACATGTGTATATCCCATCTCCGAAAGGTAAGGAACCAACTCTTTCGCTAACTCCCGGTAACTTAGAGAGTCACCGTTTTCCTTACGCCGCCAGGACCCCACATGAAGCTCATAAATACTCAGCGGTAAGAGGTGCTTGTTTTCGACCGGCCTGTTTTGCCAGCCGTTGTCATTCCATTGGTAAGAGTGATGGTTATACACGACTGACGAAAACGAAGGGTACTGCTCTGACTGGAACCCCCAGGGATCTGCTTTATGCGGCAGGCCCGCTCCGTGGCAATCTTTGAGCTCAAATTTATATCGTTCGCCTTCTCCTACACCGGGAATAAATAACCCCCATAACCCATTATCCAAACGTTGCATTGGATGACGGCGCCCATCCCACTGGTTGAAATCACCGACAACACTTGCTGCAGATGCATTAGGTGCAAATACCAAGAAGCGGGTTCCACGATAAGATTGACCACCATGCTCCATCGTCACCAATTGTGCACCCATTTCGTGGTAGAGGCTGGACACACTGTCAAGAGAGTTGGCTGACGGCATTATTTTGTGGAATTGGTAAGGATCGATAATTTCCTGCTCGACCCCATTCCAATCCACCAGCAAACTGTATGGGGAAGAGCTCAATGAATTTTCAGAGTGCCAGACAAACCCGCTGGCCCCTTCTCTAACCATAGGAACGGTTTCTTGCCCTTTGCGTACTAACCACACAGCATCAGCACCAGGCATCCAGACCCTTAAAGCCACGGGATCATTAGATAATCCACTCCGATACTGGGGCCCGAGAAAAGAGAAAGGGTCACTGCATGAAGCCTTTTCCAGCCTGGAATAGTTTTCTGCTTTATTAGAGGTAAAATCAGGACTCGACATTGAATACGTTACTCCATGTTGGATGCGCGAGTTCGGGTTTCCGTCAGGCGTTTACAAAGTGTATTGATTTCTTCCCTGGCAAACATTTCATCCAGGGTCACTGAAAGCTTTCGGCGCCAGTTTGGATATTCTTCCACTGTCCCCGGTATGTTGACCGGCTTGTCCATTTCGAGCCAGTCTTCCAGTTGAAGTCCCAGCAGGGCACTGGAACCCGCAGCCAAATGTAACTGCATTCCCTCAGCCAAATACCAGTCCATGGGTACAAACATCGCATCTCTTCCGACGCCTTCAGGGAGATGACCATGCCATGCAATACTGTCCAGCATCCTCTGCTTATTTTTAGCCCGCTCATCAAACAGTACCTGCAACTGCTGCTGATCCGGGTAAATCCCAATTTCTTGACCCAATCTTAAGTCATCGCAATGCCAGAAGCCTCGCAATGTCGGCATGTCATGAGTACACAACGTTGAAAGGGATTGGCTGGTGTAATGTGCCGGTGAGATATATCCACCATCTGTAGCAGTCTCAAAGAAAAACACCTTGTACGAATGCACTCCCGCCTCGAGTAAACGCTGCGTAATTTCTTCTGGGACAGTGCCTAAGTCCTCTCCAATGACACTGCATCGGTTTCTGTGGCTCTCCAAAGACAATATGCCCAGTAAATCATCTACTGGATAAGAAAGGTAGGCGCCATCGGAAGCAGAATCCCCTTTTGGAATCCACCACAAACGTAAAAGGCCTAAGATGTGATCGATACGTAATGCACCGCAATGGGCCATATTGGCCCTTAGCAGATCGATAAAAGGCTGATACCCTCTCTCCCTAAGCACACCGGGATCCATGGGAGGAAGCCCCCAACTCTGCCCCTGAGGCCCCAAGATGTCGGGGGGCGCACCAATACCTGCTTCTTCACAAAGTACACCATCATCAGCCCAGACCTCGGACCCGCCATCACAAACTCCAACCGCCAAATCCCGGTAGAGCCCCATGTCCATACCTTTTTTGCAGGCATATGCCTGAACTTCAGCCAACTGTTCATCAGCCAGCCACTGAAGGTACATGTAATACTCAACCGCATCGTGATTTTTACGTATAAAGGATTGAACCGCCGGCGAGTTAAATCTTTTATAATGGGCGGGAAATGCTGGATACCCCCATACAGAATCGTCTGTCGCCTTTAACTCGGCGTGCAACGCATCAAAGGTTGCCTGCTGGAGAAGACTTTCCCCGCCTGATTCAATAAATGATTCGAACGCAGCGGCACGCTCACTCTTATTCCCTTTATGTCTTTCAACAAAAGTTCTGTACAGCACTGGCAGAACGGACAGTTTAAGGCAAGCGACCTCACTGTAGTTTACCCAGGATGTTTCCCGTACTCGCTGCAAGCGGCCCTGGAACTCTTCTGCCCCTACCATTTGCAACGCATCTTCACTTAACGGGAATTCGGGTACGGCAGTAACGTCAATATAAAGCACATTCAGCCACCGTCGTGATGATGGACTATATGGGCTTGCGCCTTCAGGATTCGCCGGAAATAGAGAATGGATTGGGTTCAGGCCAACAAAGCTCCCGCCCCTGTTACCGATATCTCCAATTAACTGGCGCAAGTCTCCGAAATCACCAATCCCCCAGTTATGGTCCGTTTTTAAACTGTATAGCTGGATAGTTGTTCCCCAGAGTTTCTTACCGTTTTCAAGGGAAGGCTGTTTGTAACAAACACCAGGGGTTACCACCAGCCTTGCTCTGTATGGGGTCTTCCGCCGCTTCCTGGATACCTCCAGCGTGTGGTACCCGGCAGGTAATGACTGTTCAAGTAGCCTAAACACAACAGTTCCATCGTTTTCTCGACGGTCTTCTTTGAGGTTTGCTTCAAGAGTACCTTCTATGATTTCCCCATTCTCAAGCGATAATTTCCATGAAAAGTCTCCAATTCGGGCGCTTTTGCCAGAATTCAACCGGATATCCATCGCATCAGATTGCTTTAAAACAAGCACAGAATCTAACACTGGCTTTTTATGTTTTCGTGCTACTGCAGCTGCAAGGGTCTCGTCATCACGCGTGTCATACCCAAGTGACTCAAGAAGCTTAAGCAACTGCCCGTCACTCACTTCGGTTTCACTTCCCCAGGCGTTAGTGTATTGGCATTGTAATCCAGCCAGATTTGCAGCATTTCTAATAGTTTTTGAGTCTACCATGACGTCATTTCCAAGCTTTCTGTACGTTAAACAGATACTTTTTCAAGCTTCCATATTCCGTCCACATAATCGCGGATACTTCTGTCTGAACTGAATTTCCCCATCGACGCAGTATTCACGATGGCCTTTCTTGCCCAACCTGCTTGGTCACTGTAGGCCTTGTCAATATCACCTTGTACCCGGACATAATCAGCGAAATCAGCCAATACCATGAAAGGATCATGGTGGATAAGGTTATCGGCAATCGCACTTAAACGGCCCGGCTCCCCTGGCGTGAACACATCGCTGTAAAGAAGGTCTATTGATGCCTTCAGCAAAGCGTCTGATTCATAGTATTCTTGAGGAATATAGTGGGATGCTTTCAGTGAATGCACTTCATCGACACCCAGTCCAAAAATGAAGATATTGTCGCCACCTACTTCCTCACGGATTTCTACATTCGCACCGTCCATCGTTCCAACGGTCAGTGAACCATTTAAAGCAAGCTTCATGTTTCCGGTTCCTGAAGCTTCTTTGCCTGCGGTTGAAATCTGCTCAGATACATCAGCGGCTGGGATGATGAGCTCAGCAAGGCTCACCCGGTAATCCGGAAGGAACACGATTTTTAGTTTTCCATTAAGTCTCTTATCCGCATTAACGGTTTCTGCTACCCGGTTGATGGCGAAAATAATATCTTTTGCCAGTGCGTATCCGGGGGCAGCCTTTGCTGCAAAAATAAATACTCGCGGATTGATATCGAACCCTGGTTCGTTTAACAGGCGATGATAAAGCGAAAGAATATGCAGCAGGTTAAGGTGCTGACGTTTGTACTCATGGAGTCGTTTTACCTGCACATCAAAAATCGCATTGGTATCGAGCTCAATGTCCAAGTGATTTTTCACCCAGTCAGCCAGCCGTTGTTTATTGGCTTTTTTTACTGCCATAAATGCTGTCTGGAATGTCTTTTTATCCGCCTGTTTTAACAGCCCTTTCAAAATATCCTGATCTGCAGCCCAGTCACCGACTACATTTTGACTGATCAGTGCAGATAGCCCCGGATTACAGAACTTCAGCCATCGCCTTGGAGTCACGCCATTGGTTACATTGGTGAGCCGGCCTGGGTACAGCGAGTCAAAATCAGGGAAAAGATGCGTTTTCACCAGTTCGGAGTGCATTGCCGCGACACCATTCACAGCGAAAGAACCTGCTACACATAGGTTGGCCATCCTGACTCTTCTGTGGTTTCCTTCCTCAATTACTGACAGCTTGCGTAGTTTACCTATATCCCCTGGCCATTTTTCACCGACATCCTTAAGCATCTGAGCATTGATTTCGTAGATAATTTCCATGTGACGCGGTAACAAGCGCCCCATCAGCGTCTCACTCCAGCTCTCGAGTGCTTCTGGCAACAACGTGTGGTTGGTGTAAGCAAACGTTTTTGATGAGATATTCCATGCAGCATCCCACGTCAGCCCATGCACATCAACGAGCAGGCGCATTAATTCAGGGATGGCTATGGTTGGATGGGTATCGTTGAGTTGGATAACTTCATAGTCTGGCAAAGACTCTAAAGAGCGCCCGAGACGGAGATGACGTTCAAGGATATCGGCAACAGAACAGGCACAGTGAAAATACTGTTGCATCAGGCGCAGAATCTGGCCTTGCTCGTGGTTGTCATTTGGGTATAGAACTTTTGTCAGGTTGGCAGCTTCTAAAGAAGGGTATTGGGCACCAACGTAGTCACCGTCATTAAACCGGTCCAAATTGAAAGATTCAATAGCCCTGCTTTCCCACAGGCGAAGAGGATACGCCGAGTTATTTTTATACCCAAGAACAGGGATATCCCAGGCTCTCCCTTCAATTTCCAATGCGGGTATCCATCTGCGACGAGGTTTACCACCTTCATCTTTATAAGCCTCAACCTCCCCCCAGAAACCAACTTGCTGGGTTAATTCTTGCCTGAGCACTTCGCAGGGATAGCCATATGGGCCTTTCCACGCATCCGGAGCTTCTACCTGATGGCAATCTTCAAAGGACTGCCGAAAAAGCCCATATTCATAATGGAGCCCGTACCCTACGGCAGGAAACTCCTGGGCGGCGAGGCTATCCAAGTAACATGCAGCCAACCTGCCTAACCCACCATTACCTAAAGCCGGGTCGCGCTCTTCCTCGAGCAAATCTGAAAGGTTTAATCCAAATTCTGCCATCATCTCTGCGACGTCGGCGTATATATCGAGCGCGATGAGGTTATTGCCTGTCATTCTGCCAATGAGGAATTCCAGGGAAAGATAATTCACTTTACGGGCATTGTTATCTTCAAGGGTCTTTTCAGTATTGAGAAGGTGTTTGTTGGAGATGCCACTCAACGATTTTCCAAGCGCAAGCATCCAATCCCGGGCAGACGCAGACTCAATAGTCTGTGCAAAAGAGGTCGTCAGATTATCTAAAACTGACTGTTTAAAGGCTTCTTTGTTAAATTCGTTATTCATCGTACATTCCTTCCTGTGATGCACTGAATGGTTTTTTTGCTAAAGTCAGCTAAAACTTGATTCTGCCGTCATGATTTTTATCTTTCATCTCAACAAACAGTGCAAACTCGTAACAGAAATTCTTCTAACACTGCACCATATCGGTGAATTTGGTGTTTTTGCTGGCCTTATGGGCGTACCGCAATCATAGAATCCAATACTATGGACATTCCTGCTCGAATATTTTGCACCACATGGCGTGCAGATCACTCCATTAATTTTTATATAACATTGCATTAATTTGATCATGATCACAATTAGTGGGAGTAGATGAGCTACATTCCTTCGTGTGCAGCCATGGTTCACAAGCTTGTACCAACGGGACTACACTTACGCCCACTCATAAAATTCGTCACAATTCACCAAGTAAAAAATGCGTGGTAATGTCCATAAAAACACTCACCATATATGTCTGATTGATATTAAAATCACTGACATGGTCAACAAGCCGTTAAGCATTTGAGGGAAATTCGTTTGTTGAAGAAAATGGATTTGTATCAATGAAAGAGTGGCATAAGGAACGGCTGTGGTATCAGGAAGCCAACTTCAAACGTTTTGGCATAAACATAGGCGTTCGTATGGTCGTTATACGCCTTAACGACAACCGCCTTTTTATCCACTCCCCTATCGAACTCACTGAAACGGTCAAAACGGAAATAGATCGATTAGGCCAAATCTCTGCTGTAGTAACGCCAAATGCACACCATCATTTGTTTCTCGGGGACTGGTGGCGCAGATACCCCAATGCGCTTTTTTTCGCTCCTCCTGCATTGGAAAATAAGCGTACTGACATTAATTTTGATGGAGCTTTGGGAGGCCGCCACACCCCCGACATCTGGAAAAACGAAATCTATCAAACCCGGTTGCTGGGCTCGGATTCACTGGGTGAAGTCGTGTTCTGCGATCCCCTAAGTGAAACCTTGATTCTTGGAGACAGTCTAGCGTGGCTGAATGGCCCTGGTTTGGGTGCCATCGTTGCCGGACTGGCATCCGGTTGCTATTTCCAGCCGTCAGTCCCTTGTCAGGTAAAGAGACTTTTCAACGACCCAGTAAGGCTTCGCCAATCTCTGTCGGAAATACTCACTTGGCCATTTAACCGCGTTATTACCAGCCACGGTACTCCCGTGGCCGATAACGGTAAGGCAATTTTTGCCGATGCTTACCGTTGGGCCTTTCAGCTCTGACGGCAACTAACTTACTGGAAAATATTGAATTGCCATTTTCGTTTCGATAAACCCCGTTATAATGACCCGGATTTTTTCATTTGGCTGGTTATATATGAAGAACAATTTATTCACCTTTTTCAAAGGGATAGCAATGGGTGCTGCAGATGTGGTCCCAGGCGTTTCCGGCGGCACCATCGCATTTATCACGGGGATCTATGACACGCTTCTGGAAAGCCTGCGCCGAATCAACCCGTCCCTTATTGGGATAATCCGCAAACAAGGATTTTCTGCAGCCTGCAAACATATAAACCTGACATTCTTAGTCAGTCTTCTTGCCGGTATCCTCACCAGTATTTTCACACTGGCGAAAGGCATTTCGTGGATGCTGACGACTCACCCCATTATCATCTGGTCATTTTTCTTCGGACTTATCATCATTTCCATCGTCCATATGCTTAAGCAAGTAACCAGATGGAATCTTGTCGATATCGTGACCATGCTTGCCGGCATCGGTTTCGCCTATTTTATTACCGTTGCCAATCCCCTCACACTTGCGGCTGATCTGCCCACTGTTTTTATAGCCGGGTCTATCGCAATTTGTGCAATGATTCTTCCGGGAATATCAGGCAGCTTTATATTGCTTCTATTGGGTCTCTATACACCAATACTGGGGGCTGTTAAAAGCTTCGACGTCGTCGTTCTCGTGACTTTCGCAGCTGGCGCCCTGATTGGCATTCTGAGCTTTTCCCACTTATTGTCCTGGTTGTTGGCAATGCACCGGAACCCTACGATTACGTTTCTCACCGGCCTGATGATTGGAACACTGGGGAAAATATGGCCGTGGAAAGAAACCCTCTCCTGGCGTATTAACTCACACGGGGAACAGGTTCCCTTAGTGGAACGCAATTTGATGCCTTGGAATTTTGAACACATCGTGGGTCAACCCCCACACATCTGGATGGCCATTGTAGCCATGGTTCTAGGCGTTCTCTCTGTATGGGCTTTAGAGCGTTTTGCAAACAATCATCGATAATTCATTTGGTTACTCCCCGGCTTAGGCCGGGGCCTTCATCATTTTTTAATCTTCCCCTCAGTTTTACTGGAATTACCGTGTTACCATCTTGCGGATTTTGTTTCGCTTTGGTGAGTAATAATGCGTCAGCTTATTTCCAAATATGGGCCGGTTATTGTTGGTCTGGGTTTATTTACTGGTGGATTTTTCGGCTACGACGCACTGCAAAGCATTAGAGCCGGTGGCTTGGATGTCCCTAAAAATGCATGTGTACTGAATGAAAAAACATGCAGTAATGACCTTTTTTCAGCCGCCTTGTCATCTTCTGACGTCAGCCCATTAATCCCGGTCAATCTTGTCGTTGAAACCCACCAGGCAATGCCATTTGATACGCTGGATGTGGTGCTTGAAGGTATCGAGATGAACATGGGGATATATAAACTGAAGCTGAATAAAATGCCAGCCGGGCATTTTGAAGGTATTGTTCAGCTCCCAGTATGTCGCGAGGACGTTATGACTTGGAGAGGTTGGATAAAAACCTCTGACAACATCGACAAAATGGCAATCGAAATAAGGGCGGAGAAATGAAAAAACTGGGAATAGTTTTTGTTGTGGCACTCCTCGCTGGTTTTGGAGTTCGTTTTGGCTGGGAAAATCTGAATCAGTCGGAAATTAACAGTCCTGATATTGGTGTGCTCCAAACTGCTAATGGCACACTAAATCTATTTGACGGCAATGACCCCAGAACTCGAATTGTTTACTTTGGCTATACCCACTGTCCTGATGTTTGCCCAACGTCATTGGCAATTTTATCTGCCGCGCTAAAAAAAATACCAGAAACTGAACTGGATAACTTCTGGCCAGTGTTTATCTCCCTTGACCCTGCCAGAGACGATGGTAATCAATCTGATACTTACGCCGGGTATTTTCATCCCACAATGAGTGGCGCCTCCGGAACAGAAGAACAGACCGCAGCGCTGGCCAAGAAATATGGCGTACTCTACCAGATTTCGAAACTTGAAGACTCAGAACTCGAATACGCCGTCGACCACAGTTCTTATTTCTATTTTTTAAATCCGCAAGGCGAGTTGGTTGAAAAGGTTCCACATACCCTAAACCCGGATTTGGTTGTCGCAGCCATTAAGCGAACCCTTTCACAAAAACAATGAGCACATTTTTTCCGTGGATGTGTTACATCACACGTTTACGCAAACGTGACACATATCACATAAATCAGATTTCGCCTGTTATTTAATGAGTTAACGTTAGTCTGTTTGCAATAAATTGACACTAAGTTTTTAAATTGCGAACGATACTAAGCTAAAATTGTGGTTCAATTACCGCATTGGGTATTTAAGCGTTTCAGCAATTTTGCTACTCAAATTTTCTGAAACGAAAACAAAGGCTGTACGGCTCTTAAGCTGTCCATCCTAATCAATAGCAGCAGAAATAATAAGGAATGAGGTTGCTCATGAAAATTCGTCCACTCGTAATCGCAGCTCTGGCATCTGGTTTTCTGGTAACTGGTTGTGCTAACAACACTCAACTGGAGCAAAGCGTTTCATCTCTGTCAGACAAGGTTGACCAACTGTCTGCACAAGTTGCTGATCTGAAGGGCGGTGTTGCTGATGCTAAAGCATCTTCTGACATGGCTTATCAAGAAGCACAACGTGCTAATGAGCGTATCGACAACATGGCTCAGTCTTACACCAAGTAATGGTTGTAAACGCTTTCTGCTGAGCAATCTCAGCAAAAAAAAAGAGCAACTTACGTTGCTCTTTTTTTATTCTTTCGCCACTTCCGGAACTACGCCAACCTCAGTGGGCAACCCAGACTGTACTGCTAATGCTGCAGAATAACGTGCACGATTTATATCATTTTGTTCCAACCAGCTAGTCAGCTTTTCATCTGGCGCAGTTAACAGTCTTTCGTGAGTCTGTTCCTCATTCTGGGACAGTGGACGATGAACTTCTACATAAAGTGAACCATCGGGTTCAAAACTGTATTTAACCGGTTCGTTGATGACTCTGACCTTTTCTTTAAGGGGTACCTGTTGGAATAGCCATTCTATATCAGATGGTCGCATTCTAATGCATCCGGAACTTACCCGCATGCCAACACCAAAAGACTTGTTTGTACCGTGAATAAGGTAGTCACCATGCCCGAAAGCCAAACGCATTGCATAGTCCCCCAACGGGTTATTGGGGCCTGCCGGTACAACTTCAGGAAGGACGATATTTTTCTTTTCGAGGTACTCTTTGCGGATACTTGCAGGAGGTGTCCAGGTTGGGTGCTCACGCTTTTGGCTTATGTAGGTCTCCATCGCCGGTGTTTCACGCCCGATACGCCCAATACCTATCGGGAATATATGAACCACACCTTTCTCGAGCTCAAAAAAGTAGAGACGCAATTCGGCAAGGTTAATCACAATTCCGTCGTATTTAACATCCGGTAAGATGATTTCAGTGGGTAAATCAACAAAAGTACCCGGATCAGGCAAATAAGGGTCAACTCCACGGTTAGCAGCCATCAGAGCCAGAAAGCCCACATCATAGGATTTGGCGATTTTCTCCAGATGTTCACCTTTGAGCACTTGGTGAACCTGTGGACGCCCCACTATTCTGCTGCCATCTTCAGGAATCTTGTAAGTTGCAGCGTGAAGTGAAGCGGACGCAAACGCGCCTGCCACAACAATGTACCGAACTAACTTCTTAATACTTTGCATCTTTCACATCTTAAAAATAGACTCTTAGGCCCGCTTTCCCTTCAAGGCGAAAGTCGGAGTCCTCTTGTATGTACCAGGTAGTTCCACCCTCAGCAAAAAACTCCATATTTCCGGTGCCCAGCGGGATACTCAATCCTCCACCTGCCTGAGGGCCCCATTTGTAATGGTCATCATCTCTCCAAGTGCCACCAGCATACACATAAAACAAATCAAATTCAGGGCGACCAGTAATCTGACCGAGATTCCAGACGCCATCAACTGATAATAGTAATTCACTAATCCCAACCGAAGCACGGATATTGCCTGACTGGTAACTTGCACCGGCTGCCGGGGTGCCAATAAATACTGAAGCTGATTGCTCTGATGCGGCAGCTGGCATCGACATCATTGAAAGAAGACCGAGTATTACTAATTTTTTTTTCATTCACATACCCCGGAGGTAACGCACTTAGCCAAACTAACTGCGATACTACTTATAACGAAACCCAAATACCACTAACAGGATTGAAAGAAAAAGGTTCTGTTGCAGGTCATTGTTTAGAGGAAAGCTAATTCCATCAGGGGTATATAAAAGATGCTGATAAAACAACGAAAAAGGTCCAGCCTTTCAGAGGCTCAACTTACCGATGAAAAAGTGTACAAATCACGGCGTAACATTATCAAGGCATTAGGCCTTGCTTCTCTTTCTGCCCCTTTATCTGCATCAGCGGGACTCTTTGATGTATTTTCATCCGAAAGCGAAGAAACCGAAGGTTTCATAGATAACAGAAAAGCCCTCCAGGCAAAAAGCAATCCATCCTACCAACCTGATATCATCAAGACCCCTGAAGAAAAGGTGCTCACCTATAACAATTTCTACGAATTTGGCACCGACAAAGGAGCTCCTTTTAAGAACGCCCAGAATTTCAGATTCGAACCCTGGACGCTTGAAATAGGCGGATTGGTTAACAAACCATTCAAGATGAGCTACGACGATCTCCTTAAAAGTTTCCCTCTGGAAGACAGGCTTTACCGTTTTCGGTGCGTTGAAGCATGGTCGATGAATATACCCTGGGTGGGCTTTCCACTTGCGGCCTTAATAAGAAAAGCCGACCCATTGGGCAGCGCACGTTATGTCGCATTCGAAACCCTTCATGACCCAGAACAGATGCCCGGTCAAAAGAATCCATATGTAGGCGGAGGGATTGACTATCCGTACGTTGAAGGTCTCCGCCTGGATGAGGCATTAAACCCCCTCACACTAATGTCCGTGGGATTATATGGAAAAACGTTAGCGCCACAAAATGGTGCCCCTATTCGCCTTGTTGTGCCGTGGAAGTACGGATTTAAGAGTATTAAGTCAATCGTTAAAGTCCATCTGCTGGAAGCGCAACCGGCGACGACTTGGAACTTGCTGGCATCCCATGAATACGGGTTTTACGCTAATGTAAACCCTGAGGTTGACCATCCCAGATGGAGCCAGGGCTCCGAGCGCTTTATTGGTGAAGGGGGTTTGTTCTCTTCACGGAGAAAAGACACGTTATTGTTTAATGGATATGCAGAAGAAGTCGGCGACATCTATCGCGGAATGGATCTCAAGGTGCATTACTGATGGTTAAAATAACACCCGGGCGGATCCTATGGATAAAAGGCATCATTCATTTCATCAGTACTGCTTTCTTCCTACAGTTGTTATGGCTGGTATTTAACAACGGCTTTGGTGCTGACCCAGTTAAAGGTATCGAACACTTCACTGGCAAGGCAGCCCTTAATTCGTTGTTAGTTACTCTTTGCATCACCCCTTTGGTGAGAACCTTCAGGCTGAGTATGCTGGTACGCGTACGTCGCTTGCTGGGTCTATACAGCTTTTCGTGGGCATTCCTCCATTTAGCCGTCTATACGGGTCTGGACCTCAATTTTGACTGGCAACTTTTAGCAGAAGAAATAATAAACAGACCTTATTTATTGTTTGGTGCCGCCTCTTGGTTGATCTTGTTTTGCCTGGCCGTTACATCGTTGCAGAGCATTCAGAGGAAACTGGGAAAGTACTGGCAAAAGCTCCATAACCTCATTTATCCGGCGCTGGTCATGGTCCTTTTTCACTATGTCTGGTCAGTAAAATCCGGATTGATTGAACCATCCCTTTATTTCACCGTAAGCTTGGCATTGCTTGCTTACCGTTGGAAAAACTTTAAGCGTATGTTCTCATTTCGCATAAAATCGCGCGTTTTATAACCGTAAACGCGCAGCACGTCACGAATCCTCCCTCAAACAACCGTATTCCATCTATAAAACAGTGGCTATTTGGCTCATTATGGGCATACTTTTTAGCAATCACTTTGTAAATCATCATTTTGGAGCGTAGAGGTTTTGTTCGACGAGATTATTTCTCTGAGCCTTCGCCAATTCCAGGAAGATTGCCGGCAGCTTTCTGAGTACCACTACCCTACTGTCCATAACCGGGGCATGCGCGAAAACCATCTTGGAAAAGCATTATCACGACGCATCGTAGCCACTCTTGCTTCCAAGCAAATTGACGCGCTTTTCTCCCAGCTCGAAGACAATGATCCAAACAGTTGCCCTTTTTTTAAAATAACCGGTGAAGATTTTGTCATTTGGCTGGTTACCCATCGAATGCTAAGCGGAAACAAAGGCTGCCGCCGCGCTGTAATTGAAGACATATCCATGTTGTGTGAAAAAGCCCGGGAGTATTCAGACCGACCAAATCAGCTTATTCTTACAGTGGCTGATCACTGGATGGATAAAACGTCATCCAGCCGGAGTCTTCCCTTCTGGTGGCTGGGACACATGCCGATACACCAGGCTGACTTCCTCTCCCAGGGAATCAGGTTAAACCATGATGATACAAGCCTAAATGAAACGCTTTCGGTCTATCCAGAGCTTATCAATGGTAAGTTTCGGACGTATCATCCCCTCACACGTAAACAGGATTCAGTTCCTCTCTACAAGTACATTCTGATGACAGCCCAGTTTTCCTTAAACTGGGATTAATTTCAGTTCTCCATGTTCAGAGTCAGTTAAATGGAATTTTCTGCATCCCAGAGTGATCTGGCATTACGCCATGCACCTATCGCTACGTTATTTTTCCGTTATGCAGTACCAACCATTGCTGCGATGCTGGTGACCGGTATATACGTTGCAGTAGATGGTATGTTCGTCGGCCATATATTGGGTGAGGAGGGTCTTGCATCAATCATGGTCGGCTACCCTCTCGCTTCTATCCTTTACGCTACCGGCAATCTGGTTGGGATGGGTGCTGCAGCACTTGTATCCATGGCGCTTGGCCAAAATAATGTCAAAGCAGCCAGAGTATATGTGGGCAACGCCGTCAGCTACAGTTTGCTCCTGTCAGTGATCACAGGCCTAGCCGGGTACTGTCTTCATGTCCCGGTACTTAAAGCTCTTGGTGCTTCAGGAAATATTCTTTATCAAGCAAGTGAATACCTCTCCCTATATTTTGTGTTAGGCGGATTTGCTGTGGTCACCATGGCACTGTCCCCTTTGGTACGAAACGATGGCAAGCCTAATTTGGTTACTGCAATTATGATACTGGGAGGACTACTCAATATTGTACTCGATTGGTTATTCATGGTTGCCATTCCATGGGGCCTCAGAGGTGCTGCACTGGCAACCATGCTTTCCCAGGCTGTAACCGCCCTGCTGTGTCTGAAACACTTCCTGTCTGGTGAAAGCAGGCTGAAACTATCCCTCGACACCCTGGTGTTGCAAGGCCGGAATATTGTTGAAATAACCCGGTTAGGATTTTCAAGCTTCCTCATGTATCTCTACCTCACGGTAGTTCTAACACTCCACAATGCATTTTTCCTTGCTATAGGAACACCACTTCACGTGGCAGCATATGCCGTTGTTTCTTATTCAGAGGCATTTTTCTATCTCATTTTCGAAGGTATCGCTCTGGGTATGCAGCCAATAACCAGTTTTAATTCAGGCGCAGGGGAAACATTGCGGGTACGCGCTGCCAGAAACACAGCTCTGTCTGTTACTCTGCTGTTTGCTTTACTGTCTGTTGTGGTTATCTACAGTTTTCCAGAATTTATAATCTGGGCGTTTTCCGGGGACAACGAGATACTCAGACCTGTCGCCCTTCATGGCATCCAACTCTATTTTTGGGGATTGCCTATGGAGGGGTTATTGCTTGTGGGTGCGGTTTATTTCCAGTCCATAGGCCAAGCAAGCGCAGCAAGTATCCTTACCGGTGGAAAGCTGATTCTCATTGGTGCGGTTATGTACATTCTGTCAGTTTGGTTTGGAACAGACGGGGTATGGCTGGCTTTGCCTGTAACGAGTACTTTCCTGGCAACGTGGATGATTTTCCATCTTTACAGACTGTCAAAAATGTATCACTAGTCAAACATGTATTATGTGTTATAAGCTGTTATTGTCGTACAATATTAGCTCGTTATACATTCAGCGAAACTGCTTAAACATCACCAAGTGTAAAAGGATTTATCTTGGCATTACATATATTGGGAATACTGTTCCCCGTGTTTGCATGCGTTGTTCTTGGGTACATCATCGGGCGATGCCTGAAACCAGACATGCAAACAGTAAATAAAATTAACTTTGATGCTTTCTTGCCTTGCCTGGTGTTCGCATCGCTCTCCACCATGCCTCTTAACACTGCGAAAATCCCACTTATTGTTGCCGTAATTATCGCGATAATAGTTCCCGGGGTTCTAATGTGGCTGGCTTGCAAACCCCTCAGTGTTTCCTATAAGGAATGGGTTCCCCCGCAAATGTTTCGAAACAGCGGCAATCTGGCCATTCCTCTTTTTGGCTTCACCTTTGGGGACAGTGCTCTGGAGGCTGCCGTTTTGATTTTCGTTATATCCAGTGCCATACATATCATCACGGCTCCGCTGGTTCTCCATGGCAATTTCAAGGCATCGCTGAAGGAGTTGGCAAAAATGCCGGTGATGATAGCGGCAGTGGCAGCGCTAACTATAAATTTAACGGGTTTCCCGTTGTGGCAGCCGATACATGAAGCAGCAAAGCTGATGGGAAACGCATCGGTCCCCATCATGCTTGTATCGCTTGGGGTTCAACTAACATCTACTAACAGAAAAAGTATCCCTGTAGGTTTAAGCGCATCCTTTATCAGCCTGATAACCGGAGCATTGGCATTCATCATCATTTACCTGGCTGTGCCTTTGACAACCAGGGAGCTACAAATGATGGTGATCTACTGCATGCTGCCTCCGGCTGTAATGAACTACCTGTATGCAGAAAAGTACAGTGTCGCCCCATTCAACGTTGCAGCAATGGTGTTAGTCGGCAATTTTATTTCTATTTTCACCCTGCCGCTGTTGCTGCTTTTCGCATTTTCACTGGGTTAACGCTGGCTGCTTATCAGTTTCAGTTTCATGGTATAGCGACCTCTGATCTTAGAACCCGTAACTTGTTGTAAGGCCAGTCAACCATTGCTGGAAACATTATTTTGCGCTGGAAGCACTTTCTTGTGGCGGCTTAGGTATATTCGGCTTGTACCAAACGTTCTGGAAATCGAACCACCCCACGCCATTAACAGAGAGGTTCTGTAAATGGCTGTCAGGAATGAGCCCCAGCCATGTATGGCAAAGCGGAATCAAACAGCCTTGCTCGACCAGTTCAGCCCCTATCTCCATCGCCGGGAATTCAATGTCTGCCTTTCCTCTCCACCATTCGATCCTTTTGGACAGCGTCTGGCTTTCAGGAGTAGTCAGGGCGCGCTCCACAAAACCCTGGTCGTAGAGCCAGGCCAGCAAGCTTTCTGAGCGCTTATAACCAAGGCTCATCCCGGACAACCAAAAATCAATTTTCTTTTCGTGCTTGCCGGTCATGAAATCCGGGTAATCAAGCTCCACCAACTCAACCTCAACGGCATCGTTTTTCAGAAGTTGTACCACAGCATCAGCAATCACTCTGTGAAACGGGTTGTCCGACTGGACAGCCATGGTGACATACGTGGGAGCCGGTGACTCAACTTCCTCGCATTCACCGCTGTGCATCCAGCCCGGTAACAGTCCATAGGCGTTTGCAATACGATATTGCCCGGTTCCTTTGATCATGGCCTCACGTACAACAGCTGATGAACTGAGACGTGAACGAAAATAATCCGACCAGCGTTTATCCTTGCCGATACCCCACTGTTTGTTTACCAGCAAGAATGCACAACCTTCGTCCATTGTCATTCGCTGGGTCCGGGGTTGAGTGGAATCCTGTTTTACGGTGGCGGCGTTTTGGGGCTCAAGCATCAACGCAGGGTTTGCACGTACATGTCTCATCTTTTCATCGGCCAACGCCCAAATCTCCACCCGGTCAGTCAAAGCCCGGTAGCCAAAATAGGTATCGTTGGCTTCAAGGATCAGCTTCTGTTCATCATTATGGGAAACCTTGTAAGGCCCGGTTCCAACAGGATACTGAGAAAATGTCGACGATCCGGCTGATGTGTGGGGGATGATTAATGCTTGAACTGACGTCAGTAGAACCGGGAAGTGGAAATCATCCGTGTTGAGCTCAAAATCAATGGTGTTGGGTGCCACACAGATAATACGATCAATATGACGGAGGAGAGATCCCCGGCGCAACCCTTCAAAAGTGTAAATGACATCACTGGAATCCAGGAGCTTTCCATCATGGAACCGGACTGCTGGACGTAAATAAAAACGCCACCTTTGTGGCGAGATCATTTCCCAGCTATGCGCCAAATCACCTTCCAGTTCTTCAGTCATCTCGTTCAGTTTTACCAGCCCGTTGAATATCTGCCGGACAAGGTGACATTCAGACCGCCTCAGTGGCTTGGTAGGGTTGAGTGTTGGAAAGCTGCGGTAATAAGGAAGGCGAATAACTTGTTTACCGTCCAGGGTTGTCGCCCCTAACAATTCTTCAACCAACCTCGCCAGCTGAGAGACATCGTTGTTAAGGGATGTAAGTGCGTCCTCAAGTTTGCCGTCAAGTATCAGCTCGCGAACGCGATCATTCCTTAATTGTGACTCAGATCGGGTGAAAGCGAGCAGGGAAAGCTTCCCTCGGCCAATAGATGGTGTCCAGGTCAGCCAACCCTGTTCTTCCATTTTCCCAAGTACCATCCGCGCATTACGCCGGGTGCAACAAAGAACGTCGGAAATTTCCTGGAGTGTGGTTTCTGCCCTTTTACCTTCGAACTGCTGGTAAAGTTTCCCGAACTGTGACTGTAAACGCTTACCGCTCATTTTTTATCGCCTGGATTTGAGTAACCACTAATCTTATCTTACACGTTATTGATATCACAGCAGGTTTATCTTTCACGCCGTCAATAACACAGCTCATTTTATTCCCTGAGTACATGTATGTAACCCATCCCATATTCACAGCGCACAGTAATCAAATTTTTCCTGGGAATATTCGATTTTTTCTCTCTATTTGGCTTCAATTAGATAGTAATGTATCTAAAACAACACGATAGTTTTATAAACGTAAATGCTAATGTACAACAAGAATTAAGACATAGCATTTCCCCACAAACCGGCTTTAAAGAGTTAAACATACACATGCTGGAAAAAGTCAGTATTGAGCACGTCACAATTGGGATGTACATCGAGCAAATTCAGGCTAACAACACCAGAACCAAAATGAAAAAACCTGGATTTATTCGGCGTTCAGAGACCATCGACAGTCTTAAACGAAAAGGCGTTGAATTTGTCTGGATAAACAGTGAAGCCATCGATCAAGACATCAAGGTTGAGCATGGAGCAGCTGCAGCTAACGAATCACATACAGAATCGAAGCCACCTTCCGGCCACTCAATCAATGTTAAAGACATATCCATTGCGGAGCAGTTAGTCGAAATATCGAAAAAGCGTATCCAGAAGCTGCTTGATGACATTTACTCTAACCAACCTATCGATATTCAGCCAATTTCTGATTTGGGTTCAGATATTGTTGATAATATTTTCAACCGGCCTGAAGCGGTGCACTGGGTATCAGCCATAAGAAATAAAAGTGATTACCTGATGGAGCATTCACTTAATGTATCCATTCATTTAGTTAATTTCGGACGTTACTTAGGGTTCGACCAACAGACTTTGCAAGACCTTGCAATAGGTGGAATAGTTCACGACGTGGGTAAGATCTTGGTGAAAGATGAGGTGCTTAACAAGCCCGGCAAACTGACGCCAGAAGAGTTTGACCATATGAAACTCCATCAAGTGTTTTCACAACCTGTTCTTGAGAGTATCGAAGGTCTTCCTGAAATAAGCCGTATGGTCAGTTTGATGCACCATGAAAAACTGGATGGAACCGGCTATCCCAATGGGCTCAAAGGTGATGATCTGCCCCTTGTTGGCCGTATGAGTTGTATCGTAGACATCTACGATGCTCTCACTGCCGAGCGCTGCTACAAGGTTGCAATGTCTCCCTCTGAAGCGTTTAAGATCATGATGTCACTGACACCGTTCCATCTTGATAAAGATCTCCTGAAAAAATTCATTATGTGTGTAGGGTTTTACCCGATTGGCAGCTTGGTGGAACTTTCAAACGGGAAAATAGGCTTTATTTGGGAAAGTGATTCCGCTGACTTAACAACCCCCGTCGTGAAAACATTTTTTTCTGCACGGGAACAGAGCTACCGAAAAGTTGAGTACATCTGCCTAAAAAAACGGCGGGACATTAAAATTGTCCGTTCTGTTTCGGAAAGCAAGATAGGGGTAGATTTCTCAAAGTTCCGCAGTGTTTCGACGTAGCATATAGGAAAGCATGTTCCCTGCCTTTTCATAGTTCACAAAAAGTTACTGGATATTGGCTGCCGTTTTCCTATAATCCGCAGCCAAACCAATCCCATCTCCTACAGGAGCTTCAACATGAAAGTATGTGGCGTGGAAATACTCCATACTCAGGTAAACATCTGTCTGCTTACAGGCGAGAACGGTCTTTTTGACATTCCTGACTGTCGCACGCGAATGATTACTGTTAAAAATCCACACGATACTGAAGAACTCCGTAAGTTCCAGCGCACCATGGCAAAGTTGGCAGAAGACTATAAGGTTGAAAAGTTTGCCATTCGTTCACGCCCAACCAAAGGTAAATTCGCTGGTACGGCGGAAAGCTTTAAACTTGAAGCGGCACTTCAGCTGATCAGCGAGGTTAACGTTGAAGTCGTAGACTCTCAGGCTGTTCAAACTGCGGTTAAGAAAACCATGCCTAAGCTGGACCTGAAAACCATTGGCCTGAAGAAATTTCAACAATCTGCGTTGGAAACGGCCTTTGCTGCACTTGCCTGATTTGTACTGATTTCAATGCCGGGATCTGATCTCCCGGCATCTCCTCACTTCTCCTTTGCCAAGCTATCAGGCTCTTTTTCAAACTATATTTGTGTGATATATTTCGCCATTGAATTGCAACGCAGTGTAATCATATGAAATACAACTTATCTCTGCTTGACCCGGAAACAAAATTCGACATTGAACTGGATAAACAAGCTTCATTTGCCGTTTGGAAAGTGAAGCATGGCCTTGCTCCCGTCGAATCTCTCTCCCAAGCACGGGATGGGTTTCAGGACCCCCGCCATAAGTCGGTCTTTGATGAGAGCGTAACCAAGTATCGCTCTGTTATGAGTATCTAACTCACCTAATTCACTGAACATTCAGTGTATTAATCTTCTGAGTTCACGTGAATTCGGAATGGCTTTTTATTTTCTTTTTCCAGAGGTTCAAGATTCCCATGCGCTTGATTGGTTTGGTGTTGCTCCTTATTTCGAACACTGTTCTGGCCAGGACGCCTTCAATCGCCTTCTACTACGGACAAATTGACTCCGTAAGGGAATTGCTCACCTACGACAGGGTCGTTTTGCCGCCTGACGCTATTACTTCGCGACAACTTTCCATGCTGCATGATGGGGGCGTTAAAGTTTTTGCTTACCTGAGTGTTGGGGAATACGAGGGAGGAACACTTCCGGACAATCTTCTGGAAGCGCAAAAGCACACCAATACTGGCTGGAACAGCAAGGTGATGGACCTTACCTCTCAACAGTGGCAAAAGTTCCTGGCGAACCGGGCTTCAGACTATGCCAAAAGACACTTCGACGGACTTTTTCTGGACACTTTGGACAGCTACTCATCTTGGGCAACACAAAATATGTTGCTCGAGCAGGAGAAAGCGCTGGTCACCACGATAGGGAAAATAAAATCAGTCAGTGGTAACAAACCACTTATCCTCAACCGGGGTTTTAACGTTGTCCCTAAACTTGGGTTCAAACCCTATGCGGTTGCGGCGGAGTCGCTTTACCATGGTTACAATGCCAATACCGGAAAATATTACACTGTCTCTGAATCCGATACGGCATGGCTGGTAAACAAGCTTAACGGAATAAAAAAACTGGGATCCGAAGTCATTGCCATCGATTATATCCCAGCATCTGAACGTAAAAATCAGGTTTCTGATGCTAAACGCATCCTTAAGCTTGGGTACACCCCCTATGTCAGTGACGGTCTGCTAAACCAGTTTGGCGTTAGCACAGTAACCCCGGTTGCCCGCCGTGTTCTGGGGTTTTACGACAGTCGCTACAGCACAATGACCACATCTTCGTGTCACCGGATGTTGGCAACAGCCATCGAGTACCAGGGTTACATTCCGGAATGCCGTGATGTTCGTGCACTTGACTTCACTCATCTCGACAATACCCGTTACGCATCGTCAGCACTGTGGCTTGACGCCCGTACCTATAACGAGGTGCCAAAGCTCGTAGAATGGATTGACCGTTCAGTGGGTGAACTTCCCTTGGTTTTTTTCTACGATTTGCCTTCCAACGGCGAAATCCTTGAAAAGCTGGGTATTAGCCGTAGCAAAGAGTTAACCGGCACATTAAAAGTCATTGAAGGCAAAAAGCGTTTAGAGGGTCACTACCCTCTTCCCTCCGCAGCTTTTGACCCTTTGACTGCATATCAGGTCACCACGCCCGGAGCTAAAGTACTCATTCAAGTCTCTGACAGCACCGGTAACAAAAGCGACCTGATGTTTAAAACATCGTGGGGTGGCGCTGTACTGGCCCCGTTGCCTGTCCTGACGCTGGCTAACGGCAAAGAGGCGTGGCTTATCGACCCATTCAAAACAATCGATGCGCTGATGCCTTTACCTGTTATACCGGCACCCGACGTCACCACAGAGTCCGGCCGCAGGATCTTTACATCCCATATCGATGGAGATGGTTTTCCGTCTAAAGCCTGGATGCCAGGAAAGCCTTACTCTGCAGAGCCTATTCTTGAAGGCGTACTGAAGAAATACAATGTTCCCCACACCGTTTCAGTGATAGAAGGTGAAGTGGGCCCAGACGGGATGTACCCCAAAGAAAGCCCTGCAATGGAAGCTATTGCACGCAAGATGTTTGCCCTGCCAAATGTCGAAATCGCTTCTCACACATTCAGCCACCCTTTTTTCTGGGACGACCGGATAAAAGCCAAAGATAAACAGTATGGCGACTCCTTGCCGATACCGGGATATAAACTGGATTACACCCGGGAGATAGATGGCACAGTTAATTACATAAACAAAGAACTGGCACCAAAAGGAAAAAAGGTTGTCATATTGCTGTGGTCAGGAACAGCAGACCCAATTGAAAGTATGGTACGCAGGGTTTCCAACCTTGGCTTACTCAACGTCAACGGGGGTAATACCTATGTGGTCAAAGGTGACGACAGTCTGACACAAGTCTCACCAACCATTGCCTGGTACCCTTCTGCAGTTCAGGTGTATGCGCCGGTAATCAATGAAAACCTGTATACCAACCTCTGGACGGAACACCATGATGGGTTTGGCCGGGCAAAAGAAACATTCGAGCTGCTTGGCGAGCCACGCCGTCTGAAGCCTGTATCCATCTATTACCACATGTATTCCGGCGTATATCCGACATCGCTTCACGCACTCCAAAGCCTGTATGACTGGTCGGCCAAACAACCGCTAATCCCTCTCCACCTGAGCGACTATGCCAGAAGGGCGCGTAGACTTTACACCGTAGGTATCGGCCAGGATCTCGACGGAAAATGGGTAATCCACTCGGCCGGGGTTACAAACATCCGTCTTCCTGACACACTTGGATACCCTACACGGGCTTCAAAAGGTATAGCCGGCTGGTCCAAAGGCCCGGATGGAAACTATATTCAACTCAGCCACCCGCAGGCAAAGTTGTCATTAACTCAAAAAGAAGAAAAATACCCACGCTTGGACAATGCGATGGGCATGACAGAGAAATGGGATCACAAGGACAAAAATATCCATTTCTCATTCAAAAGCTATGTGCCGTTTTCTATGACCCTGAAAAATGCTAACCAATGCAAATTGGTATCAAACAAGCCACTAAAGCGAAAAGTACTGAATAAGCAAACTGTCGTTTATTCGTCAGCGGCTTCCGGGGTTTTCTCCGGAACACTCTCCTGCCGATAAGGGACAGACAGATGCAGCATCCAATCCCGAAAGCAACGGGGGAACGTCGCTCACGCGAAAAACACGTTCACCTTGTCAACAAACGCACCCTGGTTTCATTGACCATAGTGTCAATGTCAGCGCTATGGTTGGTTGCCCCCAGCAAAAGCAAGCTGATGAACCTTATCGAAAAGTCAGACTCACCGGAGGTGACTTCAGCCTTCCTGCGTCCTTTGTATGACAAGAACAAAGAAGACCCGGAAGTGATGCGTGAATTGGCCGAAAGCTATTTTGCAATGGGTGATTACGATAAGTCACTGGCCGTTCTGCATAAGATGCTTGAGCAAGATAAAAGCAATGACAAAGAAAAAACCTATGCTTTGTACGCAAAAGCGCTGATTCAGAAGGCCAACCTTAACGCACCGGGCTCTGAAACAGCCAGGAAAAAGCTGGCAGAATACCTGATCGCCGCATCACCTTCTTCACCTGCTTTTGCCAGGGAACTTGCCGATTTTTCTTTGCAACTTGGTATGCCTGCCCGCGCTTTATCATTATTACTGCCATACCAAAACACGGCTATCACTTCACCGGAAGAAATCAAGCAACTGGCGCTGCAAAGTGGCAACTACCGCCAGGCAATCAGCATGGAGCATCACTCTTACAACGCTGACCCAAGTCTCGCTAATCTCAAAAACCTTCTTTCAGTCTACATAAAAGCGAACGAATCAAAAGCCGGTCTGGCCTGGGTTGATTCCCACATTGCATCAATGCAATTGAATACCCCGACACTGAATGAGTTGGTCTATTTCGCCCACCAATCCGGTGAAGGTAATGCCATTTTCCGGTTCAGTTCGCTCAGAGCTGATCACTTCCCGGAATACACAAACCTCCTGGACGCGGCAAAATGGGCTCGAGCAACCGGCCATCATGCCCTCGCTGAACGCTACTTTGAGGACGCCCTTTCAAAGAAAAAGGAAAGAAGCACGGTCAAAGCACTGCATCAACTTTATTCGTGGCAAGGAGACATACCGGGTGCCCTGAAAATGAGCAAAGCACTAATGCAGATGTCGCCGACTTCTGAGGAGCTGCACCAGGGTATAAAGGAGGCTCAGGCCGTCTCCGACCTGCCGGCAGAAAGCCAGTTTTACCAGGCTCTCGCCCACAAAAATGAACTTAAGCATCAGGAATACCATGCCTGGATCGACTCGACTGAAAAAGCGTTTGGAACCGGTGAAGCAATTAAAGAAGTTTCTGATTTTCCAGAGTCAAGGCACAACCCAGTTCTTATTAGCCACCTTGCTCGCCTTTACGGATATCAAAGCCAGTGGGATGAAGTCGCGAAACTGTGGCCTGAAGCCATTAAAAGCGGCAACCCAACTCACGCAGAAAGATTACGTTATGCAGATGCTTTTATCGGCACAATGAACCCGGCTGGCGCACTAAGCGCATTAACCGAAAAAACAGACTGGCAAGTTGCATCACCAGACTACTTGAACATGGTCTCAGAGCTGGCCTGGGAGACTGGAAACAGGGATTTGGCCGAACAAAGCCAGGACGCATTGTTACGGCGTAACGATACGGTAGTCAACACCTACCGGTACATGCGTACCCATAGCCCGGTCAATTTCAAGAAATTAGAAGACTACATCAAGCTTTACCGGCGCTCAGGTAACCTCGATGTGTTATTACAAATTGCAGAAGAGGCAAGAACGCAGGGAAACACAGAAGCATTTGACCGGTTGCTGAAAATTGCTATGGACAGCGGTAAAGAAACTTACCGCCTGATATACCTGGAAGCACTGGCTGATATCGACAATGGTAGACAGTTTCAGGCCAAAGTAAAATTAAAGCAGGTTCTGGCTGACAACCCGGTGTACGCGCCCGCCATTTCGGTATACATCTGGCAGGCCATTCTGTCAGGCGACCACAATCTTACCCAGGCTCTTTACGATAAATACAGTAAAAGCCTGGGTGACAATGATTCACTATGGCCGGTATTTGCCGGTGCGGCAGAATACCTAGGTTACACCGACGCAGCTGCTGCCTGGTTCGGAAAACTCCTGAAAGTTGAGCCAAACAGTGCAGAACTGCTGCTTGCCTACGCCAATTTGAAAGAGAAAAGTGGCGACAGTGACATGGCCTATCGTCTCCGCCTCTATGTCGCCAGCAAATTGACTGACAAACTGTTTGCCCTGCCTGACGGTCACGTTACCTACCGGTCTCTGGTATCCCTTTTTGCCGGAGCAGACCTCGCTGAAGAAATGACAAAGGACGCACTTCTCGATAAAGCAACCAGAGCGAGCGTTGCCCAATTAATCGGTTTCATCTCCCAAACCGGATCTGAATACCAGGTGCAACAAACATCGGCACAGTTTGACCGTCTGGGTTTCGCACCGGATACCGCTGAGCGGCTTTCTCTCGCGATCTCCTCTCATGACAAGCCCCTGGTGAAGTCACTTCTCAAACAGGTAGCGGGTCTGAGCCCTTCCGTCGAAATTGGGGGTTATCAGTCAATCGGGGAATCCGAGGAAGCGTGGAATTCCGGTCAAAGAAATCTTGGCGCAACACCTTACCCTCAGTTGAACCAGGATATTCTCAAAGCATACGCTACCCTGCATCCCTATTTTGTCGAAGCGGTGAAAACCCGGTACAGCACCCGTACTGATTGGAACCAACAAGTTTTCGACTTTGAGTACTTTACACCATCAGAACGACTGGATCTCGGAGATACAAATAACTGGTACTGGAGCATGTCACAGCAGCATACTGCGCCGATGGCAAGCCTCAACAACAAGAAACTACCAGACCAAACTTCGTTTTCAGGTAAGTTCAGTTGGAACACGACAAACTTGAATGCGTCTGTGGGTCTTTCCGCCACCACCGGAATCGGTGACACCCTGTTTGGCGTAACCGGGGATGCAGATTTCACAATTACTCCCGCGGTCTCCCTTTCTATTGATGCGGGTATCGGAGAGAAATCTGATTCCAGCAAACTGTTATCCGTGGCAGGAAAACAAAATCACATTCAATTGGGGTTAGGCCTGCATCCAACCAACCGGGAAAGCCTGTCACTTTCAACTCAAGTGAAACAGTACCAGACCCGTTTTGGCGATGATATTGGTACCGAATACAGCCTGTCCGCTACCGCATCAGAGCAGTTGTTTGCAGCAAACCCAGCCTGGCAGATCTATGGTTCATTTACTCGCCAAACCGTTGACTACAACAAAGGTACACCAGACGGCTTTAACCAATGGCTTAACAGTCCTGCCGGGGTAATTGGCAATTCAGCTTTTATCAGTGATGCCTACCAACGTATCGCAATTGGTCAACGCCTCGAAAACGGTGTACCCGGCCTGCCAGGGGCGACCGTCCCTGCCCCAAGGTACTGGCTTGACACATCTGTTGGTTATAACCCTTTGGAAAAGAAAACCGATTTTACATTGAGTGCCGGTATCGGTATGCCGATTTTCGGCAGTGATGAATTGTCAATGACATCTGATTGGCAGACCACAGACCGTTCCGGTGGGGCGTCACTGGGTTTATCTGTAGGTTACTCATTTAACTTCTGATTCTTCAAATATGTCAACACACCTGGCGTCACCAGGTTTATGAGGAAATTGTATGAAACGCTTATTGTTGGTAAGCACATTGTTAGTCCTGAGCGCCTGTTCTTCTTACCAGATGCAGGAAAGCCCAAAATTTGAATCCGATGCGCATTGGGCGATCATGCCGTTCAAAAACCTCTCAGGTACTCCCCTTGCCGGACAGAAAGCAGAACAAATGCTGGCAACAGCCCTTTCAGCCAAAGGCATATCAGTGTCTGTTTACCCGAATGCAGACAGCCACTCCCTGGAGAGCATCCTTGACCCCCAGTCAGTTGAGAAAAAAGCGCAGGAATGGCTCAAAAGCCAGCGCGCCGAGTATGTCATTACCGGCTCAGTGGAGGAGTGGCAATACAAAACTGGCCTGGACAGCGAACCAACTGTCGGCATATCGCTGAAAGTCATTGCCAACCCTGGCAGCACCACCCTCTGGCGTGCGACTGGTACCCGTACCGGATGGGGACGGGAAGGACTGGCACAAACCGGGTTGGATGTTATTACCGGTTTGGTGGATGAAATTAACGTACAAAGCAATCAGTAAGAGTCCAACGTGAAAAGCAGTATTTTTTCGTCATCCCGGCTCAGCACATTGAAAAACCGTATTTTTGCCGTACCTGAAAAGAACGGCGTGGTCTGGTTTGAAACCATATTATTTGCTGTCCTGGCGCTGGTTATATGGGTCTGTTCTGAAGGGTTTGATAATCCGGAAGTTTCTGTGGGCTTTTTCTGGCCGATTGTCGGACCACTTGTTATTGCACTTCGGTACGGTTTCGCGCAGGGACTTATCTGTGCTGTCCTTACTGTCGCCGGCGTGGAGGTTTCATTGTTGGTCATCCAACCGACTGCCAATTTCCCCTTTTCACTTTCGATTGGCACTGTGGTTGTAACCATGGCAGCTGGTGAATTCAGGGACCATTGGGAAGCCGTAAACACCAAATATGCCCTCAATTATGAGTACATGAACCAAAAACTGGAAAGCTTTACTCAAAATTATCACTTGTTGAAGGTTTCCCACGACCAACTGGAAAAGCGTACTGCCGGCCAGGCAATCAGTTTGCGCACCAGTATCCAAAGTCTGCAGCGTATTGCGGTGAATCACGCTGAGCACCGGCTGGATGTGCTTGCTGGTGATTTTCTAAACCTGTTTTCCGACATCATCGGGATGCACGTAGCCGGTATATACGCAGTCGTGAACGGCGAAATTGACTCAAATGCTAAGGCTGTAATCGGTGACAATCACTATTTAGATCATTCAGACCCAATGCTCGCTGCATCTTTATCGACTGGTGAGCTGTTGTCCCCGGCTGAACTGGACGACAAATCCCTGCACAATTCACGCTACCAACTTTGTGTTCCCTTAAAGGACACCAAAGGCACTGTTCATGCAATCCTGGCCTGTGAAAGTGTCCAGTTTATAGCACTGAACCCTACTAATATTGCATTGTTGGCACTGGTTGCGAATTACGCAGCAAACCTGCTTAGCGACTCCATTGTTGCCCCGGTCCTGAAGCCGCAACAACGGGATCTGTTTATCTCTTACCTAAACAAGGTGAAAGGCAATAAACAGAAGTTTGGCGCCGACAGCGCTCTGGTTGTATTCACCGACGTTAATGGTGAGATGCAAAATATCCTCGAATCCTTAATCGATTACAGACGCGGAGCGGATATTTACTGGTCCTGCTACACGCTGGACGGTATGCCAGCACTTGCCGTATTGCTGCCTATGACATCCGTATACGAAGCCCAACAGTTTGTAAACCGTGTTAAGGAACTGGTGGACTCTCACCTTAATTCCGATTTCTCTGATATTTCAGTTTCTGGCCCTTTCAGTATTATCGAACAACACGAAAACGCTGAAAGAGTTTTAACCTTGCTTGGAGCAAACCATGATGCTATGGCTGATTTTTCAAACAGTCCTGTTTGAATCCGGCGCATTTTACCTGCTGACCAAGCCTGAGCTCAGTCTTGCAATGTGGTCCGCCTTCGGCATCAGCCATGTTGTTGCTTGCCTGTCATTTACCGGTTGTTGCTGGCAAGTACTGCCTGAGCGGTACAAAACACCCAAAGCCGGAGCCTTGTCATTTTTATTTTTTGTCCCTTTTTCACTGCCGGTACTGGGTATGACAGGGCTAACCCTCACATTGCTGGCCGTCGTTAAATTTCCTAAAAAGTCTGTCAGTGTCACATGGAAAAAGGCTGAAAATATCGCTCTCCCTCTGGCAGTCGATTCCCTTCAGCAGTCTAATTACGGTGCAGGGGCATTACGCGAAATATTACTGTTCAGCCCCCTGTCAGACCGGCGGGTTCTCGCTGTAAGCGCGATACAGCACTTATCTGTCAAACAATCAGTTCCTTTACTCCAGCTCGCATTAAAAGACCTTTCTGACGACGTACGGTTACTCGCGTACGCATCTCTGGAAAAGATTGAATACCAGATAAATGAAAATCTAGAGCGGTTGAAAAACAAGTTTACTTTCCAGAAATCCGCAAACAGAGCCTATGAAATTGCGCAACAATATTGGGAGTTGTGCTACCTGGGCCTGGCAGATGGAGTGTTGCGCCGTCACTACCTGAGGGAAGCTCGTTCATATCTCGAACAGGCTGTTGCCATTGACCCAATGGCACAGGTTTACCTGCTCCTGGGCCGGGTTTTAATTGCTGAAAATGAACCACATTCAGCTATCGGACCATTGGAGAAAGCACTTTCGGGAGGCCTCAGAATGAAACAGGTCGCCCCCTATCTTGCCGAAGCAGCTTTTATCGCAAAAGACTACGAAAATGTCCGTAAATACATGGGCTTTTTGTCCAACACCGATAATGAAAACCTGCGTCAACTCAAGGAGTACTGGCTTGAACAAACAAGCTGATATTTGCCTGCTTCTTGAAGGCACTTATCCATATATCAGAGGCGGTGTTTCCAGTTGGGTACACCAAATCATCTGCGGCCTTCCTGAACTTACATTCCACATTGTTTTCCTTGGTGGAGATCCTGCACTTTATGATAAGCCAGCGTATGAACTTCCAGCGAATGTTGTAGGGTTTGAGAAGCATTACCTGCTTGCCAGTGACCAACCCACTGCTCCTAAAGCACGGAATGGCCTCCGTAGACCGTTTGAACTGTGGCGTCAGTTGATGGATCTGTTCGCCAACAGAAAAACCCCTGTTCCCGACAGTCTGTTGGCTAATTTGACTGAATCACTCGGTGTTGAGAATCAGTTGTCTCTCGAAGACTTCCTTTACAGCCGGGAATCGTGGCACATTCTGACCGAATGCTATGAAGAAACCGCGGCAAATCAGTCATTCGTCGACTATTTCTGGACCTACCGAAATATTTACCGTCCCCTGTTTGTTTTGGCCGGTATCACACGAAACTTACCAAATGCAAAGGCTTACCATAGCGTTTCAACCGGCTACGCGGGGTTCCTTGGCGCAATGTGCGCGCAAAAAACCGGCCGGCCATTCCTTCTGACCGAACATGGTATCTACACCAAGGAAAGAAAGATTGATCTTGCCCAGGCCGCATGGATTCAGGATCGTCACAACGCAATTGACATCAGCATGCACAAGCAGATGGATATTACTCGCCAAACGTGGATTCAATTCTTCGAACAGCTTGGTCTTACCGCCTACCAACATGCCAGTGAAATTGTTGCCCTGTTTGAAGGGAATCGGCTTCGTCAGGTTGAAGATGGAGCGCCAGCCGAACGCACCAAAGTCATCGTTAACGGCATTAAACTCCCCCGCTTTGATGAAGCACTGAAAAATCGTCCGTCTACCCCTCCCCCCGTTGTTGGACTGGTAGGCCGGGTTGTTCCCATAAAAGACATCAAAACCTTTATCCGGACTATTCGTGGTTCACTTGAAATAATCCCCAACCTTGAAGGCTGGATTGTGGGGCCTACCGAAGAGGATCCGGATTATGTCCGTGAGTGCGAGTTATTGATAGAAAGCCTGGGACTTGAAAATAATATCAAGATGCTTGGTATGCAGAACGTGGTCGAAATTTTGCCGAAACTCGGAGCCATGATACTTACCTCAATAAGTGAAGCCCAGCCGTTGGTGTTACTGGAAGCAATGGCATCAGGCATTCCATGCATTGCAACCGAGGTTGGTGCCTGCCGCGAGATCATTGACGGCATGCCAGGGGATGATGCCCGCCTTGGTTCTGCTGGGTTGATAGTCCCAATCGCCAACCCTGCAGCAGCGGCTGATGCAATCGTCAGTGTGCTGGCTAATGACGAAAAATGGCGTGAGATGGGCAACATTGGTCGTAAACGTGTTGAACACTACTACGACGAACAGATGATGTATAACAGCTACCGTCAGCTATACCAAAAGGCAATCTCATGGCAGGAATAGGTTTTGAATTACGGCGAATCCTGAAGAAAGATTCTCTGCTCTCACTGGTCCAGGCTTATGGACTTGCAGGGATGATAAGCTCAGGACCCTGGGTATTATCCATTCTTGCACTGCTTTGTATTGGAATGATTAGCGTCGGACAGTTTTTTGAAGATGCCATGGTTTCTGAATTTCTGGTCATCGTCACTTACCTGATGTCCGGCTCTCTCATACTCAGCGGTTTTTACCAACTGATGCTTACACGCTATTTTTCGGATCTGATGTTTGTTGAGGACAATGAAAAAATCGTCCCAAACCTCATCGGTTCAATGTTAATGGTATCGGTATTGGCACTTATCGTGGGCATTGCATTTATGTCATTGGCACCAGAAGCACCAGGAGTCAAAGTTTCCACCATAGCCGCGTTCATCCTGTTGTGTAACCAATGGCTGGTCATCATATTCCTCAGTGGCATGAAGCAGTATTACCAGATATTTTTCACCTTGCTGGGAGGTTACGCCCTCATGGTGTTAATGGTTTTGCTCATCCCCAATACAGGTCTATTTGGCTTAATGGACATTTTCTGTTTCAGCCAGTCAGTTCTACTCTTCACCTTTCTGTTCTTTGTTATCCGGGACTTTCCGGCCAACCGCCTGGTATCCTTCGACTTTCTCAGCAGAAAACACAGTTATTACTCCCTGGCATTTTGCGGAATCATGTACAACATCGGGGTATGGGCAGACAAATTCGCTTTTTGGGCTCACGAGTCTACCTCCTACCAAATAAATGCCTTCTTCCGCGCATCCTATATTTACGACTTGCCCATCTTTGTCGCCTACCTGGCCATTGTACCGGGTATGGCTATCTTCATGATGCGCATGGAAACTGACTACGCTGAAGCGTGTGAATCATTTTATGACGCAGTGCGCTCAGGGGGCACACTCAGCCAAATCGACCAACTTAAAGACAAAATGGTGATTGCCTGCCGGGCGGGAATCTACCAGATATTTAAGGTTCAGGGGATTACGCTGGCGCTTCTCCTGCTTTGGGGACGTGACATCCTGCAGTTTTTCAATATAGACCTTGCTTATCTGCACTTGCTCTATGTTGATTTGGTGGGAGTCAGCTTACAGGTTCTGGTCATGGCTATCCTGAATGTGATGTTTTACCTGGACAAGCGATACTCAGCACTGGCCCTTACCTGCTTTATGGCAGTGTTGAATTATACCCTGAGTGAGTACAGCATCCATCTGGGACCTGAGTTTTACGGTTTTGGTTTCTCTCTGGCCATGCTGGCAACTACCTTGGTTGGATTGGTTTTACTGGACAGGCAGTTCTCTGATCTCGAATACCGCACATTTATGCTCCAGCAGTCCTAATGACTGAATTTAGTAAAAAAAAGGCCGGCATCAATGCCGGCCTTTTATCTATTCTGTGGATGTTCGTTTTAATAACACAAAAGCTATTGCCCCGTACAACAACGCCTGTAAACACAATTGACCAACAAGTGGAGATACCTGCACGAAACTGTCCCCCATCTGGTTCATCCTCAAAAATGCCTGTATACCCGGTGTAGACGGAACCATCGCAACCAAAGCATTTATTGCCCCAGGAATCATTTCAACAGGCCAGATAAATCCAGCACTGAACACCAGCGGGATGGAACTAATCAGAACCGTAAAGGTAACCAGCTCGGCTCTTGGCAGTAAAACCCCTATAACCAGCCCCAATGAAATCACAGCTGCCAAATATGGAACGGCTACCAGCCACAGCTGTCCGGGAATAGCCAATGTACTTACGCCATACCAGTGAAAACTCAGGCCAAAATAGTACAAAACAGCAACGAGATAGATAACCCCGAAGACCAAGTACTTTGCCGCCATTTTTTTCCACAGCCGCGTTTTTTCATATCCTTTACTTCGTTGGGTAAAACAGGAAAGGCCAACTCCGATTAGAAGCGTTTGGTGAAGGATCAAAACGAAGACTGCTGGCACAACGTAATTCACATAGCCAGTTGTAGGGTTGAAAACGGGTTTAAGGTTTAACCTGATGGCACTGTATTGCTGTTTCGCCATCTCTATCGGCTCACCATGTACAACATCTCGGGAGACTTTCACCGAAGCACCTAAAGTTCCGCTGGCTCCCATTGCACCTTCTAATACCGTGCCGTAAACAAGAAAGTAGGACGCGTCCCCAGCAATAGCGATGACAGGGCTCTTGCCCAAAGATACATCTCGGTAAAAATTCCTGGGAATTTCGATGATGCCTTCGGCTTTTCGGTCAACAACTGCTTGCGCCGCTTCGCTGTGGCTTACCGCATTTCCGATCACATTGACCTGAGGCGTTGCGTCAACCATGCGGATAAGTTCCCTGCTGAGGGCACTGTTATCGTTGTCGACCACCAAGACTTTTTGTTCGCGCGGAAGCTCCTCAGCATAGGGCAAAGGATAGAGAAGTGAATAAATCACAACCCCACCTATAACAACAAAGACCACCGAAGGGTTTCTGAAGAAGGCTTTAAACTCATCCAATACCAGTTGTAACAACGTCATACGCTCATCGCCTCACTTACTTTGCCACACTGTTTCTGGCAAATATAGAAACAAACCAAGAGTGGGATGCACAAAGCCAAAAGAGACAATAGCGAGTTGCTGATGTTGCTTACTGACGCACCATACGCTGTTTCACTGATTTGAATCCCAACATAATGGCTGACCGGCAGTAAAGCCCGCCAGCTTTTAGCCAGCCATAGCATGTCAGAAGCGGGAAATGTCACCCCCATAAACGCGAATGCCGGTGCAGTGAATCCTGCAACAAAACTCAACGCCCGGGTAGCATCCTTAAACACGAGGTAAAAAAGAAATCCTATCCCACAACATGCAAGGATCATCAGCCATTGTGCGACGATCAGAGTTACCCAGCTTCCATTCATTGCCCAACCGCCCTGCCCAAACATCGCAGCGAGAAAAGCAGCTCCGGTCAACGCATGTAACAAAAACAGGACGGAAAGTTTTGCCAGCAATAATCTGGAACCATTTTGGGAAAGAGCCTGCTTCAGGCCAACGCGATTGTCTGTAGCGACCAATGACATCACTGCGGTTGCAACAATAAATATTTGCCACATAGCCGGTACGATGGCGGAAACAAGAAATTGGGCGTAGTTCAGGTTGAGGTTAAACAGTGGCGTCATTTGCATTCTAACGGGTACAGCAATTCCGGCAGCCTGTAGCGTTACAGGTCTACCGTGTGCCATCAGGTTCTTCACTTCCACTGCTGCATTAAACGTAGAATGAGCACCAAGCAACGCACTGTGTACCAGTTTCCCGACCAATATATATTGGCTGTTGTAAAACGCTGAAACCTGCGGAGAATACCCTTTGAAGGTATCTGAAAGAAGATTTTCAGGAAGCACGATTACCGCATAGATGCTTCCGTTTCTCAAATCATCGAATGCGGCTTTTTCAGAGGAATACCGGGTGGCAGCTGATATGGCAGGCGCAGCATCGTAATATCGGATAAGTTTGTTTGAAAGGGTTGAATCGTCATGATCAACCACCCCAACGGGCAACCCTGTTGCGATACCCGCGGAGAAAATCCAGGCAACAAAGAGAAACAGCAACCCCGGCAGCCAAAGCAGTGCTGCTTGTAGCCATTTATCCTTTGCAATGAGCTGCCATTCCCTAGCGACCAACGCCTTAAAGTTAAGCATCAGTTTTTCCAGTAGCAGCCAGCGTAACGAGCACACTCATACCCGTACGAAGCCCTTTAATAGGCTTGATTGGACGTGCTTCAACTTCGAAGGTACGCATGTCAAACCCTTTTCGGGCATCGGTTGCGCGCCAGGTCGCAAAGTCGCCCATAACACCCACGTAATTGACTTTAAAAGGTACTGCTTTCAGGTTCAGGGCAGGAATGTCCGCATTAAATTCTGCACCTTTGTTGAACTGGCTGAGAAGATCCTCGCGGACATTGAACACCGCCCAGGCATCATTCATATCAACAACTGTAACAACCGGGAAGCCCTGTGGAGCCAATTCGCCTGGCTGCAGCAGGATTTGTGCGACTTCTCCGTTGTACCAGCTTTCTACCTTGGTATCGTCAGCATAGGCTTCAACTTCGGCTACAGCACCTTGAGCCATTCGTACTTTTTCCTGCGCAGCCCGCTTGGTTTCAACACGAGCACCTTCTTTTGCCATATTGAAAAGCTGGTATGCCGCACTTTCCGTATAACGGGCTGCTTGCCATTGAGTAAACGCTTCATCCTTTTTCTGTTCAGCAATTACACCGTCTTTATAGAGATTCTCAACACGTCTGTACGTCTTTTCTGCCAGCCGAGCGGCCGCTTGAGCTTTTTGCCATTGATCTTTAGCGGCTTCAACTTCCTGCCTGCGAGCGCCTTGCTCAGCCTGCTCTGCAAGAGCGCTTGCAGCCGCTTCACCGGCTTTGGCTTGCTCAAGTTTTGCGTCAAGCTCCGGACTGTGTAGTGAGTAAATGAGTTGACCTTTAGTGACAGCGTCACCTTTTTTGACCATCACATCAGCGATTCTTCCTGGTACTTTAGAGGAAATGCTGTATTGCTGAGCCTCAATTTGCCCTTGGAGCCTCTCCGGTTCCGGCTGGTAAGCCTCATAAAAGTTGTAGCCCAACCAACCCAAAAGCACTGCCACAGGAATGACAGGTAACACTGATTTCAACTTAGCCATGGTTTTGCTTCTCCTGTGTAAACGGTTGGCTTGGTACTGAGTGACGGTCAAAAGCTGCTGGCTGGTATTTACTGGTAAGTGCCTGAAGACGGGAAAGGGAAATGACATATTGATATGCGGCTGCAAGTCGCTGGGTTTTCACACCGGCGAGATACATTTCAGCATCAACCACATCCAGTGAGGTCGAAAGGCCCTGAGAAAAGGCTTTTTGGCGCAAAAGCAGGTTTTCATTTGCCAGGCTGAGGCTGGAAGAAAGCCCCTGATACTCCTCTATTGCCTGGTTTGCTTCGCGAAAAGTTTTTTCTACCAGAACAGTGAGATCTTTTTCAGCCTGCGCTCGAAGATGGTTAACCTGTCGCACAGCACTTTTCGCAGCTGCGACCTTCCCGCTTCTGCCGGAATTATCGATAAGTGGAAGACTCACACCGACACCAACCATCCAATCCGGTGCCAGCTCAGAAGCAAGGGAGTCAGAATCATGCAAGTTGTAGTTACCGTACGCATAAACATTCGGCAGATAGGCTCCTTGCTCCGCATCAATCATTCCTTCAGCCTGGTGCTTTTTGGCATCTAAAAGTGAAAGGCCAGGATAACTGGCAAGGGTCTGTGAAATGTACTTTTGCATCCCGTTGAGCGGTACATCGGTAAACAGTTCGGATGACAGGGATATCCCTCCCTGACTGTTGACCATTTCCCTGAGTGCAGCCCGGACAATCTCAAGATCACGCTGAGCTTTTTGTGCATCAACTTTAGCTTTGTCATACGCAACTTCAGCCTGCAGTCGCTCGACCTTTGCAATTTGTCCCTGCTGCTCCAGTTTTCTTGCATGTTCGAGATGCTGCAATAATCCCGATTCGACTTCCTGTCGTGTTTCTACAACATGTTTGGCAAGAACCGCGGCAAAATAGCGTTTGGTAAGCTCTTCAAATAACGCCTGCTGTTTCATTGCCAACAGACTTTTCGCTTCACTTTCCTTTCCGGCTGCAATGTCCTGCATGGCATTGATTCGCCCACCGGTAAAAATTGGCCAAATAGCTTTAATGGAACTGGTGAAAACCTCTTTGTCTTCGATTCGAGTAGTAAAGGTATGGTTTAGATCCATTGCCGGAAGGCCAAGCCCGGCCAAGATATTTCCCAATGCTGAATCAAGTCCGTTTGGCAGATTTGGCATAGCACCCGTCAGTTGGTGAGGTTCAAGTTCAATATCGTCGTCCAAACGGGTGTAATTTGCTCCGATACTGACTTTGGGCAGGTACAGGGATGTTGCTGCCTCTCGCATATTTGCTGCTTTATCAAGGTTTGATTTTTCTGCAGCAAGTCCATCGTTGTGAGTCAAAACCCTCTGCCAGGCTTCAGAAAAACTGACAACCTCAGGGCCGGTTTCAGTTCCAGCATAGGCCGGGTTACCCGACAGCAACACGCCGATGAGTGATGGCAGTATAAGTGCCAATGGCTTATTCCACATAGAAACTCCATTCAAAATAGAGCATTTACTCTATTTGAGAGAGAAGAAAGAGAGCAGTGCCCATTAGGAAGCTGGTTCAGCTATCACACTGCTCTCAAAAGTTCGTTGGGTGAATAATACCCTCTTTAACGAAACGTTCCAATCACGTTCATATTCATTAGGTTGAATCATCAATCAATGAGTTTGATAGGAACAGATTTCGAAAAAAGACAGGCGAAAAAAAACCGGCTTTTCAGCCGGTCTTTTCAAAGCGGAATCGCTTATGCGTTCACGTTGCGTGGAGCACGGCGACGTTCACCACGGTCTCCGCGATCACTACGCTCGCCGCGGTCACGCGCTGGACGACCTTCGCCACGGCCTTCACCGTTGTTGAAACGACGACGAGGACGCTCTTCGTTACCACGCTCGCTCTGACCCAGCAGACGTGCACGTGTAGGACGCTGGCGGATACGAATGCCTTTCAGCTGTTCGAAAATTTCACCAGGCATATCCTGTGGCAGGTCGACATTGGTCACTTCCTGGTTAATGCGGATAGCACCGATAAACTGCTTCTCCAGACCCAGTTCGTTCGCAATAGCGCCAACAACGTCACGAGCCTGTACACCGTGTTCACGGCCAACTTGCAGCTGGTAGGTGTTCCAGTTCATGTCATTGTTCTGGAATTTACGGCTTGGACGACGCTCGCCACGATCGCCACGCTCACCGCGCTCGAAACGGTCACCACGACGGCGGTCACCACGGTCAAAACGATCGCCACGTTCACGTGGTTCACGCTTGGCGTGCAGCATTGGATCGTTGTCACCGTTTACAACCAGTGGACGTGGGCCCTGACAACGCTTCAGCAGCAGAGCTGCCAGTTTGGTGCTGTCCATTTCAACACGCTCGCTCAGGGTGTTGATAAGGCCTACGAATGTTTCCAGATCAGCTGTATCGCTCTCGGCAACCAGTGAGTCAGCCAGTTTGTCCAGACGACGGGCAGCAACTTCAGTCAGCAGAGGCAGCTTCAGTTCGTCCATACGAGTCTGGGTAACACGCTCGATGGTACGCAGCATACGCATTTGGTTAGTCTTAACCAGAAGGATTGCTTTACCTTCACGTCCTGCACGGCCGGTACGACCGATACGGTGGATGTAAGACTCAACATCGAATGGAATGTCGTAGTTAAATACGTGGGTTACACGGGCTACGTCCAGACCACGAGCTACAACGTCAGTTGCAACCAGAATGTCGATAACACCAGACTTAAGTTGTTCTACAGTACGCTCACGCAGGTTCTGCGGGATATCGCCGTGCAGAGGTGCAGACTTAAAGCCACGGGCTGCCAGGAAATCTGAAACCTGTTCAGTATCCTGACGGGTACGTACGAATACGATTGAAGCATCGGTATCTTCTGTTTCCAGAAGGCGAATCATAGCTTCGTTCTTGTCAACGCCACGCTGCACCCAGAACTTCTGCTCTACTTTGGCTACAGTACGGTTGCTGCCTGCCACGTCAATGCGAGCAGGGTTACGCAGGAAGCGGTCAACAATTTCTTTAACGATAGGTGGCATGGTTGCAGAGAACAGAACACGCTGAGCGTTTTCTGGAGCCTGTTCCATGATCCAGGTTACGTCGTCTACGAAGCCCATTTTGAGCATTTCGTCTGCTTCGTCGAGAACGAATGTATTGATGTTTTCCAGACGCAGACGCTGACGGGTAATCAGGTCCTTGATACGTCCAGGGGTACCGACAACAACGTGTGCGCCACGGTTAAGGGCACGCAGTTGGTCAACGATAGAGGTACCACCGTAAATTTCGAGCACGCGCAGACCAGGGATTTTCGCACCCAGGCGCTTCATTTCGTCTGCCACCTGAATCGCCAGTTCGCGAGTAGGAGCCAGAACGATTGCCTGAGGGTCAGTCTCGTCGAGGTTCAAACCATTAAGGATTGGAAGTGAGAATGCGGCGGTCTTACCTGTACCGGTTTGCGCTTTACCCAGTGCATCCTGACCTTCCAGCAGTGCTGGGATTGCAGCAGCCTGAATAGGTGTTGGGTTAGTGAAACCCATTTCATTCAGTGCTTCAAGGATAGATGCAGACAGGTTCAGCTCGGAAAAGGTAATCGTAGTTTCTTGCATTGGGTTTCCCAAATATAGATGTGCTTCTGGAGGGCCCCACTGCTCAGTTCGCGTATCACTCCCGTGTCATCTGCCTACTGAGAACTCTGGGCCACTATAAATAAGTGCAATTTGTAACTGCATGAACGCAAGAATTGTTTTCGAACGTTCAAGGGCGCGCATTGTGCGTGATTTTGTTGAAAAAAGCCAGCAATATTTGACAAATATCACATATTTTTCCACTCATCGGACTTTAGCCTCATAAGGCTGATGACAAAGGAATGAATTATGGTTATGCAATGAGCGTCTTTGCACCCGTTTAGCTTGGTTTTGCTTTTCTGAATACGTATAGTGTGACCGATTTAATTTGGAATCAGGTCAATGTTTCAGAATAATCCATTACTTGCACAGCTGAAAGAACAGATCCGGGAAAACATCCCTAAAAAAGAAGGGACAGTAAAAGGCACCGAAAAAGGTTTCGGTTTCCTGGAAGTCGACGATAAAACCAGTTTCTTCATCCCGCCTCCATATATGAAGAAAGTTATGCACGGTGACCGTGTCGTAGCACTTATCCGCACAGAAAAAGAACGCGAAGTTGCGGAGCCGGATGAATTGGTAGAAGCCGGTACTGAGCGCTTTATCGGCCGCGTGAAGATGTTCCGCGATCGCCTGAATGTGGTACCGGATCATCCACAACTGAAAGACTCGATTAAAGCCCGTGCGGCGAAAGCACTTAAAGATGAAAGTTTTGGTGAAGGCGACTGGGTTGTTGCCAAGCTGACTCGCCACCCTTTGAAAGGCGATAACAGCTTTTTCTGCGAAATCACTCGCCTGATAGCTAAAGCCGATGACCACCTGGCACCATGGTGGGTGACGTTGTCACGCAATGATTTACCCCAGAAAGAGCCGGAATCAACCGAATCTTTCGATATGGCGGAAGATGGCCTGCATCGTGAAGACCTCACTTCACTGCCTTTTGTCACCATCGACAGCCCATCCACCAAAGACATGGATGACGCCCTGCACGCGGTTCAAAACGCAGATGGCAGTTTCACCCTGACAGTCGCAATCGCTGACCCAACATCTTACATCTCTGTTGACAGCGCAATGGACAAAGAAGCTCGCAAGCGTGGATTCACCATCTACCTGCCTGGTTTCAATATCCCAATGCTTCCCCGTGAACTGAGCGATGACCTTTGTTCCCTGACAGAAGGTGACAAGCGCCCTGCCCTGTGTGCTGAAATCAAAATTGCTGCGGATGGAACCATCTCAGAAGATACTCGCTTCTTTGCCGCATGGATTACGTCACATGCCCGCTTGAACTACAACGATGTATCAGACTGGATTGAAACAGGTTCCTGTGAAAACTGGACACCTGATGACGTTACATCTGAACAGGTAAAATTGCTCCACGGCGTAGCAAAAGCCCGTATTCAATGGCGTGAAACCCACGCAGTGATGTTCCCTGATCGCCCGGACTACAGTTTTAAACTTGACGAAAACAATGACGTTGCTGCCATTGTGGTTGAACCACGCCGCATTGCAAACCGCATCGTTGAAGAGTCCATGATCACTGCCAACATCTGTGCAGGCCGCGCACTCCGCAACCATTTCGGATTCGGTGTTTACAATACCCACGCTGGCTTCCAGCCAGAGAAACTGGCTGACGCAGTAACGTTGGTTAACGAAAATGGTTTCGATACTGATGCTGAAAACCTCCAGACTCTGGAAGGGTTCAGTGCACTTCGTCGCTGGCTGAACGATCAGGAAACAAGCTATCTCGACAACCGTCTTCGCAAGTCACAGGCATTCAGTGAAATACAAACCGAGCCTGCTGCCCACTTCGCTATGGGTCTGGACGTTTACGCTACGTGGACATCCCCTATCCGTAAATATGGCGACATGATTAACCACCGTTTGCTAAAGGGTATGATCATGGCTAAGGAGCCGGTACAGACTCCTGACGCAGAAATTGGTCCTGAACTAATCATTCACCGTAAGAACCATCGCATTGCAGAGCGTGATATTGCCGACTGGCTTTATAGCCGGTACCTCCAGGCAGATAAAAAAGCCAAGACAGTCTTTAACGGTGAAATTTTCGATATTACCCGTGCCGGTATGCGTGTACGCGTGCTTGAAAATGGCGCTATGGCTTTTGTTCCCGCACCTCTTATTGTGGACAACAAAGAACGTATCGTGGCAAACGGAGAGAATGGCACTATCAGCATTGATGGCAACGTGGAATTCCGTTTGGGTGATAAGATTCAACTTACCCTTCACGACGTTGTCGAAGCCACTCGCTCTATCGTAGGCAAGCCTACCCGAGAGTTCGCCGTTGTGGCTGAAAAAGTGGAAGCTGAGGAAAAACCTGAACCTTCCCAAGCGATGACGCTTAACCGTCACGTCTGAATCTCTGATGTAAATGCCCGGTGTTTAAAACCGGGCATTTTTTTAACCACACCCAAACCACCGCACAAATTTGGGTTAACAACAACATTAAACTGATATACCTCGCATAATTTGAATGCAGTGCAAGGGGATAATCCATTTGAAGTTATTATGTGCTCCGAAAGAAGCTCGGCTGGGTTGCCCAAAGAAAGTCAGATACAAAAAACCCGGCTCCATGGTGCCGGGTTGGTTACCAGTTAACTTATATTATGCCTTCACCGAAGTGCAGCAAGCAAAAGTCCAGCTATGCAGTAACACCAATTTGGACCCGTATGCGAAGTAGTCGGCGGCCAAACCTTCACCCCGCAACGCTGTGGTCCTTACTAACAGCGTTTTTATACGCTGGTTTATACTTATTTAGAGATTGCTTCTTAAGATAAGTTCAATGAAATAAAGAATTTTTTTTGAAAAATTAACCCTTTCAAAAAACGACTTTTCCGCATGTCTTTATCCTAAAGTTTTCCGCCTATCTTCAACCAGGCTACTAAGCTAGATACTACAGTAACTCGCCCACCATGATCCACAACCATAAACTATATATAAAATAGTTTTCATAATTGCAGAGCATGTTTTAACCAGTCAGTTCCGAAACAAAAACAGTTCCCGCCTTAATACCGGTTATGGAACTGCTTTTTGGCGCGTCTTGGACTACAACTCTGATATCCGGATGAAAATTTCATCGTTTAACGAAATTTCTCTGCACGAATGATGATCCGAGTAACAGTTTCATTTTTGCGATTGCGAGAGGCTGGGTCTTTAGTGGCATTCTGTTTTTGTTCCCCAACTGGGAAGAGTTGGATACCAGTTAGTCAGGGACATTGAAGAAGAATAAAGAAAATATTTTGAGGCAACATGTTTCAACATCTTTTAAAACGAACTACGCATTCAGAACCGAAGCACGTAGAACCACACAAAATAGAAAGACTCCGGTTCGGTGTTACCCTTTTCAATCAGTCCTGTGTGTTCAAAATTCACGCACCTTCCGCTCACCACCTCCATTTGGCCATCTTTAACACTTCTGGCAAAGCCGAATTCCATGAGATGCAACCGGCGCGAGGGGGTGATTATTATGTCAGTGTGGAGGGCGTTAAAGCCGGTACAATCTACAGTTACTGCCTCAAGGGAAAAAATGGCCGGCAATGGCTTGTCGACCCTTATGCAAAAGCGCTGGCAACACATCCGGAAGGAACCAGGCTTCCAGCGGCTGTTGTAACTGATGACAACTTTGACTGGCAAGGTGTAAAGCGACCTGAACTTTCACGTTCCGAGACCATTCTCTTTGAAACCCATGTGAAAGGATTCAGTAAACTCCATCCGGATGTACCTGCGTCGTTGCAAGGAACTTATCTGGGTTTGTGTCACCCAGCAATGATCGCTCATTTTAAAAAGCTGGGTATAAACACTCTCCAACTAATGCCGGTGACAAGCTCAGTTGATGAACCACATCTTCACGATAAGCAACTGACCAATTACTGGGGATATAACCCTCTATGCTGGTTTGCCCCTGATGACAGGTTTGCAATCAAAGACCCGGTACTTGAACTGAAGACATTGGTGAGGGAACTTCACCGTAACGGCATTGAGGTAATCCTTGATGTTGTCTATAACCATACGGCTGAAGGCGGTGAAGGTGGCCCAACTTTCCACTTCAAGGCGCTTGACCCTAAGTTTTACCTTCACTCGAATAAAGGAAAATTTGAAAACTTTACTGGATGTGGAAATACCGTCGATCTTACCCACCCACCAGCCTTGATGACCGTCATGGATTCTTTGCGGTACTGGGTGGAAGAATTCCACATTGATGGATTCCGCTTCGATCTGGCAGCAACACTTGGCCGTCGCGGAAAGTATTTCGACCCTAAAAGCGGTTTCTTCCAGGCAATCTTCCAAGATCCTGTATTACGAAACGTCAAGTTAATTGCCGAGCCATGGGACATAGGCCCGGACGGTTACCAAGTTGGTCACTTTCCAGAAGGTTGGATGGAGTGTAACGATAAATACAGAGATACCATCAGAAGCTTCTGGCATGGCGCCCCCCACTTGATGGGAGAAGTCGCGACCCGTGTGATGGGTTCCAGGGACATATTAAGTGCTGCTAACTGGCCAGAAAAAATGTCCGTCAACTACATCAGTTACCATGATGGGTTCACTCTGCAGGACTTGGTCAGTTACCGCAAAAAACACAATAATGCCAACGGCGAACATAACCACGATGGCCATGGCGACAACCGTAGTAACAACCATGGGACAGAAGGCCCTACTGACGATCCAGCCATCACTGCACTGAGAGAAAAGGAAAAGCGCAATTTTATGGCTACCCTTTTATTCAGTTTCGGCGTCCCCCATATTCTCGCCACCGACAGCCGTTCCCACACTCAACAGGGGAACAACAACGCCTACTGTCAGGATAACGAAATATCGTGGACAAACTGGGAACAAACACCCGTCAACCAGGCATTTGAAGACTGGCTCTGCTATGTGGTTTCACAGCGGCAAAAATGGATGCTTCCAATGATTGATGCATTCTCTGGGCTTGCGCGAAATGAAAACCGTGTTGCCTGGCATCTTCCCGATGGCGCAATTATGACGTGGCAAGACTGGGAGACGCTGGATCATGTTGCCCTGCACCTTGGGATTGAAGATGATGGGGATGAACTCATGATGCTTATTAACTCCGGGGACAATGACATTGAGTTTATTTTGCCCGGGGAAAAGCCCTGGATCTGTATTGTAGATACGGAAACAGGCATCACAGCTGAAGTCCAACCCAGCGATATGCGCTATGATGTAAAAAAACATTCGCTGGTCATATTGAGACGCTGATTTGGTGAGACTTTTTACTGTTACGTCAGTTCTGGCAGCTTCCCTAATCCTGAGCGGCTGCCAATCTTTGCCATCAAAAACGCCATTTGACGGCAGCCGTTATGAATCTGTTCTGGATGCCCCCGTAGCTGGCTATTTTGCAGAGTGGAAAGGTACACCTTACCTCTACGGTGGTAACTCTAAATCTGGAATAGACTGTTCAGCCTTTACGCAACACGCATTTGAACAACTTTATTCTCTAAGGTTACCCAGAACGACCAAAGCTCAGGCAAAAGCCGGTAAACAGGTTTCCCTGTCTGAAAAACAGAATGGGGATTTGGTGTTTTTTAAGACCGGCAAAAAGGTTTATCACGTTGGCGTTTATGTAGGTGACAATCATTTTATGCATGCATCTACAAGTAAGGGCGTGATTCTTTCAAGGCTTGATAACCCATACTGGACAAGGACCTTCTGGCAAGTTCGTCGCTATCCGTGAAAAGTTAAGCCTATCGTACATTTTTTTCACCATGGAATGACTTCACCATCCCAGTGATACAGAGTTCCCGAGTGTTCCGGCCCCAACGACGCAAAGCAATCCAAAACCCGATGCGCTGTTAAATCCGGTGTAAAAATACTTTCTTCAGGCCAATTGGCGGTAAAAGGTTCAGACAGCGGGCTGTATGTAGTACCAGGATGAATTGCCGCCACTGAAACCCGGCTGTGGTTGCGCCCCCATTCGATGCTAAGATTCCGGATAAACATATTCAGGGCAGCCTTGCTCATTCGGTAGCTGTACCATCCTCCCAGCCTGTTATCCTCGATACTCCCTATCCTTGCACTGATAGACAGCCAACGAAAAGGGTCATCTTTGCGAATTAAGCCTTCAACCGCCTGGGCAAGGTGGACATGGGACAGGACATTTGCGCTAATGCATTCTGCAAGGGCTTCTGCCTTTAGTTGTGAAAGGGCTTTTTCTGGCTTGACGTTATTGTTATGAAGTAAGCCTGCACAGTGTATTACCCCCGCCAGATCTTCCCTCATACCCTTCAGCCACGTGGAAACAGAAGGCACTGATTCCGGCTGGCTAAGGTCTGTTGTTAAATGCTCGGCACCAGAAAAATGTGCGGGCGCCCGGCTGATGGTGAGCAATTTGTAGCGCCCTTCTGCAAGAATCGCTTCACATACTGCTCTACCAATCGCTCCGTTACTGCCAGCAACCAAAATGGTCTCTTTCATAATAGCGCCCCCAAACCGATTTTACTTTAATGTTATGACTTGGATAACACAGGCAATTACAAATGTTGTGCTAACGTATCACCATGTTCTAATTAAAGTTTAGGAGCATTCCTGAAAAATGGATCATCCAGGATTATTAGTCACTGGTGGCGGACAACGAATTGGGTTGCATGTAGCCGAAGAGTTTTTGTCTAGAAATATCCCGGTTTATGTCACGTACAGAACCGAACGTGACTCCATCATGCGTTTACGTGAGTCTGGGGCCATATGTATATATGCTGACTTTTCAACCAATGAAGGTATAGAAGCTTTTATTCATAGACTGAAGCAGCATAAGCCCTCTCTCTCGACAGTTATACACAATGCTTCAGCTTGGGCTGCCGAAAAAAACGCCCAGGACGTTGCCGGACTCATGGACGGGTTGATGAATGTTCATGTCAAAGCCCCCTACTTGATAAACCTGGCTTTAGCCGACTCACTTGTACCCGGAAAATCTGGCGGTGCAGACATCATCCATATGACAGATTTTGTGGCAGGAAAAGGAAGTGCCAAACATATCGCCTATGCCGCAAGTAAAGCGGCTCTTGAAAATCTTACCCTATCATTCGCAGCCCGGTTAGCGCCTAGAATTAAAGTAAACAGTATTGCCCCTGCCCTTATTATGTTTAATGAGAGTGATGATGAAGCTTACAAAAAGAAAGCATTGGATAAATCAGTGATGCAGTTGGTGCCTGGCCCCGAAGAAGTGATGGAAGCTATCGATTTCATCATGTCCAGCCGTTACATGACCGCTCAGACAATCCACCTCAATGGTGGACGAAACGTCAGATAAATAACAAAAGGATCCCTATGCGAAACGCCATTATTACAGTGACAAACCTTCGCCTGAGAACCTACATTGGCTTTAACGAGGAAGAACGTCAAAAGAAACAGGATGTCATCATCAATTTCGAAATCCACTATCCCGGCGAAAAAGCCTGTATAGATGACAATGTGGAAGACGCACTCAACTACAAAATAGTTACGAAGGAAATCATTGATCACGTTGAACAGGGACGTTTCCTGCTATTGGAAAAGCTCGTGGCGGATGTCCTTGAAATTACCAGCAGGCATCCCTGGGTAACATTCTCTAAGGTGACTATAGACAAACCTCACGCCCTTAGGTTCGCCGATTCGGTATCCCTCAGTCTCAGTTGGTGTAAGGCTGATTAAATATCTGATCTTCATAGGATCCATTGGCCCGGTTTAACCGGGCTTTTACCGGAACCTACTTCGTACACACCCTTACCTGCACTCATTCCAAATTTTCGAACGACTCAAACAAAAGCGAATACTTATTATTCAGGCACCAGCATTTAAACTGGCATTAGTCTATTCAACTAATTCAGTACCAACTCAGTGTCTACTTTAATAATGACACCCAAAAGGAAATCTGATGCCTTATAACCTTACTGCTCGCGTTATTCACTGGATTTCAGCACTCATTGTATTTGGGTTGTTTGGTGTCGGCTTGTGGATGGTTGACCTGACTTACTACAGTCCGTGGTATAAAACCGCGCCAGACTGGCACCGTTCTATTGGAATTTTGTTAGCGTTTGTCACAGTCTTTCGCCTTATCTGGAAAACCATCAAAAGCCATCCAGCAATCGAAGGAGCCCAATGGGAGATTTTTGCAGCACATATCGTGCATAAATTTCTTTACCTTCTAATGTTCACCCTTTTCGTATCCGGCTACCTCATTTCCACCGAAGACGGCAGGCCTGTTTCTGTGTTCAACTGGTTCACAATCCCTTCGCTTGGAAAGCTATTCGAAAACCAAGCTGATATTGCCGGCATTATTCATTACTACACCGCATTTACTCTTATTGTTTTTGCCATTCTGCACGCAGCAGCGGCACTAAAGCACCACTTTATCAACAAGGACAATACACTCAGAAAAATGATTGGAGACTCAACACGATGAAGAAAACCTTTCTTGCTTTGGGCCTGAGCGCCTTCATGGTTGTGCCTTTTGCAGCTTCTGCTGACACCTATATGATCGACTCAAAAGGTGCACACGCCTCTATCAATTTTAAGGTACCGCACCTCGGATACAGTTTTATCAAGGGGCGTTTTAATACTTTTACCGGGGAATTCACCTACGATCCGGCAAATGTCACGGCATCTTCGGTTGAAGTCTCCGTAGATACGACCAGCCTCGACTCAAATCACGCGGAGCGTGACAAGCACTTACGTTCAAACGACTTCATCGATGCCGGTGAATTTGGTACAGCGATATTTAAAAGCACCAAAGTGGTAGATAAAGGTGACGGGAAACTCGCAATAATGGGTGACTTAACCTTGCATGGGAAAACCCAGCCAATTGAAATAGATGCTTCTTTTGTGGGTGCGGGTAATGACCCTTGGGGTGGATACCGCGCCGGTTTTGAGGGAACTACCCGCTTGGAGTTGAAAGACTTTGGTATCCAGGTAATGGGCCCGTCAAGCTACGTCGACATGGAACTTCATGTAGAGGGCATCCGGAAATAACGATAAATCAACGGCTGTTGAAATTTGGACCCATATTTACACGTAATGTTTGAATATGGGTCTTTCATTATTCAACGGCAATACCTGCTTCTGCAGCGACATCGTGAGCGACTTGGCCATCCGGCAACCCAAGGCTCCAAGACACACCGGATCCATTTGCCAGCAAAGTTGTCCCTAGAATTCGAATGTCCTGTGTCGTTGCTTGAAGTGTAATTGCAGGGTTTTTCATCCTCATCCACACTTCATGTGCGGTAACGACCAGTTTTCCCTCTTCAAGTTCAAAGGTCATGCTGACACCTTCTTATGTGTCATTACAGCCATGGTTAACCGACTGCTGCAAACCATACGCTCTCTTTCATCACGGATATCTATCTGCCAAACCTGAGTCGTTGCCCCTAAATGAACAGGTACAGCTTTTCCCGTGACTGAGCCACTGCGCATTGACCTGATGTGGTTTGCATTTATATCCAGCCCGACACAGTACTTGTTCGTTTCAACAGCCATATTTGCTGCCAGTGACCCTAGGGTTTCGGCAAGCACCACTGATGCGCCGCCGTGCAACATGCCAAGAGGTTGATGAGTATGGGGGACAACCGGCATTGTGCCTGACAGACTGTTTTCATCAAAACTGGTATAGATGATACCAAGGTGCTCGACCAGTGTATTACTGGAGCTAGCGTTGAGCGATTCCAAAGTAAATGGTTTTTTCCAGATTGACACTCTACCTCCGCGAACTCGCAACAAAACTCAAACCTGCACCCCACAGTGCTGCTTTTGCGTGTCATAATAACCCACTGGAATGATGAAGTAATCAAGGACAACGAATCGACTATGTTTATTCGCTCACCTATTAAGCACCTCCTGGTTGGCCTTTCTGTTTTAGTGGTCACAGCCTGTGTCCAGTCTCCAACCGGCCGTAGCCAGTTGTTGATGATGAACAGTTCCCAAATGGCCCAGCTCGGTTCCCAGTCTTTTGAGGAGCTTAAAAAGAAAGAAAAAATCGAACGGGATCCAGCAATAAACCAATATGTAAATTGCGTCACCGATGCCCTGTTAAAACATGTCCCTAAACAAGAAGCTTTCAAAAATTGGGAAGTGGTTGTTTTTGACAGCGAACAAGTCAATGCCTTTGCTCTTCCTGGTGGGAAAATTGGTGTTTACACCGGCCTTCTTAAAGTCGCAAACAATGAAGACCAACTAGCAGCGGTAATAGGTCATGAAATAGGCCACGTCCTTGCCAAACACAGCAACGAACGTGTTACCCAACAGCAGTTAGCTGGGGTAGGAATGATGATCGGAGGCGTTGCACTCGCCAACAGTGAACATAAGGAACTCGCTATTGCAGCACTTGGCGCGGGGATCACCTATGGGATTATTCTGCCTTGGGGACGGACTCAAGAATCAGAATCAGACATTATTGGGTTGCACCTGATGTCAGAAGCAGGTTTTAACCCGAGAGAAAGTGTGTCTCTTTGGCAAAATATGGCAAAAGCCTCTAAAGGGGCTCCGCCCGAATTTCTTTCTACACACCCATCAAGTAATACGCGTATAAAGGACTTGAGGGAGGAAATACCGAAGCTTCCTTCATCTGGCGTGAAGCGTCCACAATGTCGGGTCCCTGCCAATATTTGAGTTTCCGGGAAAATAAAGAAAAGCGCCATCTGGCGCTTTTCTCATTTGGGGACGATTGTCACCTTTTCTTATCTGGATACCATTACCATCGCATCAGCAAGGTAATCAATGCGGGTTTCACTTAATCCAGCAATATTAATACGGCTGTCCCCAACTGCGTAGATAGCATGTTCATCCTTCAACTTCTTGACCTGTTCAGTTGAAAAACCAACAACAGAAAACATGCCTTTGTGTTTTTCAATAAAGTCAAAGCGGTTATCCCCTATACGGTCACGCAGTGCCTTCGCCAAAGCCTGTCGCAGGCTGACAATACGCTGGTTCATCCCAGCCACTTCAGCTTCCCAACTGTTTCTCAGCGCTGGCGTGCCAAGAATCATCTCTACTATCGCGGCACCATGGTCCGGCGGCATGGTGTACGTACTCCTGGCCAAATTCAACAGCTTACCTTTAGCATTCAATGCTTTCTCGGCAGACGCCCCAATAACCATGGCTGCACCGGTACGCTCCCGGTAGAGACCAAAGCTTTTTGAGCACGATGTAGCAACAAGCACTTCTTCAAGGTTGTCTGCAAGATGGCGAAGCCCTCTGGCATCAGCTTCCAATCCGTCACCGAACCCCTGATACGCGATATCTACGAATGGCGTAAACCCATTTTTGGATGCCAGCTCAGCCACACGTTTCCATGCCTCAAATGGCACGTCAGCACCGGTAGGGTTATGGCAGCACCCATGTAAAAGGACAACATCGTTTTTGCCTGCACCTTTCAGCGCTTCAAGCATCGCATCCAGGTCTACCAATTTGGTATCCCTGTTGAAATATGGATAGTGCCTAACCTTCAACCCGGCAGCTTCCATAACCGGGCGGTGATTAACATAGCTGGGGTCAGAAATCCACACAGTGGTGTCCGGGTTGGCGACACGCATTAGGTCGGCAAGCATACGCAAGGCTCCGCTTGCGCCGGGAGTTTGGATTGTTGAAACGCGGTTGAAGCCGTCAGTCCCTTCAAGCAATAGTGCCGTCATTGCCTGATTGAAACCCTCGTTTCCGGCCAAACCAACGTAAGACTTCGTGGTTTGCGTATCAGCCAAAATGGTCTGTGCAGTTTTTACAGCTTCCATAATAGGTGTTTCACCGTGACTGTTACGGTAAACCCCTATCCCTAAGTCCAACTTGCTTTCCCGTGGGTCCTGGCGAAACTCAACAGTCAACGACAAAATAGGATCCGGCTGTGCGGGCGATAGCGTTTCTAGCATCAATTCAACTTCCTAGCTGTAAAATTCAAAAACAGATATTTACAATACCCCAGATCCCTGTCCCCGCAAGTGAAAAACACCTCACCGAACCTATTTTAATGTAAAGGTGAAACCGTATTCGAGTCTTTCCAGCAAACGACTTTATTTCTACCGGTCTTTTTAGCTTCGTACAAAGCATTGTCGGCTTGCGACAGAACTTTTTCGTATACAAAGACATCTTTGCTGTCACTGACGCCAATACTGACTGTGATCTGTAAACCATGCTGCACGGGGGCGCAATTCGTTGTCTGGATTTTCCAGCGCAGCTTCTCGCAAAGTTCAACCAGTTCCCTGCTGGTTCCATCTTCCAACATAATGGTGAATTCTTCTCCACCCCAGCGGGCAACCCTGCACTTATCCGACATTTCACTTCTAAGCAAATCAGCCACAATACAAATCGCTTTATCCCCGACCAAGTGGGAATAACGGTCATTTATTCTCTTGAAACGGTCAATATCAATAATCGCAATTGCAATCTCCCTGTCGTCCTCTTTACACCTGATAAACGACTCAGCAACCCAGTTATCAAAGGCGCGCCGGTTTGCAAGACCGGTTAACTCATCTTCCCTGGAAAGCTTTTCAAATGCTTTTGCCTGTTTTTCCAGCTCGTGGGTTTTCCGGGATACCAGCCTGAGCAGCGCGGCTTCATGTCGCTTTACTTTGTCATGACGCCATTTTGCAGCAAGAAGCAAACCGCCAATTACCATTGCTCCCAATGCAACCTGAAACCACAACGTTTGCCAAAAGTGGGGTAAAAGCGTGATTTTTAACTTAGTTGTTTCCCCCACCTCCCGGCTGTGTGCATATCGTGAACGAACGTTAAATACATACTCTCCGGGTGGAAGATTCGTATATTCAACAGAGGTAGCGGTTCCCCGGGGCATCCATTGTTCATCAAAACCTTCCAGTTGCGTTTCATACCGGACTTTACTTGTCATAACAAAGCTCAGGCCAGCATACCCAATGCTGATACGGTTCCAACCAGGCTCCAGAACAAAATGATCGGTGACGGCTTTTTTCTCAAATCCTTGTTCAAAAGATTCAATCACGACCGGTGGTGGTCGCTTAACCAATTCCGTCAACCTGCCCGGGTGGACTGATACCGCCCCACCAGCAGTTGCCACCCAAATTTTGCCGTCATTCGCGCGTGTGGCAGCGGGGGTTGACCCACCATTTGCCTGAGAGCTTTTCATTCCGTCACCTTCGTCAAAAAGGTCGAATGGCACACTCTGTGTCTTTCTGTCTGAAAAGAGATTGGCTTCATTAATATCTATACGGAGAATTCCACGGTTTGTCGTCAGCCAAAAATCCCCTTCGAAATCAGCCTGGACAGCAAACATTTTCTCTACAGGCAAGCCGGCATTTTTACCGATAATATGCATCGCACCGTCTTCAAAGCGGTACCTTACCAATCCCCGGTCAGTGGTTATCCACATAGCCTGTCCCGGCTGCTCATAAAACCCGAAGGCATACTCTGCGTTTTCAAGGCTGGATAGCAAGAGCGGCTTCAACTCTCCGTCTCGCCAGATAGCCGCGCCCCGTCCGGTACCTATCCACACGTTTCCATAACTGTCTTGCGCCAGTGCCATAATGAAATCACCGGGCAATCCGTCAGCAAGGCCCAGATGCTCTACCTCACCATTGTGGTATATAGCAATACCGTTACTCGTCCCTATCCATAATCGACCTTCAACGTCGTATAGCATCGATCTAATTTCATTTGCTGGAAGTCCATCGTCGGTAGATACGTAGACGTTTACAGGCTTGTTTGGTGAGTAGGAAATAACGCCACGGGTATAGGTACCAATTAGCACGTCACCGTTATTACCTTCAAGTAAACTCAGTGCTGACACCGGGCTGCTGAAACCAAGACTTAACGGAATAATCTGGTTGTCTTTAAAAACAGAGACGCCTTTGCTTCCTGCCACAAATACATCGCCACTGCTGTGGGCCAACACGCTGCGTATATAGTCACTTGGTAGTCCGTTCAGCACATCATAGTTAACAAACGGGGCTTCACGCAGCCGGTACAAGCCACCATTTGTTCCGACCCAGATGCTTCGTTCGTGATCCTGATACATGGACAAAACACGGTTGTGTGGCAACCCTTGTTCGACACCCAACCATTCAAGTTGACCGTCATGTAACCGGGCGACGCCCTGACTTATTGTGCCAAGCCAGATACTGTTGCTGTCATCAACCAAAATGGTGCTGACTGCGACTTTGTCTAAAAATGTGTCTAGCTCTTCAAACTTTCCGTTTCGGTACCTAAGCGCGCCATAGCGCCCACCGATAAGGAGGTCACTCCCTTGGACTGCCAGCGCGTATACCGGTTTATTGTTAAGGCTGTTTCCTTCGTGGAATTTTTTTGCTGTAAATACATGATCTACGGATACGTCGGCAGCATACAAACCGCTATTGGTTGCCATCCAAATTTTGTTCTCAAACTCGAGCAGCCGGTAAGCACCATCTGTAACAACAGGGATGTATGTCTGGTTTTTTTCATCCAGATACGCCACTCCCGTACCTTCCATAGCAATCCAAAGGCGACCGGTAGAATCACGCATAGCAAAGTTAACCATCGCCGGGGCTAGAGGAAATGATTTCCAAGTATTGTTTTGCCAACAGGTAAGGGTGCCTCTGGCCCCCGCCATGAAAACGGTGTTGTCATCATCAACCCACAGGCCGCGAATCCCGCTGTCAAACATACCGGTTTCCAGACTTCTGTCATAAAGCCGGAATGTTCTGCCGTTATACCGTGCGACACCTTCCCACGTTGCGAGCCAAAGGTAACCTTCCTGGGATTGGGAAATACTGTTTATCGCATTGTGCGGAAGTCCGTTGCGCGTAGTCCAAGACTCCGCGAAGTAATCTTCAAGCGAGAGTGTTGGAGTCACAGCGCCAACTGAGTGTATGTAAACAGAAAAGGTGAGCAGCGCCCACCTTACAATCGAACTAATAAACTTCATGATCCTTGTAACTACCTACTGGTATATTCCTGCACAAGAAAAAAGATTCAAAAGAAAAAAATCCGTGCAGCAAGTATGCGTCCTCACCCGCAATAATTTTAATAATTTCCTAATTTTGAAGCATATCTTTTAACTGGATCACATAATGTGAGATAGCATGGCGGTTTTAAATAACACATTTAAATCAGTGCCTTATATGAAACATATGGCACAGAATGCTATTAACGGCATACAGCCGCACTAAATTCACATGCCATCAATACATTGTTAACGGAAATTTACTCATGCATTGTTAAACCAAATTACAATCAGGGCTATTTCTCATATGCAACACAGAATTCGCGCTGCTGGCATCGCAGTTAAAAATGATGCAATCCTGCTGGTCAAACACACGATGAACAACCGTACGTTTTGGATCCCCCCCGGTGGTGGACGAGAGGATTGCGATGTTACAACCAAAGACACCGTCATAAGGGAATTAAAAGAAGAAAGCGGACTTGATGCAGAAGCAGGACCTTTGATTTTCATCAGGGAATTTGCAGAAATCAGTGGGGATACTTATCACCTAGAACTTTATTACCTTCTGGAAAACATTACTGGGGACATCACCCTCAAAAATCTTGAAGGCCTTGGTCGTGATGAGTATTACATCAGTGAAACTCGCTGGGTATCCTTGGAGGAAGCCAAGACACTGAAGATCTATCCCGCCTGCTTAATCGAAGAAACCCAAAAGCAGCTTTCAGCAGACTTTATCGTTCCCCAGTATCTCGGCAGGGAAACGGAAGGAGATTATTAATGGTTCCGGACAGTAAATTCGTAGACAGATACCTTGAGGCAAAAACCGCTTCTGAACCGTCCTACCCTTTTGGTCCGGATGCACGAGTTTATAAAGTGTTAGATAAAATGTTCGCCCTTGTCGCGCTGCGGGAAGGAAAACTGTGTGTCAGTCTTAAAGGTGAACCCAGTGATTTGGAAGTGCTGGTCAGCCAATTTAAAGGAATCACTCCAGGATACCACTTAAACAAAAAACACTGGGTCACCGTCAGTCTGGAAAGTGACGTTCCAGAAGCCCTGCTCATCGATTTGATGGATAGGTCTTATAATATCGTCGTCAGCAAAATGACCAAAGCCCATAGAAACCGACTCGCACTTCTTGAGTCAGGCGCTGACTGACGATCGCTTGCGACTGACCCTCATGTTCCGCGTACGAATTGCCTGCTGTTCAAATTCAAGTGATGGTTTGCGTTCATAAACGCGATATGTTGCTCGATTGCCAAAGAGGTCTCTGTCACGCATTGTTGTTCAGGTAATTGCTGGCAACTCTCTATAATCATGACAATTACGCCATCGAGCTTATGCATTGCCCAGTGAACAACGGCGACCGATTGTGCACCCGGAGTAGCCAATAACTGCAGACGCGCATAGGCTAGCTGAAGAAATTGTAATGCCTCTTCCGTTTCTCCAACACTCAGTAAATACCGGCAATAATCAAGGCAAAGAGACAGCCAGGATTCGGCAATTTCTTCTCCCCCATTTTCATCCACATTCTGTTGAAAACATTCAATGGGCGTTTCGCACAACGCACGCCTAACCAAACCAGGGTGTCCGTGCAATCCCCTTTTAACCGCCTCAAGATGCTGGCACCAGTCAGAATATTTAAATGCGTCATCCATATGCATCTCTCCTTTCTGTGGTTACATTTTGATATTAGGTGATTTTTCTTGAACTCGGATCCCCAGAAATACAAAGAGGCGCATAAGCGCCTCTTCAATCACAGAATTAGGGCGTGTTTATCTTTCAATTTCCGCGCCTGTTGATGCCTGAAAATGGCTCCCGGCAGGACGAAGAGCGAAAGATAAACACGCCCGAGATAAATTCTGTTAATTATTTTTTATAAATGAGAGCAGGATGCTTTCCAGTTCATCCCAAGGAAGAGGTGACTCATCAATCACTTCGATTCTGGATTCCACGCCATCAAGGCTTAAACTGTTAACCGTCACCATTTGGTTTACCACATTAAAAGCGAATGAGCCCTGATCTGTGTTGACTACCGCTTTCACACGCTCAGCATTAAGGTTGGCAAACAACCCATAGAGGGAGTCGAACGGAAACACCGCATCGGCGGCGAAAAACCATCCACAACTGTGGTAACCCTGCCCCTTGTTTTCCTTTCGGCAAAACTGTTCACCGGGTTCCAATTCAAACGCCGGCATTGGATCATCATCGTGATGATGGTGGTGACTGTGGGTTCCTTCGCGGGAAACCTTGGGTAAATCAAGCCACTCAGGCAATAAGTTGCCTAGTTCAACTTTACCTGTAAGCGACTTCTCCGGTTTCAGGCTGGCAGAAAATTCATCAAAACAGCGCAGGTCTTCATCCGTACAGGCGTCAATTTTGTTGGCGACCAATACGTCAGCCAAAGCAATTTGGTCCTGGAAATTGCTGTTAGATGTATATTTCTCGTCAGAAAGGTTGCGTGGGTCAACCAAAGTAATAGTGGCATTTACAGCAATGTAATCGGAGTAATGCTCAGATTCGAGCTTACGGATAATGTCTTTTGGATGACCTAAGCCGGTGGGCTCAACGATCAACCGATCAGGCTTTTGAGCTAGAAGAGCATTAATGCCAATTGCCATAGGCAGGCCGGCTACACAGCACATACACCCACCGGGAACCTCTTTTACCACCGCCCCCTGTTCCTGTAGAAAGGCTCCGTCAACGCCAACTTCTCCAAATTCGTTAACCAACACAGCCCATTTTTCATTTTCAGGTTTGTATTTTAACAGTGAAAGAATAGCTGTAGTTTTACCGGCTCCGAGGAAACCAGTGATGATATTACAAGGGATTTGTCCCATTTCAGTATCCCGCAAAGTTAGTCCGAGTCTATTCTAACGGCTGGGAGCGGGATGTCGACACGTAGAAAGTAAGGTTAATCACCGGACGCCAACATAATCAGTCACTGATATTGTGGAAAGTCAGGTAATCCACTGCTTCTTTTTTTCCCATGTATCTTGCCAGTGTTTTTTCCGGAACATTGCGAAGATCTACCACGATCAACCCATCGAGTGCATCATTAAAGTCAGGGTCAACATTGAAGCAGACCAGTTTGCCGTTGAGCCCGAGGTACTGCCGCAATAATACCGGTACCCCTTTCCCGTCAGCCATTTTGCTGACAATCCGGTTCAGTTGCTGTAAATCAGTCAGGGCAGTCAGCATGTCAGTGTGCCAAAAACGTCGCGAATCATCCTTCAGGGGAGTCCTTGGGGCGACCATTCCAGCAAGTTCATCATCGTAGTAATGGATCGACAGAGTTTCAGCCATCAGTTGGCGTACCAATGAACCATAGTCGTTACTGATGCTGACTGGACCGAATAAATGAGTATGTTCCGGCCTTTGCATTACAAACGCAGCAATGCCTTTCCACAACATCAAAAGCGCACTCAAAGAGCGTTGGTATTCCTCGGCAACCACAGAGCGTCCAACCTCCACCGATTGGTTCAACCTGGCAAGAAATCTGTCGTTATAGTCAAACAGACTTCGGGAATAGAGGCCATCCAACCCGTAATTGTTTATGATTTCTGATACGACACCTAAGCGGTAAGCCCCGACGAGTTTCCGGTTTTCCCGATCCCAGATAAAAAGGTGATGGTAGTAACTGTCATAGCTGTCGATATCTCTGGCTAACCCGGTCCCCTCACCAACAGCCCTGAACGAAGTTTCCCTTACCCGCCCAATTTCGTTGAGCATGTTGGGTATATCACTTGCACACGCGCAGTAGACATCCATATTATCCGAAGTACAGAGTCTTGCCTCCGGGGGTAACCCCTCCAACTCGCGGGACAATACCCTTGCAGGTACGGCATCCCCAAGCGGCATCAGGCCATCGGCCGTTACCGATGCCTCATATGTACCTTTTTCCCCCAATAAATAGGTGTTCAGGCGAAGGTAGTTCATAACAGCTTCATCCGTTTCGAATTGAACTACTTCTTTATTTGGAATGAGCTCGCCAATGGATAACGGGACTGTCATACCCTCTTTGTTAAGCAATTCCCTACCGAGCATGGCAGTACTGATAATTGGATGAACTTTCCTGGCCCTGTAGAAAGTCCGGCTGTTCCTGCCACCCACATACACCGGCAGTACAGCAGCCCCTGACCGCTTGGCCATTTTTGCAACAGAGTGGCTCCAAACTTTATCAGACACGTCACCATTCTTATCAAGTTCTGATACTGACCCGGCTGGAAATACCAGCAGTACCCCGCCTTTCCCAAGGTGTTCATGAGCGTCACGGAGTGCACGAATGTTTGCTTTCATTGCATTGGCTGTTTCAAACACGTCAACACCGATAAACAGTTCTCGGAGTTCAGGGATCCTCCGAAGGAAATGATTGGCCAGAACCTGGACATCGTTCCTTTTTTTCCGGAGTATCTCCGCCAGAATAACCCCTTCAACGCCCCCCAAAGGGTGGTTTGCAACGACAATAACCGGGCCACTTTCTGGAATGGATTCAAGGGAGCCTTTTACGATCTGATGGCTGATTCCAAGAGCCTGGAGTGTATACGTGAGAAAGTTATCGCAATCTACGCCTTCAGGGCGCTGTTGATAAAGCGAATCCAGCTTTTTTAACCCACATATTCTTTCGGCAACAGATTCCAAAATCCCAAAAGGGGTTTTTCTGGGTAACAAGAAAGGCCTAGCTTCTACCATCGTCACATCCATATTCCGTTTAATTTGGTTACTTCACCAGTTCGGGCCAGTTTTTATCCCCGCTGGCAATGAATCCTGGTACATCCTTCAACCAGTCGTTTTGCACACTTTGGTTGTAATTAAGATAGAGTTTGTTGTCGACAATGTGCCAGTATTTAGGATCCCCTGGGGCCAGGTCATTTTTTGCACCTATTGCCCATGCACAATAGCCGCCATACTGGGGGGCATACTTGTCCGGCTCAGCCTCAAACATTTCCAAATGCTGCTGAGATGAAAACAACCACGTCGCTCCCTTGTAATTTGTTTGAAAACTCTTTTGCCCTTTCACCGGTTTTCCTTCAGTAAAAAACGCGACGGTATCATAGCCACCAAGTGCTTTATCGCTGAAAAAGCCGGTGTATATCGGATCTGCTGCCAGAACCCAACCGGAATACACCAAGGTGATAAACAGAAATATTGCCCGCATTGCTATCTCCTTTTCGACATTTGCCTGAAGTTAAACAGACCGGTCAGATGCGTTTGCGCTTTCTTATCACCCCCTCAGAAGCAACCGCAGCATCGGGTCGGGATATCATCGTTTTTACCGGGATATCGCATGTACATGGCGATCCCGGGTAGTAATCCATTTCCATTTCATCTCCACTGACGCTGACATGTGTAAGGCTTACTGAGCTTGCATCTTCACGGTGCATACAAACTGACAGGAAACCTTTTCCCGGTTTGTGGCTTCGGTGGAATGCCAATGCTCCTTCCTCTGTTTTCGGGGACATTTGACAGTAAAGATCCGTACGGGAATGTACCACCTCCTCCAGACAAACCGCAGATGAGATAACAGGGGCGGTCACCACACGTGGAGTCAGTTGTAAACCGTCCCACTGCCAGGCATGAGGCCGGCGTTGTTTGCTGATGTCAGGTGTAAACAGTAAAAGCGTAAAGGGCGCCATTTTATGCAGAGGTAAATTGGTAAGCCTTGAATTGACTTCCTCCACATTCCTGCAGTCAGCCAGTGACACAACCAACTGCCCTCTGCTGACCAGCGTCCCATAAGGGATTTTCCCTTGGTAGTAATTGAGCAGGCAAACTGACACCCCTGCATCGTTCATCGCAATCCATGTCCCTCCTCCATCCGGGTCTTTGGGCATTACTATGCGCATTCCAGACTGGCGGGTAACCTCGGGGAGCAACGCTTCGCTGCGTGTCCGCCTTTCGTCACGGTTAAAAAACAATGAATAGCCATCAGGCCGGATAATCCAACTCGCCGTGCACATTACCGATCACCTCGGATAAAACTCGCTGTCGCAGCTGCAATTCCCACCTTTGTCGGTAAGGTGATCCCCTGAAGACCAGCAGCAATTCGGATAATCGCCAGATGGTGGACAGCATGGGTTGCAACAAAAATCCATTCTCTCGCCCAGTTAGACAACACCGTGGAAACAGTGTTGGATTCCAATGTTGTTTCCGTGATGACATTGACTTCGTCTACTTCACTATGGGGAAAATCCAGTCGGGTCATCCACTCTGAAAGCTGTTTTATTTCGTTCAGGGCGACACGGCGGTTCATTTCTATCTCATGTCCTCGGCGGCGTTGGTCATAGTCAATGACATTGTTCCCAACCCCGTTTACCAAAGAGAGGTAAAGGTCATTAATATGCCTGACATGACTTCCAATACTGCTTTGGACGTAAGGCTTAGCAATGCGCGAATAGGTTGTGTCGTCTATTGCTTCAATCACCGCTTGCATTTGGCCTAACGCCTCTACATTTCCCCAAATAACGCCATTGCTTCGTAATTGCTGAAGATCCACCGGGCTGCGATACCCCTCTTCCCTCGTCGTATGCATGATTGATCCTTATCGTTCTTGTAATTACCTGACTGCAGATACTGGGCTATGGCTCAATCTGTAGACGGATATTTAACAGTCAGGGCTCTTTCCTGACGCCAGGCTTTAAAAAGCTCGCTCAATGTAGGGACGTTGTGGCCCGCTTTTCTTTGCTGATCACCAATTTCGTAAAGTATCCGGTATTGCTTAAGCAACATTTTGACAGCCCCTACATAGGTGGACTTGTTATCCCAGATATGGACAGACTCACTGGATGCACCGTTGAGTTCGATGATTGTGAAGTCTTTACCTGCCATCAGTGACGTTATAGTGCGAAATTTCACATCCAACCTGCCAAAGAAGAAACCAGGTACATCAGCCAACACCTCGTCAAGCTTACGTGTCAGCGCTTCCGTGATGTATTCGTTACCATTTCTGAAAATTGCGCCTTTGCTGTGGCTTCCTGAAAAAACCAGGTTCAGCACTTCGCCATCAGGCAAAACTTCATCCAACCGGTTTTCAAAGCGTGAAAAGTAGATATGGCTGAGTTTTTCTGCCCGGCTGTCGGATTCAATCAACCCCCGCAACGTCGTCACCCCATCCCCGACGACAAAAGGGATATACTTAAAACCCATTGAAATAATTTTTCCCCGGGAGGAATCCGGGTACCGCGTATAGAAAATGCCGACCTCTGCGCTCCAAGGGGCTTTTTCCTGCAACAGGAAATCCTGCTCCTTAGGAAAGTCTTCCATGTAACGCTGCAGATCAGAGTCATTCTTAATCAACCGCACACCAGCCCCACGGCACCCCATGTCAGGTTTTGCGACTACCGGGTAGTTCAGCCCCGATGCGATCAACCTCTCCTTGCTCCGGGAAAAAGCCTCAGTCGAACGTTCTCTGGACCGGTTCAGTGTTATAAATGGCAGGATATAATCTCTGGCTTTACCTCGTGCCAGTGAAAGAATGGCGGTTTTAGACTCCCCGACCATTCCACTCAAATGTATACCCGGGTTAGCGGCAAGCGGTAACGTCAGGCTTCGGTAGCGTATCGCCATAATGATCGATTGAATTACCACCGGTGTGTACATTACCCATGCGGGCATAAATTCAAACCAGGAAAGATCCGGTCCATCGGTATGCATTTCGGGCATACCTTCATTTGGTATGTTGCGGCGTAATTCTTCTGATCTTTCCGCAGGCTTGTTATCGATCAACGATTGCATCCCTTTTTCCCTTATCTGTATTTTTTAGGGTGTATTTAGTATCGAGCCTTTTTACTGATAGTCGATTTACCAGGTAAAGCATCAGGGCAACAGCTGGTACTAACAGCCATTTAAAGTGGCTGTTATAGAGCCACTCGCTGCTACCCAAGTTGTAAACACCTGTGAACACCACAAGCGTCCACAACGCTGTTGCCAGCCCAACGCCAACAGAAAATTTGATAAGACCTATATGAAAAAATCCACTCAGGCTAAACCCAACGGCGCGCAAGCCAGGGACAAACCGAATAAGGAAAACATTTGCAATGATATGTTTACTGAACCGGTGTTTAATCGTTTTAAAGTACCGGTTTCTGAATAGACGATATCGAAGCAAGCGTGAATAACGGGCAAGATACCCCAGGCCGTACAACCCCAAATCTCCTGAGGCAATACCAACAAACGTGGCAGCCAAAGCAACAGGCAATGACACAGCACCCTCTGAAGCAGCTACCGCAGCAAACGCGATGGCGACATCTTCCAGTAAATACGATATGAGGATGATCAAAAGTGCCATCTGCCAGGGATTAGACGAAATCTCAGGAAGCCAATCGGGCATTGTCTCCCTCCATGAAAACTTTAAACTCTGGTCGCATGTATGTTTCAGCCAACCAATAACTCCTCGTTGCTTTTACCTTGAGTTTTTCTGACAAGTGTGTCTGCCTATATCCAGAATAGTAACAACACAAAACATATGGACAGGCTATCTCTCCCATTTCTTTCACAAGTATCGCAAATAATTAGATTTTGACTATTTGACAATAGGCTCCACACTGAAAATAGCACCGTCCAATCTACCTTGGTTGTGTGTAGCAATAGTGATACGCTGAACGCCAATTCATTTTGTCCTGCGTTCCAAGCACGCTTTGGAGGCATTATGCTTGAAGCCCAAACGGCCCGTTCCGTTATCGACCACGCCCTTTTCTCCGGGGCTGATTTCGCAGAACTATTCATAGAAAAACACCATTCCGGCAACGTTGAGCTGCTTACAGGTGATGTTGACAAAGTCCAGTCTGGTATCGATTTCGGTATCGGAGTCAGATTATTTTTTGGGCACAAGGTTCTCTACGGTTATACAAACAGTAAAGATGAAGAAAAGCTAAAACGCGTAGTTTCTGCTTTGTGTGCACAGGATCTAAGAGAACAATTGATTCAACCGGTTAGCTTTTTACAGCCGGTTCAAAGAAACAATCATCCGTCACTGCAAGGGTTTTCTGCAGACAGCAAAGTTGAAGAAAAAATCGCTTTCCTGCGCAAGATTGATCATCGGGCACGCAACCATAGCAACAAAATCACCCAAGTCATCAGCAGGGTTTTGCAACGTGAGCAAAATATCCAAATCTATAATTCACTTGGTCTGGAAACATCTGATACCCGCCATTACACACGTATCAGCTCAACCGTAATTGCCGCTGATGGCGATGAACAAAGCAACGGGTTTGAGTCTCCCGGTGCACTGAGTGGCTGGGAATTCCACCGCCAGATAGATCCGGAAGCCCTGGCTGACACAGTTTGTGCCCAAGCTTTGGTAAAACTTGGCGCAGTGCCATGCCCTTCCGGTGAGATGCCGGTAGTTATTGGTAATGGTTTTGGCGGGGTTATTTTCCACGAAGCCTGTGGTCACCTGCTTGAAACAACATCCGTTGCTAAAAAAGCCTCTGTCTTCCACGACAAAATGGGGGAAATGATCGCTAACCCTGTGGTCAACGCCGTAGACGACGGTACGCTGGCCAACGAATGGGGCTCAATCAATATCGACGACGAAGGCCTGAAAACACAGCGAACCCAGCTAATCAAAGACGGCAAGCTCACCAGCTTTATGGTTGACCGTATGGGTGGCATGAAGACAGGCTTTGAGCCAACAGGTTCAGGACGACGTGAATCCTACAAATTCGCCCCGACATCACGTATGCGCAATACCTTCATCGAGCCCGGAGACAGCAGTTTTGATGACATGATCAGTTCTGTTGAACGCGGCATCTACGCCAAGAAAATGGGCGGCGGTTCAGTGCAACCTGGTACTGGTGAATTTAATTTCGCCGTTCAGGAAGCTTACCTGATTGAAAACGGCAAAATAACCAGCCCTCTAAAATCTGCAACACTGATCAGCACCGGCCCTAAGGTATTGAAAGAAATCAGTATGGTCGGAAGTGATTTTGCCCTTGCCGCGGGTATGTGCGGGTCTGTCAGTGGCGCTGTTCCAACCACCGTCGGGCAGGCAACATTAAAAGTAGATAACATTCTGGTGGGAGGAGGTAACTGATGACTGCACATAATATCCTGGCAGAATCCGCCGATTTCGTTCTGTCCCTTGCAAAAAAACAAGGGGTTGATGCAGATGTCATCGCCAGCCAGAGTGAAGGCTTATCCCTTAAATCTGATCAGGGCAGCTTGTCTGAATACAAGGTTACTGCCAGCCAGGTAATTGGAATCCGGGTTGCCAAAGACCAGAAGGTTGCAATCAGCTATTCAGAGTCATTTGAACCCGAAAGCCTTGAGCTGATGGTGCGAGAGGCCATCACAAACGCCCGCTACAGCAAAATAGACAAGCATCAGGCCATTCGTGCGGAAAACCAGTGCCTGTCCACACCTGAATCCGAAATATTCAAACAGGAAACAGCTTCTATTGATGACAAAATAGCGTTGGCGCTGTCGCTGGAGCAATCTGTTATCGATAAGCCACTGGCTAAATCAGCCCCGTATAACAGTTACAGTGATTCATCATCATCCATTGTGCTGGCAAATACCTTGGGAAGCTATTGCAGTCACCGTGAACGCAGATTTACGTGCTATACGTCTGCACTTATTGATCACAATGACAAACAGTCGATGTATCTTGGTGCATCTGTTGGCCGGTCTTTTGGCGATCTTAATGCAAGTTGGTGTGTAAACCATGCTTACGATACCGCACAGGCGTTACTTGAAGGTGGCCCAGTTAAAACAGGGCAGTACGCCGTAATCTTCGATCAGGATTCCCTGAATGAGCTGATGGGTGCGTTCGGCAGCTGTTTTTCAGGTGAGTCCGCCAAACGAGGTACGAACCCATGGAAAGATAAGACTGGTACACTCGTTGCCAGCCCCTTACTCAGTTTTTCCGACATCGCTTATGTCGAAGACGGTATGGCGGTAAAATCATTTGATGGGGAAGGTTTTCCTACTGGGGATACGTCCCTGATTGAAGAAGGAAAGCTCATTGGCTTTCTCCATAACAGTGCTACCGCAGACTACTTCGGCGTTACCCATACAGCAAACGCCGGTCGTTCTGCGAAAGGCGCACTGTCGATTAGCTCCCGACACGACATTATCGCTGCCGGAAAATCATCTTCAGCTGAAGTCACTTCTGGCGAGTATTTAGAAATTATCGATCTCCAGGGTGTCCATTCCGGGGCTGACCCAATCAGTGGTGAGTTTTCCTTTGGTGCAGCAGGGTTTCTTTGCCGAGACGGTAAGCGTATCCGCCCGGTTCGTGGCATTACAGTCGCGGGGAACTATTACAGAATGCTGCAAGAAGTGGACGCTGTAAGCGACACACTAATCCCAGATTACAGCCGTACCTTCTTCGCCCCAACAATTCGCTTTGCAAGACTTAGCGTTGCCGGCGAGTAAGCCGTTCCTGCCTGTAAATATGGCCGGGCTTGCCCGGCCATATTTTAATTCCCCGATGGGTAACCAGCTGACAAAGCCAGCATATCAAACGCATCAAACAGCGCCTGGCTTTTCATGATCCGGCCATGACCCAGCCCTTCAGTTGCCACCAGGTGTACATGGTCCCAGCCCGCCGCTTCCATAGACGGACCGAAATTGGCAAAACGGTCATGCCTGTCGTGGACGATTACCACCTTGGATCGTCTGGATTTCAGCTTCTCAAAGGGATCGATAGAAAATATTGGGTAACTGTATTTATCTTCTACCTCTTTCACCACTTCATCAAAAAGCCTCATTGAATACCCGGAAGCCCTTACAGTTCCGTAAAGGTTATCCCGGTAGTTCAATACCGGAGCGATAAGTAATACGGGTTTCCCACTTAACGACGGATGTGTGCTTTCCAATGCTCCGGCGCCCGCCATACTGTGTGTTACCAGCCCCTCAATATGGTCAAACTGACCTAACAAATCGTTCAGGGCTGTAACAAAACTCGGGAGGCTGCTGTGCGTCCCTTCACTTTCCCCATGCGCCGGCTGGTCATAAGCCAGAGCGGTAAACCCGGCGTTAGCAATGTGCTCCATCAAAGGGTAAAACTGGCTGGAGGACCCAGACCAACCATGGCTCAGCAACCACATTGGCCCATTGCCTATTTGATAGGTCATCAACTCGCCTTCCGAAGTATTTATCGTTTTTTTAATTAGACCTGCCGGCTCTCTATTCACCACCCGCCCTTTTACCGGTGTGAGAAACAGTTTCCGGGCAGTTTTTTTTGCATGTTTGGGTGCCAATAGATAATGAAGGCCAGTAATGACGGATACTGCTTTTCTCTTCACACTAAAGCGCCTGTGATTCTTGAAATAGATCTTGCTGCTCATAACTCAGCCTCCACAATCGCCCCAAAATAGAACGACCGTACTATTTTATGGGTTTTAAAAAACTTGTTAACCGGGGTTACTAAACCCTCCGGCATTGGGACATCAGTATGTCCACCCCTTTCCAGAACATTTCAGCATCGACGGACTCTTTTCCCATCGACCGGAAAAGATGGCTGCTAAGGTAAACACCATACAACTGATAAACTGCCTGCCAAGTGTCTAACCCCTGCTGAAACTCGCCAGACTCGCAACCGGCAACAAACTGGCGGTTCAAATAATCCAGCCAGCGAACAGTAACTTTCTGAAGTGTCAGCTGAACTTCATCCGTTTCTCCTCCGGCAGTACTTCGCCAGGCATCAAGAAACAGGCAGCTTCCCTGAAAATTACTGTTCCAATTCAACCAATTCTCAGCCAGCTTTCTCAGCTTCAACTCATAACTTTCGTAACATTCAAGCCTGACAGGCTGGATTATACGTTCTACAAAGCGATCACTGGCGTATTCTATTACAGCTATCTGAAGGTTTTCGCGAGAGTTAAAATGGGCAAATACCCCGCTTTTCGACATCTCAGATGCCTTGGCAAGTGACCCAATGGTCAGGCTTTCCAGCCCGTCTTCACTGGCCAACTCAAATGCCCGGCCAAGAATATGTTCTCTCGTAATCCGGCTTTTACTCATCACTGCGTCCTAACTGAACTGCCTATACGAATAGCACGACCGTACTTTTAAGGCAATACCTATCAAAACGATAAACCAAATCAAATTCATCACCAAAGAGAATGTAGGTAACCTGAACTCATAGTAAAGAGGCACCGAAATCCCCGCTTCGTAATGGATATACCCATAGAGGAATACAGTATGAGCCAGAATTACAATCTTATTGGTCTTGATCGCAAACAATCAGAAACCCTCGCGCAAGACCTGAATACCCTGCTCGCACACTATCAGGTGATGTACAGCAATGCACGTGGCTTTCATTGGAACATTCAAGGCCGGGCATTTTTCGAACTGCACGTAAAGTTTGAGGAGATTTATACTGACTTGCAGATGAAGGTTGATGAAATAGCAGAGCGTATTCTGACCCTGGGGTATGCCCCAGAACACCGTTTCAGTCAGTATTTACAACAAAGTGATATTGCTGAGCACCCTTATGAAACAGATGGTATCGCGAGCGTCCGTAGTCTGGTAAACGGTTTCAGCAAGTTGATTATCTTACAACGCCGCATTCTCAGTGAAGCAGGGGATGCAGGGGATGAAGGGACTGCATCACAGATGGGCGACTACATCAGAGAGCAGGAAAAGCTGGTGTGGATGCTTAATGCCTACCTTCAGTAACCGTCTGCGACCATACCGGCAATGTGTATTGCCGGTATTTTGTGTCCACGAAAAAATAAAATATTCACCGCGATTTATATACAAACACTTTTTAATACAATGAGTTAATACTTTATTTGTACAAAATGTGCTCTATCTCACTGATTAGTAAGATTATTTGAAAATTGATTTGACTTAATAAATGAGATAACTTTCGCATCCATTCATAGAACAAAAAAATCCCCGTACTTATATGCACCTTTTAAAAATGTCGCGCTTTTCCCGGCGAGCGACAGTTGGCCTTATATGCTTGTTGCCTTTGGCAATAACCGCTCTTGTCAGTTACCCAATTTCCGTTTCCACAGTCAATCAGGAACTCATGCAGGCCGGAGAGGCTTACCAGCAGCGCTTAGATTTTCAACTGTTACAGCTCCAGACCCTGAATCACCAAAATCTCACCGGTACATTTAAGAAATGTGAGCGATTAAAGGCCAAATACCATTTTGCCACTTACATGCAGGATGTTTACGTCTTTAATAACAGTGAAGTCACCTGCTCAAAAGACCTTGGTTCATTGAACAAGCCACTTCCTGACTTTCTCTCTTCTCTGGTCAACGAAGGACAGCACGTCGTTATTGCTCCTCCGTTTCCTCAAACAGGTAACAGACCCACCATCATATTAATTGAGCGAGATCCTCAAACGGGGAAAGGATCTGCGACAATTGTAGATGGTGAATATATTGAAAATGACTTTAAGGCACTTGAGTTCCGGAAAGCACGCGGGGTGTTTCTGGAAATCAACGGCCAACGCTTGCCAGTCAATACATTGGCCGAAACCGGACAGGTGATTATCCATTCCAAGCAGTTTGGTTATGACATTCACTTATTGGTCTCGCCAGAAGCGGTTCTCCATACCTACCGCGACTACCTGCTGGCACTGTTCCCTCTAACAGCTGTTTTGTCGCTATTTTTGGCCATCCTTGTCTGGAAATACATCAGTGAACGTCACACATTGGTGGACGACATTGAAAGGGGAATCACCAACCGCGAATTTTTCCTGGTATACCAGCCTATTTTCCAGACAGCTACCAACACCATCACGGGTGTAGAGGTATTGGTTCGTTGGCAACACCCTAAATTGGGATTGGTCAGCCCGGACCTGTTTATTTGCATGGCGGAAAAGCACGGCCTGATCATTCCGCTGACTGATTACATTCTAAAGGTAGCTCGCCAGGAACTGGGGTCACTCCATTTCGACCAGTCATTCCATGTTGGTGTTAACGTTGCCCCCTCTCATCTTACAGATGTTGACCCAACGGCATATTTCACACGCTATAAGAAGGCGTTTTTGCGCCGCAACATGCACCTTTGTATTGAAGTTACTGAGCGACAATTTCTCAATGAATCAGCAGCCCACACTATATCGGCCCTTCAAGAAGCCGGGGTTGAAGTTGCCATTGATGATTTCGGTACCGGACAAACATCGTTGTCAGTATTCCCTAAGATTTCTGTGGATTACCTGAAAATTGACAAATGTTTCATCGATACCATCGGTCAGGAATCGGTAAATTCACACGTTCTGGAAGGCATCATCGCGCTCGGCAAAAAAATGAACTTTGCCCTGATCGCTGAAGGGGTAGAAACCTCTGATCAAGCTGCATACCTGGTGAACCAAAAGGTGGATTACCTTCAGGGTTACCTAATCGCTAAACCTCTGCGTATAAGGGAGCTTAAAAACTTCCTGAAACGAAATGAAAAGCAACTGAGAATTGCTGCTTAAGATAAATTTCAAAAAACAAAAAAGAACGCCGGCACATAGCCGGCGTCTTTATGCTTACTTCAAATTGATATTAATTATCATGTGATAATTTATGGAAATCGACGCTTTCTTCCGTCTCTCCTGCATGAATATCATTAAAGCGCTCTACATCCATCGCGCCTTCTGACTTGGCAACGACACAGGTAACCATACAGTCCCCGGTTATGTTCACGGCGGTACGGATCATATCCAGCAAGCGGTCTACACCCATAATCAGGGCAATGCCTTCCAACGGCAAACCGACTTGATTCAGAACCATTGCCAGCATGACCAAACCCACACCTGGTACACCGGCAGTACCCACTGATGCAAGGGTTGCCGTCAGGATCACTGAAAGGTAATCAGCCATTGTCAGGTCGATATTAAATGCCTGAGCAATAAATACCGTCGCTACACCCTGCATGATGGCTGTACCGTCCATGTTTACAGTAGCGCCTAACGGTACAGTGAATGAAGCAATACGGTTACTGACGCCCATTTTGTGGGTTGCTGTTTCCATTGTTACCGGAATCGTAGCGTTGGAAGATGCAGTGGAAAATGCAAACATCACAGCATCTTCCATTTTCTTGAGGAATGTCAGTGGGCTGAGGCCTGTAAAGGCTTTCAGGATACCGGTATAAACCAACGTAGCATGGAGAATCAGGGTTCCAGCAAGTACGAGGAAGTACTCTGCAAGGCTGTATATTGCATCCAACCCGATCGTTGTAAACAGCTTTGCCATCAGACAGAACACACCATAAGGCGCAATGTTCATTAAAAGTGCTACCAACTTCATGATGACTTCATTCAGGTCATTGAAGAAATCAGCAATGCGCTTGCCCGGTTTGCCCGAAGCACTGATAGCAATGCCGAACAAAATGGCAAAGACGATAATCTGGAGGGTATTTCCTTCAGCCATCGCATGGATCGGGTTTGTGGGGAACATGCCAATTAATACATCACCAAGGGATGGTGCATCTTTGGCCTGAAATGCTGACGCGGCCGTTAAATCTGCGCCACTGCCAGGTTGGAACAATAACGCCATACCGATGGCTAAAGTTATTGCGACAGCCGTTGTAGCGAGATATAAGCCGAGAGTTTTGCCCCCCAACCGGCCCAGCGTTGAAATATCCTTCAAAGAGCTGGTGCCGCATACAAGTGATACAAACACTAATGGGACTACCAGCATCTTCAAACTGGCGATAAATATCTTGCCACCAACATCAAAAAGACCGTGGACCAGATAATCGTTGATGAGCTTTATATCAGCCAAAAAATTGCTGACAATCAGTCCCGTAGCAATACCCAGCACCATGCCAATAAGTACACGTGCAGTCAGGGACATTGGTTGTTTTTTTGCGGTATTCATCGCTGAACACTCCTTTGTTGTATTCACTTCCAAATTCCGGAAGCCGATGCAATTTAACCGCTTACTCTCATAAAATTGAAAGCACTTTACCCCAAACAACATCCCTTATGTGATATTGATCTCCTATTATGAAGGCACAAGTAACACATCATTAACTACAGAAAATCCTAATTGCAACATTATAATCTATATGGCTACATTCGGTAATTGTACTTCAGCATGCTTGCCTATTCCTGATAGCCATATGTTCATGCAGCAGATGCCTGTATTTCCCCGTGATAACGCACACCATAAAAAATACGGTACAGCACTGGTACAACAAGGAGTGTCAACACTGTGGCGAAACCCAGTCCAAACATAATGGTTACAGCCATCGGGCGGAAAAAAACATCGGGCAGCAGGGGTAACATACCCAAAATTGTCGTGATTGCAGCCATACAGACTGGTCTGACACGACTGACAGACGCATCAATAATAGCGTCGTACCGGCTTTTGCCGCTGATTAGTTCAATATTAATTTGGTCGATCAGCACAATCCCATTTTTGATCAACATGCCAGACAGGCTCAGGAAGCCCAGCAGGGCCATAAACCCAAATGGTGTGTCCAAAACCAACAGGCCAACCGTTACCCCAATAATAGCCATGGGCACGGTTAGCCAAACGATGATCGCGTCTTTAACGGAATTGAACAAAAGTATGGTTACCAGGAACATAAACAGGTAACCCATAGGCATTGTACTAAAAAGGGATGCCTGAGCATCACCGGATGACTCATATTCCCCGCCCCACTCAAGTGCATAACCGGCAGGCAACCGGATTTGTTCAATCACAGGCTGAATCCTTGCTTGAATGGTTGCTGCAGTTTGTTCTCCTAAAGGGTCAGGGTCGGCGAATACCGTTAAAACCCTCTTACGGTTCTCTCTGACAATTAAAGGATCTTCCCACTCGATGTTGTAACCCAACGCCACTTGTTGCAAAGGGATAAACTGCTGGATTACCGGGCTCCAGATTTTCATCCCCTCAATGGTATTAACATCAACACGTTCACTTTGGGGAAGGCGGGCAACAATAGGCATCAGGTTTGTCCCATCCCGGTATAAACCAACACGGGTACCTGAAAATGACATTTCAAGCAGGCTGTCAACATCCTGCTTGGTTACGCCGTAACGCCTGGCCTGGCTTTCATTAAACTGCGGTTGTATAACCTTACTGCGTTCACGCCAGTCGTGCCGGATGTTAACGGTATCAGGATCTGCTTCCAACACTGCCCGGATTTTAGCCGCGACAGAACGTAAAACAGTGGGATCTGACCCAATGACCCTTGCTTCAATTTTAGAGCCTGATGAAGGACCAAGTTCAATCCGCTTGAGTTTGTATTCCACCTCTGGATGCCTCGCATCCAGTTCATCCCTCACCCGGTTCAAAAGCGGAATCACATCTTCATAGCCACCTGTTCGGACAATCAGTTCGCCGTAGGATGCATAGCTTTTTTCTGGCGCGTAAGTCAGCATAAAGCGTTGTGTACCCTGGCCTGTACTGGTAGACACGTATGTCACATCATCCTGTTTCAGTAGCCATTTTTCCAAATCATCCATCTTATCTGCAGTCGCGTGGATGTCAGTACCTTCTGGCATCCAAACGTCAACCATAAACATTGGGGTAGTTGATGAAGGGAAAAACGCTTGCTTGATGAACCCAAATCCCCAAATAGCCGATGCAAGGCAGATAACCAGAAAAGCGATTGAAGGATAGGCATGGTGCATACAGAACTTGAGCACGCTGCGGTAGGCTGTGAAAACCACACCCCGGTATGGGTCTTCATTGCTCTCTTCACCGCTGGCCGATTCCTTGAAAAAGAGGTTGGCGAAAAACGGAGTCAGCGTAATCGCGGTAAACCAGCTCAACATCAGAGATATAAGCAGGACAGTAAACAGTGTCCCACAGTATTCCCCGGTTGCATCGTCTGACAAACCAATAGGCGCAAAGGCAGTAACTGCAATGACAGTCGCCCCGAGCAATGGCCATTTAGTCTGGGTAACGATATCTGAGGCGGCTTCAATCCGGGTACGCCCTTTCTTCAACCCGATGAGAATCCCTTCAACCACCACGATGGCGTTGTCTACCAGCATACCCAGTGCGATGACCAAAGCACCGAGTGAAATCCGCTGCAGATCAATATGGTAGTACTTCATAAAAACAAAGGTACCTAACACCGTCAGCAGGAGGATGAGTCCAATCAGCAAACCTGAGCGCAGGCCCATAAAGAACAGAAGCACCACAATAACGATAGCCACTGCCTGTCCCAGACTGACTACAAAGCCCTGTACTGAGTTATCAACTTCCGACGGCTGGTTGTAGACCTCCCCTATCTCCACCCCCACTGGTTGGTATTCGCGCAGCTCTACAAGCCGCTGGTCTATCCGTTTTCCAACCTCGACAACGTTTACCCCCTCGGAAAAGGAAATACCGACATTCAGTGCCAGTCGGTTGTTGTACGTCACCAGGTTTCCGGGAATCTCCTCATAACCCCGTGTAATGCTGGCTACGTCCCGTAGGTATATCAGTCCCTGGGCACCTGAATCGCTGATGATCAAATCGCCCAGCTCTTTTACGGATGCAAACTCTCCCGTGGGGTGAATACGTATATATTCATTCCCAATACGAATAGCCCCTGCGTCACTGACCACATTCTGTGTTTCCAACAGCCCGAATATGACCTGTGGATCAATACCCAGGCTGGTCAGCCGTTGCATGGAAATTTCGATAAACACCTGTTCTTGTTGAACACCTGAGACCTGTACTTTCCCTACGCCCTCTACCAATTCAAGCTCCCTGCGCAGGTAATCGACATAGTCACTCAGCTCGGCATAGCTGTATCCCTCGCCGGTGACGGCAAGGAGAATGCCGTATACATCACCGAAATCGTCTATTATTCGGGGCTTATAGACTCCTGGGGGGAAGGTGTTTTCGATGTCCGTCACTTTGCGCCGCATTTCATCCCAGATTTGTGGCAAGTCTTCGGGCCCGTAGTTGTTCTTCATACTGACCGTAATCTGGGACAGGCCACGGCTTGATGTCGATTTAACTTTATCCACATAAACCAACTGCTGCACAGCTTTCTCAAGGGGATATGTCACCTCTTCTTCTACCTGTTGGGGTGTGGCCCCTGGGTAGCTGGTGATGATCATGGCATCCTTGAGGGTGAATGCGGGGTCTTCCAGTCGTCCCAGCCCCAGGAATGCGATGGTTCCTCCAATGACAAAAATCAATGTCAGCATCCAACTGATCACAGAGTTTTTAATAAAATAGGTGGCGATGTTCTGCTTCATACCTGATCCCCCTCGCCTTTCAATACTGTTACTTCCTGGCCTTCCGTTAACCTGCTGACACCCGACACAACAATCGACTCTCCGGTGTTCACGCCTGCCCTTATCCGTATACCGGTTGGTGTCAATCTCTCCAGAAGAACATGCCTTTTGGTAACCCGGCTTTGTTCGTCAACTATCCAGACGTACATGTTGTCTGCATCAAGACTGTCCCCGTCACCGTTAAAAATTGCTTCCAAGGGGATTTCAATCGCATTGGCATCGTAGGTTCTCAGTCCTTCCCCACTTGCATTCACTTCAACTGTCATTCCATCCAGAATCATTCTGTCTGCAGGCATAGGCATGGTAAGTGTGACAAGAAATGCACCCGAATCGGGATCCGGTTCCACTGTGTACTCTTTTAACGTCAGCCTGTATTCCTTGCCGTCTCCAAATGTCACCCTGGGATCGACCTTTTGGGTAACTTCGGCAGATCCCCGCTGTGAGTGGGCCACATACAGAATGTCTGCGGCCTGTATTTTGATATCGACATCCGATGTCTTATGAATATTCATAACCGGTTGGCCCACACCAACCTGCTCAAAGTTGTCAACCGGCACGCGGGAGATGATTCCATCAAAAGGGGCGACCAATTGGGTGAAACTCTTTCGCAGCCTCGCGAGGTCAAAATCTGCTTTGGCTATATCTCTCTGTGCCCTCAATTCATCGTATTGTGACTTTGCAATGGAGCCGGACTTCACCAATCTCTCTGCCCTGGAAAACTGGTTTTGCGCAAGGTCATACCCTGCTCTGGCATCATCAACTGCCAACTGGAAATCCGTATCATCTATTGCAGCCAGAAGCTCTCCCTTGCTCACTAAATCGCCAGGCTTAACATTTAGGATGGTCACTTCCCCTCCAACCCGGAAAGAAAGCTCTGACCGGTCTGCCGCTGCTGCTACTGCGGGAAAGTGAAGACGGGGTGACAGGGTTTGCTCGCTCACAGTAACCACCGAGACTGTCGGGATACGATCCTGTGAGATGACCTCATCCCGCTCACACCCAGCCATCAACAAAACTGCGGAAAGAATTGGCCAAATTGCGTATTTATTTTCCATCGGTTTCATAAGCCCCGCTCCTTCACCCATTCCACCACTTTGTCACCTTCCCTCAGTGCCCCGATTCCTGTTGAAACGATTTGATCACCGTCTGACAGCCCGGAAACCAAGACACCGGAAGAAATTTCTACAGGTACAAGCGTGACAGCGCCATCGACGCCCACCTTCCATACGCTTGTTGTCCCGTTGCCAGCCTGAACCAAGGCTGATTCCGGGACTAGCGAGCTGTTTGCTGCATCAACCTCAACACTTACCCTTGCAGACATCCCAGGAAGGACATTGATGTTGTCAGGGCGTGGCATAGTGAGCGTAACTTTATAACTACCGGTTTTAGGGTCAGCTTCCGTATCAATTTGTTTTAGTGTGGCGACAAAGGATTGGCTGGGGTAAGTATCAAACACCACATTGGCCTGATCATTCTCAGCATTGCCACTCAAACGGTTGATGAGGTGCTCAGGGAGTTGAAAAGTCACATTCACGATATCGCTGGTCTGAATGTTCATCACTGGTTCATTGGCGGTTACGTATTCAAAGTTTTCTTTAAACCGCAATGAAATAGCCCCTTTGTATGGTGCTCTAAGCGTGGCGTAACCAAGATTTGCATCCGCTTGTTCAAGGTTTGCTTTGGCCTCGTTAAGCTGGGACTTAGCCTGATCGTAATCTTGCTCTGAAACGACAAAGTCTTTTCTCAACTTGGAAGCCCGGTCAAACTGAACCTTAGCCAAATTGAAGGCAGCCTGAGCCTGTGCTTTGCGCAGCGCTAATTCCTGTGGATCAAGAACGGCCAATACCTCCCCTTCATCTACATTCATTCCTGCCTTGACTGGCATGTCCTTTAACTGCCCAGAAACCCGGAAGGTTAAAACCGCACTATCATCAGCGGTAACAACAGCCGGGAAAACTCTCTGGTTGACGCTGCCACTAACAGAAACAGTCAGAAGTTTTGCAGGCCGGGTTAACGGTTCGATCGGCACACTGGTTCGTTTTTCATGTTCACCACAACCTGCGAACAAAAGTACACCAACCATGAGAAACGTCCTTTTCATGGTATATCTCCAGATTTTAATTTTTTGTTTGACTTACAAAGAGGCAAAGTACGCAGCGCGAAAACAAGAAAGCGGTAAAGAAAGACAGCATATCGGCAAGGTACGAATTCCAGGCAGGAATAGCAGACAGGCAACAGATGAGTGTATGTATATCAAAGAGCTGTATTTACGCGCGTATCCAGGCAATCGTTACAACTCTGGATTTGAAAGACAATAAACAGCCAGGTCTAAATAGGCGAATGATGCAATAGCAGGACAGTTTCCAAAAGATAAGAAAAAGCCCACTGGAATCAGTGGGCTGAATAATTTAGCAGTAATGGTCAATTAGGCATTTTGCCCCTCAGGCTCATCCTGTTGCTGTTTTTTCTCCCGGTCAAGCGTACGGTGCAGCAATTCAGAATAGATAGGTTTTCCACCCAACATCTGGGCAACCATTACCGCCCCCAGTGTTGTAATTAGCAGTGGCAGGATAAGGTCGTAATTGTGGGTCATTTCGATCACCAGCAATATACCGGTGATAGGAGCACGTACAGTCGCAGCAAAAAGTGCCCCCATACCCGCTATCGCAAACATACCGGGATCTAATCCCAGTTCAGGCATCATCTGGCTGGCTACGGAGCCAAAGAAAGTTCCGAACAGTGTCCCCAAGGCAAGCATTGGAGCGAAAATACCGCCCGGAGCCCCTGAACCGAAACATACCAGTGTTGTGATAAGGCGTGCGGCGAAAAGCGCAATCAGCATATAAAGGCCAAATGAGCCTTTAGTGATATCCGGAATAATTTCAATACCGCCGCCTGTCACCTCAGGGACGTATAAGAGCATCAGTCCAAAGATGGCACCAATTGCAGCCCCTGTCAGCACAAAACGCTTGCGATCATGACGGTGCCAAGCGGTAAAGGCATCAATGGTACGCATAACAAGCGTATTAAAAATCACCCCGAAAATACCGAAAAACAGACCGAGTAAAAGGAATAACCAGAGGGACTGAAGCGGTGCTGCTGAATACTGGGGCATGGTTATCACCGCATCCTGACCACGCAGCATACGGAAGACCACATCTGAAAGAATAGCCGATACCATTACAGCCTTGATGGAAATCAGGTTGTAACGAAACTGGGGACGCATCTCCTCGACTACAAACATGATGCCCGCAAGAGGCGCATTAAACGCGGCAGCCAAACCACCAGCTGCACCAGAGGCAATCAACGCATGACAGCCTTCTTTGTCTTTAAGGCGGAAAATGTCGGCGATCATTCTGCCAACGTTACCACCCATCTGTACTGTTGGTCCTTCACGTCCGAGCACCATGCCGGAACCCAGCGTACCCAAACCACCAAAAAACTTAACCGGCAACACACGCCACCAGCGCACAGGACGGCGGTCATCAAGGGCACCTTCTATTTCCGGGATACCGGAACCACCGGCTTCCGGTGCAAATCGGTGTACCAGGTAGTAGCCAATCATCGCCAGGACACCGCTCACCAATACCGCTGCCATCCACAGTGGTACAGCCTGGCTTATTGACGACTCCAGCCAAACCGTTCGTTGTTTTGAAACCCAGTTCACCCCGAGTTCAAACATTGTCCCGAGAAATCCAGTAAAAATACCCACCAGTGCTGAAAGCAACAGCACCTGTATAGGGTTTTTGTGGCTGGACATAAATCGCCGGACGACTTTGGTTGGCTGGTGACGTACGCGAACACGCACGCTAACCTGTTCAGATAGTTCTGCCATGCTTGATGCCATGAAAATTATTGGTGATGTTTAAAAAGAAAGGATAAGACACAAGATCTTAATGAATAGTTGATTATTTTAGTATCTTCATTAATGAAACATAGCATTGCAGAACTGACAAAGCTTATGACTATATATGGATATAACGACAAACACTGCGTACTGCTTGCCCTGATGTTTTCTTTTAAAACTTTTGTTTATTACCGAAAGTCGCCATTGTAATCCTAGTTTTCATTTTTGGGCGCTTATTATTATCCGTTGATTTTAAATAACTTAATTTTAAGATGTGCGATTTATCGCCCTATTGCCAAGCAATGGGAAAAGGAGCAGCATATCGAACTTTTGTAATACAATTAGAGTTTGTTATGAGTCAGTCAGATAAGCAGTACGCCGTAATTGGTCTGGGCCGTTTCGGCATGAGCATCTGTGAGGAGTTAAGTGCACAGGGTGCTGAAGTGCTTGCAATCGACATAAACGAAGAACTGGTTCAAAAAGCATCTGATGTTGCTACCCAAGCCATTGTTGCCGACTGCATCAACGAGGAGACCCTTAGCGAGCTTCACCTTCAGGATTACGATCTTGTTGTAGTCGCAATCGGTGAAAAAGTTAAAAACAGCATCATGGCCACCCTTCTATTGAAAGAGTCTGGTGTTAAGAAAGTTTGGGTTAAAGCTAATGATCGTTTCCACGCACGCATTCTGCAAAAAGTAGGTGCCGATAAAATTATTCTTCCTGAACGCGATATGGGTGTCCGCATTGCCCGCAGTATTATGGACATCCGTGTATTTGATTTCCTTGAACTTGGCAGTGAGCAGGCGATTACCGAATTTGTTATCGGCAATAAGAATATGGGGCACAAACTCCAGGAATTGCCAATTTTCAATGTTCCAGGCATTCAGTTACTGGCCCTGAAAAAAGGCCCGGAAATTATTCCATGCCCTGACAGGGAACTGGATCTTGGTATTGGGGATATCCTGATTCTTGCAGGTAATAAAGACCAACTTAACGCAACGCTTAAGCAGCTATAAACCTGAGCGTTTCTATGAACATTTTAAACTCTTCGCCGACGGCGCCCGGTTCAATCAAAAAACTGCCACTGTCTTCGCAGTTTTCTGAGCCGCATATTATCGTCGGCAGTTTTCTGGCAGTACTTATTCCGGGTGCATTATTGCTGACGCTGCCGGTATTCTCAGTATCGGGGCTGAGTTTTACCGATGCACTGTTCACCGCCACCTCAGCCATCAGTGTAACCGGCCTCGGCGTAGTCGATACCGGGGCACACTTTACCCTCAGCGGTAAAATTCTCCTGATGTTACTGATGCAAATTGGCGGCCTCGGGCAAATGACGTTGTCGGCTGTGCTTATCTACCTGTTTGGGCTTCGTATGAGCCTCAAGCAACAATCCCTTGCCAAAGAAGCACTGGGGCAGAACAAGCAAATCGACATTCGAAAGCTGGTCATCGCCATCGCCATCTTCAGTTTCAGCGCTGAAGCGATTGGCACCATTTTCCTATCATTCCGGTTGGTGCCTCAACTCGGCCTCGGGGAAGGCGTTTTCAACGCCCTATTCCACGCAGTCTCTGCATTCAACAATGCAGGTTTCTCCCTTTTCACTGACAACTTTATCTCCTACGCAGATGATCCCTTAGTGATCCTCACATTGGCTGCCCTGTTTATCTCTGGAGGTCTGGGATTTACAGTCGTCGCAGATATGTGCAAAAACCGTAAAGGCGGTTTCAAAAAGCTAAAACTGCACAGCAAAATTATGTTGGTTGGTACACCTGCTTTGCTCATCGTGGGCACTTTGCTCATCTGGCTCCTGGAGCGAAACAACCCATCAACACTTGGACATGCATCGTTGACTGATCAGTGGCTGATGGCTTTCTTTCAGTCTGCTACTGCGCGTACTGCTGGATTTAACAGTATCGACATAGGCAAAATGACTGAACCTGCGCTTCTGGTAATGATTGTTTTGATGCTTATCGGGGCCGGCCCAACGTCAACCGGTGGTGGTATCAAGGTTTCTACCTTTGTGGTATCCCTGCTGGCAACCCGTGCTTTCCTGCGACAGGAGAAAAACGTTACTGCGTTTAAACGAACTGTCGCGTGGCCCACGGTAACAAAAGCAATGGCCATAGTGGTCGTCAGTGGCATTGTCCTCACGTTGGCAATGTTTGCCCTGATGCTCACAGAGAAAGCGCCATTTGACCGGATTATGTTTGAGACTATTTCCGCATTCGCGACAGTGGGTTTAACTGCCGGTTTGTCATCACACCTGACAGAAGCCGGAAAGATAATCCTTATCGTGGTCATGATCATTGGCCGTATCGGTCCACTAACCCTTGCTTATATGCTTTCCAAACCGAAGCAGTCAGCACTTAAATACCCAGAGGACAGCGTACTTACGGGCTAAGGGCTAGTCTCCAATTTGCCCTCCTCTGTTAATCTCCGGGGTTTAATTCCACATCGAATTAAACCCCGGAATTTTGTTGGTCATCATGTCCTGAATTCAATCAGGAACATCGTTATTAACCAGGTAACGAAGATTATTGAGCGTCGGTCAATAACGCTCATCTATATCTTTCAGGTGTCGAACAAATGCCTGGATCTCGCTTTCATTTTGCTGGTGGAATTCGGTCGTAGTCTGGTTAATTAATCCCTCAGGATCTTCATTTCCCGTGTGAAAATGGTAGGTATTGTGGAAATTTAGGTCGACTGACACACTGGCATTACTGAGTGTGACGTTGTAACCATCCATCTGCTCGTCCAAAACAAGATCTTCCAACTGGAATCCCTTGTCAGTTTTTTCACCCTGATCCTTCACCTTGGAACAGACTCTGAGCAGCATTTTGATATCAACCTGATTCTTCATAGCTTGCCTCCTCGGGGCCTGGGCAATAGTCTCCCCCCTAATTCAATCCTAATACCAGCGGGCAGTTGCCTTTGAACAATTCACACATTTTTTAATTTAGATCAATTTCCATTAACACAATACAAACCAGCAATTTTCATTTGGATATTAAATAGTCATACAAATAATGTTTTGGAATTTAAATAACTTATTCGCTATCAAAACTGGAATATAATTGAATACGCAACTCATCATAAATAGTGATAATGATCACCTATTTCCTGCCCAACAGAATAATTAACCGGGTAGACTCCTGATGGGAAAGCTATATGTATACCGTATTTAACCTGATTCTTTTTGCTTTACTGACCCTTGCAGTTCTCCGTTATCACAAGCGTTCGGAATCTCTTTCCAAATCTGTTTTTCTTGGTCTCGCCATCGGTGTGGTGTTCGGAACTGCCCTTAACTTAATCTATTCCAACAGCTCCGTTGTTCCTGACACACTTACCTACATCAACGTCGTCGGCGCCGGTTATGTTTCGCTTTTGAAAATGATAGTGATGCCTTTGATCCTGGTTTCTATCGTCAGTGCTATCACAAAGGTGCAGAATGCCTCTTCTCTTGGCAAAATTTCATCATTGTCGATTGGTATTCTTTTGGGTACGACAGCTGTCGCTGCGCTTATTGGCGTATTTGTTACCCACATTTTTGGGCTTTCTGCCGACAGTATTGTGGAAGGAGCAAAAGAGATTGCCCGTGGCCATTCTCTGGAAGAACGAGCCGGCGCACTGGCAAACCTTTCTATTGCTGATATGGTTCTGAATTTCCTACCCGCAAACCCATTCGCAGATTTGGCCGGCGCCCGCCCTACCTCCACAATTGCCGTGGTAATCTTCTCAACCTTTATCGGCCTGTCCGGTATGACGGTAAACAAAACCAATCCAGAACTGGGGGCGGCTTTTATCAAGTTTGTCCAGGTCGCCCAGGCAGTCATTGCCGCAATGGTTCGTAAGGTTCTTGCTCTGACTCCCTACGGTGTTATGGCACTAATGACGAAGGTTATTGCAACGTCTGATTACGACAGCATCCTGAACCTGATGAACTTTGTAGTAGGTTCGTATGTTGGCCTTGGCCTGATTTTTCTGCTTCACCTAGCTTTAATTTCCCTGTCAGGCTTGAATCCGGTTCAGTACCTCAAGAAAGTGGCACCAGTACTGACCTTCGCATTTACCTCACGTTCTTCAGCAGGCACGCTTCCGCTCAACATTGATACCCAGATTAAACAGTTGGGCAACAATGAGGGTGTAGCAAACTTCTCAGCTTCGTTCGGCACGACCATGGGCCAGAATGGTTGCGCCGGCCTCTACCCGGCAATGCTTGCTACAATGATTGCGCCTACATTGGGTGTCAACCCGATGGACCCAGCCTTTATTGCAACGTTGGTTGCTGTCGTAACTGTCAGTTCATTCGGTATTGCCGGTGTAGGTGGCGGTGCAACCTTCGCTGCGATTATCGTACTGTCAACGCTTGGAATGCCTGTCGCACTGGCAGGATTATTGATTTCTATCGAACCGCTAATCGATATGGGGCGCACTGCTATCAACGTGAGCGGTTCAATGACCTCAGGGACCGTAACATCGAAGCTGTTAGGTATGCAGGATCAAACTATCTATAACGATGCCGAACCAAATATGGTGGAAGCTCATAGCTGACAGTGTTTTACCAAATAGCAAAATGCCCGGTATACCGGGCATTTTGTGGAATAGACTATCACCAGCTCTTCAAGCTTCTACCGCCATATCCTCTCGGGCAACGCTGACGCCTTTCACCTGTGCAAAAACTTTATCACCTTCATAAATCATCAACTCATCAGCCGCCCACTCTGTGATATTTGCCCAAAGGCATTCATCACCTATTTCAAGGCCAACCTGCACATACGGCGGGGTTCGGACGATTTTACAAACCCTTGCAGGAATGATGTTCCGGATACTGGTGCCTTCCGCTTTTTTCAAAGCGACAGATACGTCATTGGCATAAATACGGAGACGCAGGTGTTTGCCTTCGATCAGATTGTCTTCATTTACCCACAATGGCTCACCGTTTCCGATGCGCAACTCGGTCAGGGGATACCTTTCATGCTGCCCACCAACCACAGCGTTTAACAGCGAACTGTGCTCCTTTACTGGCAACCAAGGGGTCATAGCAGAAGACCCCCAAATTTCGTGTAACGGGCCTTTCGCTACAACATGGCCGTTATTCAACATTACAATATGGTCGGCCAGCTGCATGATCTCATCAAGGCTATGGCTAACCAGTAAAATAGGGATATTAACCGCTGCCGCAAGCCGGTTCAGGTAAGGCATTAACTCACGCTTTCGCGGCAAATCCAGCGAAGCAAGTGGTTCATCCATTAACAGCAATTCGGGTTCGCTTAGCAGTGCTCGCCCAATACCTACCCGTTGTTTTTCCCCCCCTGATAACGATGCGGGATAGCGTTGAAGAAGATGACCAATTCCCAGTAATTCCAAGATAGTTTGCCAACGCTCCAAGTTGTGGGTACGTACACCATACTTGAGGTTTTTTTCTACCGTCATATGTGGGAAGAGCCGTGCGTCCTGGAAGACATATCCAATGCGGCGCTTCTCTGGTGGGAGACAAATTTTGTTCTTGCTGTCAAAAAGCCTCCTGTCACCAACCACAATCCGGCCACAGTCAGGCTTGGAAAGTCCGCTTATTGCATTTATCAGCGTCGTTTTACCTGACCCGGATCGGCCAAAAATAGCAGTTATTCCTTTACCTGGCAGGGTGAAATCGACATTCAGTTTAAACGTGTGGAAGTTCTGGCTGAGGGAAATCTGGATCATTTTGCCTCCAGCTTACGTCGTGAGCGACGAGCTAACCACTCTGACCCCATCAAAGACAGCAACGCAATAACAATGGCAATGACACACAGTCTCGCAGCTTCCGATTCAGCTCCGGGGGTTTCAATAAATGAGTACATAGCCAGCGGAATAGTTTGTGTTTGACCAGGAATATTAGAAACAAAGGTGATGGTCGCACCAAATTCACCAAGGCTACGGGCAAAGGCCAGAATCCCGCCGGAAATAATACCGGGGACTGTTAGGGGCAGCGTAATGGTAAAAAACACTTTAAAGGGTGACGCACCCAGTGTGCGCGCAGCCTGCTCCAGCTTTTTATCGACATTCTCTATGGATAAACGAATAGCACGAACCATCAATGGAAAGGAAACAACAGCCGCTGCCAATGCAGCACCACGCCAACTGAAACTGAAACTTAATCCCAGGGTTTCATACAGCCACTTCCCGAGAAATCCCTGCCTTCCCATGAACACCAGCAGAAGATAGCCAACAACAACGGGAGGTAACACCAGTGGCAGATGAATGGCCCCTTCAAGCAGCCCCTTACCTGGAAAGTGCTTTCTTGCCAAAATCCACGCAAAGCCAATACCAAATGGCAGTGAAAATATCACTGCCACACTTGCGATTTTCAGGCTCAGAGTAAGAGCCTGCCATTCGTAATCAGATAAAAACACGCTTATTGATTGCCTGTAAGACTAAATCCATGTTGTTGAAGGATCTTACCTGCTTGCGCAGAATTCAGGAATTGATAAAACGCTTTTACTTCCTTCGAAGGCTCTTTTCCAATCATGGCTGCCGGATAAGTAATCGGTGTATGCAGGCTTGAAGGGAAAACCGCGACAATATGGACATTCTTTGCAGCCTCTGCATCTGTTTCATACACTATGCCGTACGGTGACTCACCCCGCTCCACCAACGCCAAAGCGCTTCTTACATTGTTGGCACGGGCAAGGTTGTTCTGGACTTTGTTCCATACACCAAGGGATTCCAGCGTCTGCCTAGCGTAGATACCAGCGGGTACATGTTGGGGGTCCCCGACAGCAATACGCCCTGCTTTATTAATGTCTTCAATTCCCTTGGCATCAGGCACAACTTTTTTCACGTTGTCCAGTGATGACACAATAACCAATTCATTGGCTGCGAGATCTCTGCGGTCATTTAACAAACCTTGCTTCTGCAGGTAATCCATCCATCTCTCATTTGCGGAAATGTAGATATCTGCTGGCGCTCCCTGTGAAATCTGTCGTGCCAAAGTGGACGATGAGGCATAGGACACAACGGCTTTGTCAGCATGGTCTTTGTTATAAATATCGACAATTTGGTTAAGAGCGTTGGTCATTGATGCTGCAGCAAAAACCGTAATATCTTTTGCAAAAACCGGTGTAGAAACCAGTGCGGATATTGCAACCAGTACAGAGGGTTTAATGGCTTTTTTTAAAAACGGGAATGAAAGTTTCATATACAACTAGCCTTCATGATTTATTTTTTGTGCGTTCCTGTACGGCCCAGTTGAATGCATAAGAAGAAATGGATGCCGTACACGTCCACTATTTGCTTTGAAATTAGCCTGTTAATAGTAACAGATAAGGTATTTATCCGGCTGCTTTCTTTCTGGCCAAATATAATTGGAACGCAAAATATACCTTTTCACCTCCATTACGCACCGAAAAAGACCACAAAAGCACCACATTAGTGCATTAATCGCGCTTAACTTGCACAACTTTGAAGCACTGTGGTTATTTATTTGTTAAACACCCAAGCGCTCCATTCGTTAAGCCACTCTTGAATACCCGTTTTATTTCAATTTGTTATGTATGGGTTGCATGAATTTGGGCTGGATCCGCACTGAAAAATAACACTAAGGCACACTTTGTGCTTTTACTGCAAAAAGGAAATTTTAGTTCTCATGGAAGTAGAGGAAAAACAACGTGGATAACATCAGTAGCGCGATTCAAACGCTGTCTGAGAGCGCAAACACGCTCTTTATTTTGATTGGCGCCATTATGGTACTGGCAATGCATGCCGGTTTTGCATTTCTGGAAGTAGGTACAGTCCGTCATCGAAACCAGGTCAATGCCCTGGCAAAAATCATGTCTGATTTCGGGTTTTCAGCTATTGCATACTTCTTTATCGGCTACTGGGTTGCCTACGACACCACTTTTTTCAGCAGTGCCAGCGTACTCTCAGAAGGAAACGGCTATGAACTGGTGAAGTTCTTCTTCCTGATGACTTTCGCCGCTGCCATTCCAGCCATTATTTCTGGTGGTGTCGCAGAGCGCGCCAAGTTTACACCCATGCTTATTGCGGCAGCCTCGATTGTTGCTTTTGTCTATCCGTTTTTTGAGGGGCTCATTTGGAATGGAAACTTCGGTTTCCAGGCGTGGTTGGAGGAGACATTTGGAGCCGGTTTCCATGATTTTGCCGGTTCCGTAGTTGTACATGCAGTAGGCGGATGGATCGCACTGGCGGCTATTCTGATCCTTGGTGTGCGTAAAGGCCGTTACCGTGGGGGAAAACTGATTGCTTTTGCCCCATCAAATATTCCGTTCCTGGCACTCGGCGCCTGGATCCTGACCGTGGGCTGGTTTGGGTTCAATGTCATGTCGGCACAGACAATGGATGGCATCAGCGGCCTTGTTGCAGTGAACACGTTAATGGCAATGGTCGGCGGTATCATCACGTCACTGATCGCAGGTAAAAATGACCCTGGTTTCTTGCACAACGGTCCACTGGCCGGATTGGTTGCCGTTTGTGCCGGATCCGATCTCATGCACCCTATCGGTGCACTTATCACCGGCGGTATAGCGGGTGTACTTTTCGTATGGCTGTTTACTCTGATTCAAAACCGGTTCCACATCGATGATGTATTGGGTGTGTGGCCTCTTCATGGCGTATGTGGCGTTTGGGGTGGGATCGCTGCCGGTATTTTCGGTGCCGAAGCTCTTGGCGGTTTAGGTGGAGTCAGCCTTGCCTCACAGCTTATCGGTACTGTTGCGGGTGTCGTTATTGCCTTTGTCGGTGGATGGGTTGTCTACACGGCAGTTAACAAGGTATCCGGCATCCGACTGAGTGAAGAAGATGAGTACAACGGAGCTGATATTGCCATTCACAAGATTGGGGCGACTTCTGAAGATTAATCACCGATAGCCGTTTTCTTTTCCTGTTTTAGGAAGCCCAGAAAAACTTAAGCCATAAACGCTAAGCGTTTATGGCTTCTTTTTAATGCGGTCTTGAAAAGCGGTTTTTGTTATCGTCGCGGTTCTTATGGAAAAACCAGCTACGACGATGTCTGCTTTTTGACATAGCGCACCTCTTATTTTTGTTATCTCACCATCCGGTACGTCTCCCAAAGTCACCAGGTTGATACGCAAACCTGGCGTGCTTTATTTAACGGATAGCTTTCAATATGAAAGCAAACAACCCGGTGGTGAGGAGGGTTCACGAAACCAAGCTAAAGCCACGAAGGGCCAAGGTATGCAGAAACACGATGATGTAACTAAACAACCCTGCTTGCGAAGGCTGAACAGACCTACTTGATGCTGTTGCCGTCAGGTCATCAACCTTTACCTATATTTATTACATTGGGTTTCATCATTCAAGTGAATTTGATCAGATAAATGATTATTTTAGCAACAGAGAATATGCAACTATGAACCCAGTCACGATTCACAGTGCCGCTCGTATTGTTTAACTGTAAGCACAAACAAATACCGCCATCCGGGTGGATGGCGGTGAGGACATTTGTAACTGTGCATTTAAGCTGTCGGAAACAGCCTTCGAGTGTGCTCGTATTTGATGAAACTGCCCTGCCATTACTCCTTACGCGGAGTTCTCATGTCTCACCACCGTCTAAGAACTAGGGTTGTGGCGGACACCCAAATTTACGCAGGGCTAGGAGAGAAACACTTTACGCATTTAAGCGTATCTTTGTACGTTCCAAATTGTCTTGCAGTTGGTTGTTCCTGAATGTTTGTTTACCTGACTATAAACTCTTTGCCAACCGCAATGTCAGTATTGTCCAGCTCACCCGGGCTTTCCAGCCCTTTATCCTGAAATGAGAAGTGCTGTACAGATATATCTTACAATCAATGCACGCCAGTTGGTTCGGCGCGGAATATGCACTTCAATACTCGTACCATCATGTTTCGCAGTGGCAGAAATTTTGCACTTAATTGGTAAGGAGCCAGTGTAAAGCGGAGATTTGGATCACGCTTAATTAAACTGATAACGCATTCACCGCCTTTTGGAGTGACATTGCTGTCAACCTTGATATAGTCCAACCACAAAGCCGTATCTGCGTCCCTCTTTTCCGCCAAAATAACGAATTTTTCCGGATCTTATGTCATTAATTGGCTTCTCCCCGTTTCGATTTGTTCCCACAGCACAGGCCTCGCTGGCACTTGCCGTTGTCGGCCTTGGACTTGCGTGGTCACTCTATTTCCCATCTATTGGGGATTGGCTTCGACCATTGAGCGCAATAGCTGGGACTTTTCTTGTTGGTGCTGTGTGGCTGAAATATTTTCTTGAGCCAAAACGGTTTCTCACCGAACTGTCTGACCCACTTTACGGTAGCCTGATGGCGCCCATGACAATGACAATTTTTGTCCTTGCTGACTATCTGGCTGGTTACAGTACAGAAATTGCGTCCTTGTTGTGGTATCCAACTCTCATACTGCACATTGGAATGGGAGTCACGTTTTTCGTGCTTCAGGCAGTAAAGTTCCAATTCAAGAATATATACCCCAGCTGGTTTCTGTATCCGGTAGGTGCGATTAGCGGTACATTGGCCGGACCGGCGCTGGGCCATATCGATTTTGCACAGTCAAAAGCCCTGGTTTGCATCGCTATCTACTTCGTTATGTTACCCGTGGTGTTATACCGGCTTTGTTTTTTCGGGCGTCTGCCTTTCCAGGCCCGACCTACAGTGGCAATTATGGCGGCCCCGGTTAACCTCGCCCTCGCCGCCTATCTAGTCACTTACCCTAACCCGGACCTGATCCTGGCGGGCGCATTGGGGGGAGTTGCCATTACCATGACCATCTTCGTGTATATCTGTTACTTCTACCTTTTACGGTTGCCATTCCAACCATCCATTGCGGCAGTAACCTTTCCTTCCGTGATCAGTGCAGTCGCAATGGCCCGGCTTAACGAAACACTATCGACTGAACACCCTCACTGGAACTGGCTGCATTCGCTGGGCGCGGTAGAAATTGCTGTTTCTACATTGCTTGTTTTATGGGTGTGTTTCGGTTACCTGAGTTACTACGGGGTATTTAAGAAAAAATAACTCTCTAAAAAAAAGGCTCCTTATCAAATAAGGAGCCTTTCCGTCAGTCATTGAGGTTTTTATTTACGTACTGTTACCGCATCTACGTTTGGACCACCAGAACTGGTAAGGCCAACCAGAGAAACAGTGTTTGCGCCGCTGTTGAGTGTTATCTCCACCAGCTCTACTTTCCACGTTGCCCAGCTGCCGCTTGGTGCAAACGAGACAGTAGAAACCTGTGAACCATTCACTTCAACGTTAAGCGAACGGTTTGAACCACCGCCGTTAGCGTAGCGGATCGCAAGGACATAGCTGCCTGCAGAATCTGCATTGACTGAGAACGATGCCTCACCGCCAGATGACGGGTAATCAACGAAGCCGCTTCCGGAATAACCGCCATGATTGCTGGCTGTAACCGCACCACCACTCAGTGCTGCACTTTCAGCTTCAAGAGGTGCATCGCTGTCGTCAAGTTGCAGCAGGAACGCAACCAGTTTGTCCTTGCTACCCTGACTCAGAGACGATGCATTTCCGTGCGCACTGTTATTGATCACGTCATACAGTGTGTTGGCAGAACCATCATGCAGGTAAGGTGCAGTATTCCAAACACCTTTAAGCGTCGGGGTATCAATACCATCCAGAGAGGCGCCCAAACGTTGACCCGAACCTGCTGTTAAAGTACCGACATCATGTCTCACATCGAGAGCACTGTCGGTATACTCCGGCCCGCTGTGGCAGGAACTGCAGTTCAGGGAGTCGTATACGGCTTTACCCGCGAGAGCGTCAGCAGTAGGCATACCACCCGCATCACGCAATGGGCTCGGTGGCACATCCGCAAGCGAAGTGACATAAGCAGACAACGCATCCAGGCTGGCATTCACGCCGGCTTTTGGATCACCCAATGGCTGGTTGCGCGTACCGGTATTAAACTGGTCGTCACTGAGGAAACCACGGCCGCCGAAATTCGCACGCATGTCATGCTCGAAATCGTGGATTTCGTCGAAGTTACCTGTCCAGTGAACCGGTCCGTGCCCGGTACCCTTTCTGCCACGAAGTGTCGTGGTGTTGCGCAGGCCTTCACCACGGTTGGTGAAGTCAAACACCCGGTGGTCTGAACCACCATCAAGGTGACAGCTGGCGCAGCTCAGGTATCCGTCATTGCTCATTCGCAAATCAGACGCCTGGTAGAAGATTTTCTTACCTTCGAGTACCGTCGCTGACAACAGCTCATTGGCAACAACATCCGTCGATTTCGGTGTGCCAACCACGTTGCCGCCGCCATTGAGAATGGCATTGACATCAAAAGTTGAAACCGAGCGTGACAGGAAATTATTGACGTAAAGCTTGCCATCATTGCTGAGCGCCAGGCCCTGTGGAGCAGCTTCTGTCATAAGGGTAGCAATAACGGTTCCCTGATTGGCATCAACCACAGCCACCTCATTTGAGCCCTGCAAGGCAACAAAGAGAAGGTCACCGTATTGGCTGAACACTGCGGCATTTGCAGAATCAGAGTCGTTAAAATCTACCCTGTCATCAGCCAGTTCAGTGTTTGCTACCAGATCAATTGGGGAAATGATTGTCCGTGTAGTGCTTTCGAACGAAGGAGTACGACCATCTTTAAACAGGCCGCGATCAACATTGTCCTTCTTCGATGGCATCCATGCCCGCTTACCGTCCGGCGAAATAACAACCGAACTCAGGTAATTAGGCACACCACGGGAGTTGAACGAGTTATCAGGGTCACTGACGTTCGCTTCACCCAAGTCGTTCGCCAGAGCAAAGGTCCGGGTAAGAGAGAACGAGCTTGCATTGACTTCATACACCTCAGCGTTCGCTGAAGGAGACACGAACCGGGTAACAAACACTCGGCTTGAATCTGCCGACACTGCAACGCCCCTCAGCATAGGAACGATTCCCGCAGCATCAGGACCGAAGTCCAGTGTACGTGAAACACTGCGCGTTACCGGATCCAGTTCCACCAGCTGACCGGTCGCCTGAAGTGCAACATAGCCTTGATTGCCGTTTGGTGAAAAGACAATGCCAAATGGCTGGGAACCATACGGCAACGCGACAGTGTCAAGCAATTGGCCGCTTACACCATCGAGCACGCTGATGGAATGATTGTCGTAGTTTGTTACCCAAACAGAACCGTCGTTTGCCAGCGCCAAAGTACGCGGGTCAAGACCCACCGCAACTTCAAACTCTTTGTTTGACGAGTCGGCATTAATGGCAGTCACGGTATTGCTGTCAGAGTTGACCACCCAGACACGGCTTCGGTTTTCATCAACAATGATAGAACTTGAAGATGAAGGCTTACCAGATGTCAGTGGGTTGTGGACAATCTGTACGGCAGAACACTGAGCAATACGGGCACCCTTTTTAACCGTAAGCAGCACATTGTACCGGCCAGGATCGCTGTAGGTATGCGTAATACCGGATGCTGTAGAATCCGACGATGTTGTACCATCACCAAAGTTCCAGGCAAAGGTCGCCTCATCCTCAGATGCTCCGTTAAAGTTAACACTTTGACCAAGTTCAATCGGTGTCAGCGCATCTACCGAACAGGCCAGCGGCGCAGGTTCAGAACCGGCAGACAAGAATATCTGGTCGATATTCGGGCCAGGAGTGCTAAGGCCACGAAGGGTTACGGTTACCGGACCATCATCCAGTGTCAACGTCCGGCTAAGTGTTTGCCAGCTCGTCCAGCCGTGTGGCGTAAACTCGGTATTGCCATTGATAACAACGCCGTTTACTTCGACCGCCAGATACCGGGAGTCAGAAGCACCGTTGGCATAGCGGATATCCAGATTATAGTTACCCGCGGTGTCCACATTTGTCAGGAAGGTTGCTTCGCCACCACTGGATGGGTAGTCAGCGTAACCAGTCCCAATGTATCCAACATTGCCGGATGCCACCGTAATACCGCCGGACAGAATGGCATCTTCGGCCTGAAGGGCACTGTTTCCGCCAAGCTTCTTGAGGCTGATGTTATCAACATTTGGCCCAGGCGAATCCGGAAGACCAACCAGCGACACAGTATTTTTGCCATCCAAGAGTGTCACTGTACTGTCTACCTGTTCCCAAGAGCCCCAATCACCAGTCGGTGTGAAGGACAGGGAACCAGTAACGGTATTACCGTTTACTTCAACGGACAAGAAACGCGTCGAACCTGAACCAACCGCATAGCGTGTAGAAAGCGTGTAGGTACCTGCTGCTGCATTATCAACAACGAAGTCGACACGACCACCGGTAGTTGGGAAATCAGCAAACCCGGAACCTACAAACCCACTATGGCTAGACTGGACAGTTGTACCGTCGGAAACAGTACCGTCTTCAGCTTCCATCGAATGGTTATCACCAAGCCTTACCAGCTCAATATAATCAAGGTTAGGACCAGCAGTACTCGTCAACCCTGAAAGGGAAAGGCTTTGCGTCCCACTTGCTAACACAATTCTCCGGCTGGCATTACTCCACGCAGTCCATGAGCCGGTAGGCTCAAAGCTGAACGCTTCGTTGAGCGATGTACCATTAAGTACCAGATCAAGCTTTCGTACTTCAGTGCTGCCATTAGCAAAACGCAGGTTCAGCATATAGACGCCGCCGGCAAAGCTTTCAGGCAGAATGAAATCAGCAGAACCGCCATTCGACGGGTAATCCACAAATCCATCAGCTGAATAACCAGCCTGGTTTGTCGCAGTTACAGCACCACCTGACAGCACGGCATCTTCAGCTTCAAAGGTAACCTGCTGGCTCGCATCCTCCCCGGTACTAAACTGGGACGTATAAGCGGTTTGCAGCCCGTTACCGACCAGGTCTTTTATCCCACCCTGCGGTAAAACAACCTCATAGGTCGTGTTCGGTTTGAAACCGCCAACGGGGGAAAAGTTCACTACGGTGTGGTTGATACCGAAATAACCCGGCAATGCAGAGCCACCGACTTCCCGAACGATAAAGGTCGATGTATCGACGGTTCGAAGGTCGATCTGGTCACTGAAAGACACGCCAACGCGACTCTGAGGGGAAAGCCCTGAGTCACCGTTCACCGGGTTCGCATACATTACGCGCGGCGGTTTGGTATCTGGTGCCGTATCGTGGACAGCAACGAATGACCCACGGTCATTCTCGTCATCCGCAACAACCAAAAGGTTACCAACCTTCACAGAAAATTGGTCATCATCTCCGCTTTGGGTAACCGGGTGCTTCACTTTACCCAGCTTGACAGGATTGGCCGGGTCAGTGATGTCATACTTGGTTACACCACCGTATGGACGCCGGTTTCCCTCAAACAGATAATCATCACCAAAGTTAAGGTACTCACTGGTACTTCCGCCTGGTGTCGCCACATGGGTGATATTACCCGGGTCAGAGGTCACATCGTAAGATGACAACCCGGCCTGACAGAAAAACCACTTCCCGTAAAACCAGGTGATGTATGAACCATGATCACAATGAGCAGTATCAAGAGTGATGGGTGAGCCGGGGCGTTGAATATCCAGTGTCACCAAGCCGGTGCTCACCTTGGGCGTACCAAACGGAAGAAGGTTACCGATTGGGAAAACCTGCCCTACCTTAATACCGTCCCAGTTGCTGATTGGCACAGAAGAATAGGAATCCGGAGATTCAGGTGAAACGGCATCAACAGGCTGGGTTGGATCAGTCGCGTCAATGACATAGAGGCCATTGTTGGTTGCGCCAATGTAAATGTAGTTACCCTGCCAGCCCACACCCCATATTGCACCGTCAACATCACCATAATTGATGCCCGGCAGCTCAACAGAGCGAACATATTCAATACCTGCAGTGATATCGCTGACATCCCAGATATCAACGCCCTTACCGGCAATAGTTACCATGTACTCGCTGCCATCAGGGTATTTGGCAAACGAGACGGTATGACCTTCCTGCTCCTGGTCGTGCTGATCTTCCAAATCGACGGTACGGTAAGGACTTTTTACTACCTGATGAACGACCGGATTGTAAGGATCAGTGATATCAAGCGCCATATGTGTACCGTTCCCGGCAACAATGACATAACCACCATGGGCATGAGGCTGGTTTTGGAAACCCGTTGCTTTTTCACCCTTTAAAAAACCTGTATGCGTTGGCAGCCACAGTTCTTCTTCTGTGAAGCTCTGATTTGGGTATTCTGCTGCTATTCCAGGTGTATTAAGCGTGAATAAAGCAATTGATGAATAAATTGCTGTAGTAACAGATCTTAAGTAGGACATATATCCTCCACATTAGACCCAATATACAGGGAGAAAAACCATACCGGAATTTTCACCCTACTCCTATGACTTTGCTTTTATTGTTTATTTCCCTATTGAACATCTATCAGATACTTATCTTTTGTGCGGTATATGTGAACCTCTCTATTTTTGCTTATTTTTTAATACATGCTCAAAATATAATTAGTCAACTTATGTAATGAATTAACACATATATTTTTGAAACATCGATTCACACTACCACCCAATCAAAATAAAACTTGTGATCGAAACGTACATTTCGGATAATTGATGATAATGAAATGTATATTTCACGAAGTGTTATTACACGAAACTTTCCTATCCTTCTGTAACTACAACGGTTTATCTGATATCTAACAGAGTCAATGAAACAACTGTGCCATGCTATATGAAACACTATTGAATATTTTTACTTCCCTACAACCCAAAGCAGTCACAACTAATTGTTTTTATTGGGCCAGACTCATAATCACCAATGAAATATCAATTGAAATTCACTCTATATCCTCAAATTTAAAACTCTGCTCTTTCATCGCTAACAACCAGAAAAATTTAGTCATTCCTGACAATTGAACAATGAACGTATAAATTTTTATAAACTCACGCGCATATTAAATTAAAAAGGATATGCCACCACACACATTTGCAAACTGCCAAAAGTCCTCTATTTCGAGAATATTTTGGTTTGCAAAATGAAAATGTGAGATGAACTTAACAAAGTGAGTTGAAATATACGTTTCATTATTTGCCTTAATGAAACACACGATTTACATTGTGTTAACAGAGATTGTTCTACAACACAGAAAGGAATGGTTATGAACCATCGAATAGGATTCATCGGAATCGGAGCCATGGGACACGGAATGGCCAAGAATCTGATTGAAAAGGACTTTGATGTCGTCACCATGGCTCATCGAAGCAGAGATAGGCTTGATGACCTTGTCAAAAGAGGTGCGACAGAAGTAAATAGCCCAAAAGAAATTATCGACCAAGCGGATATTGTTATCCTTTGTGTCACAGGTTCACTACAAGTTGAATCCATTGTTTATGGTGAAAACGGTTTAATTGAATCAGAAAATTTAAACGGAAAAATTGTTATTGATTGCTCTACCGGGGAGCCAGCTGTCGTAGAAAAAATTGCGGCTGATCTAAATAAGAAGGGATGCAAATTTGCCGATGCCCCACTGGCCAGAACCCCGGTTGAAGCAGCGGCAGGCAAGCTTAATACGATGGTTGGTGCTGACCCGGAGTTATTCGGCATTATTGAGCCGGTGCTTCAGACATTTTGCGAGAACATCTTCTTGATGGGTGATGTAGGCTCAGGCTCCAAGATGAAATTGATCAACAACCTTATCACCATGGGACAGGCTAGTTTAATTGCTGAAGCCATGGCTGCTTGCAAGGCGACAGGTGTAGATTTAGACCGGTTCCGGAATGTAATCAGCGCCGGTGGTGGTAACAGTGGAATATTTCAGATGATCGTTCCTGCCATTCTGGACGAAGGATCATTTGATGGAATGAAATTCAGCGTTGCCAACGCCAGGAAAGACCTTAATTACCTCAACAAAATGCTCAACGACAATAACGTATCCTCACCGCTTGCAGCATTAGTTCTCAACGTATTTGTCCGTGCCTCTAATAATGGCCACGAAGATGGCTTGGTCGGCGCGATCGTTGCAGAGCATGCTACAGCAAACAATTTAGAAATTGGAAAATACTGATTGACGCTACACCTAATTAGTATTTGAAGACGGCGATGTAAAAAATATAAATACTTCAATAGGGATAGATGTATGTTTAAGAAACAAAAGGCGATATTTAATAAGTCGCTGGTGGCTTCAGCCATCTTAAGCGCAATGTTCTCTGGCATTTCTTCTGCTGATGAGAAAGCCCCTCTTGTTATTGGATTTACCTCTGATTCAAGTGGTCAATACGCCAACAGCGGCGCTTCTGACCGCCGTGGTATGTTGATGGCCATTAACGAGTTCAACGAAAAAGGCGGTGTACTCGGCCGTAAAATCGAAACCATTCATATTGATACTGAAACCACCCCTGCAACCGGCTCCCGTGTAGCGGAGAGAATGATCACCCGTGACAAGGTTGCATTTCTCGTCGGTGCAGTAAGCTCTGGGGTTGCAAACGCCATTTCACAGGTTGCTCAGAGCCACGGTGTTATTTACATGAACACCAACTCCAGTTCCCCGACAGAGTCAGGTAAGAACTGCCACCGCGTTAAATTCGTTTGGGATGCAAATGGTTCCAACTTTGCACAGGCAGCAATCAAAAACTCTCTCGAAACCTACGGTAAAAACATGCTGCTGGTTACTAATGACTATGTTTGGGGTCACGATACCACCGCAGCAACCAAGAAGATCGCAGAAGCAAACGGTGCAAACATCATGGACAACATCCTGGTTCCGCAGGGAACCCGTGATTTCGCATCTGTCCTTCTGAAAGTCCAGCAAACAAACCCGGATGTTATCGCAGCCGCGGTTGGTGGTGATGACCAAAAAGCCATGCGCTCACAAATTGCCCAACTGGACATGGGTGACAACTACGCTTGGATCAATAACCAACAGGACTGGCCGGATGTTTACGGCCTGCCAACTGAAAACCTGTTTGGTGTATTTGGCACTACCTGGTATTACGGCTTGGATCTCCCTGGCGTGAAAGATTTCGTCAAGAAGTACCAGGACACCTACCCGGATACAAAAATGAAAGTACCTGGCAACGTGTTCTTTAACGGCTACTGGGCAACACGCTCACTGTTGGAAGCCGTTGAGCGTGCCGGCACCACCAATAACCATGCTGTCATCAAAGAGCTCGAAAAACTGCGTATTCCGGCTGAAACCCGTATGCAGCATGACGATGCCTGGATGAATCCTAAAACACACCAGATGCAACAAACGGTGTACCTGGCAACGAAAAATCCTCAGCCATCAGGCAAGGACGACATGTTCCTGATGATCGCCCATACATCGCCTGATCAGGTCGCAGACACAAAAGCTGATGCTACCTGCAAGCTCGAAAGCTTTGAGGACACCCCTGTCTATACACCTTAAATCTGCGCTTCCCGGTTTCTCTGCTAAGAGAAACCGGGCATTTATCAGGTGTCTGGATAACAAAAACAAGTACGTTGTTATAGGTACATTATGGATATCTTTTCTAGCTTATTGCCCCACATTATTAACGGGTTGAGCCTGGGACTATTGTTCGCGCTCATTGCGCTTGGTTTCATGCTTATCGTTGGTGTGATGGAGCTCATCAACCTGGCCCATGGTTCTCTTTTTGCACTAGGTGCCTATTTTGCAATGACTATCATTGCGCCTGATCCTTCTTACCTCGGTCCCTTTGGGGACTGGTACACCGGGTTGCCACTCGCCTCCCGCTACATTGTGGGGCTTCTGTTTGCACCCATTCTGGTTGCCGCTATCGGCATGTTGCTTGAGATATGTATGCGCCGCACCTATGGAAAGAAAGCCGAATACGGGCTTCTGCTTACCTTCGGTGCAGCACTGGTTATCGAAGAAATCATTCGCATTGTCTGGGGCTCGGGAGAACAACTCCTTCCTGTACCCGAGGCTATCAGCGGGGCATTTATCTCCGGCGGAATGATTTACTCAACCTACCGTTTTTATGCTGCGGGCTTCGGCATCCTGATGATCCTTCTGGTCTGGCTTTTCCTTGAGAAAACCCCGTACGGAAACATCATTAAAGCCGGTGCTCACGACAGCGAAATGGTTCGCGCACTTGGCGTAAACCTCACCCGCCTGAGGCTTTACATTTTCGCATTCGGCGCACTGCTCGCAGCGGTTGCCGGTATCACCCTGACACCTATCTGGGGGTTACGTCCACACATCGGTGTAGATGTCGTTATCCCGGCATTTGTCATCATCGTGCTCGGAGGCATTGGCAGTTTCTGGGGCGCAGTTATCGCAGGGATCCTTGTCGGGCTTGTCGTCGCCATTGTGGGTGCTTACGCCACGCAGTGGTCAATGCTGTCTATGTACATCCTGCTGATCGTGATTATCACGTTCCGCTCCCGCGGTCTGGTAGGCAAAAAGAGTACGCTGGAGAACTGATATGACCAAAGTAATGACAAAGAAAACACCCGTAATAACAAAGCAGATGGTCATATTTTTCCTTTTGCTCGGAACATTTCCATTCTGGGGACCTTCTGTGGGCCTGTACCACTATCTGGGAACTGAAATTGCCATCTGGATGATATACGCCCTGGGATACAACCTGCTCCTCGGTTACACCGGCTTGCCGTCCTTCGGGCATGGTGCCTACTTCGGGGTTGGAGCCTACGCCTATGGCCTTACCTATCTCGGACTGATAGACAACGTGTGGACAGCACTTGCCATCTCTGCCGTTGCGGGTGCAATTGCAGCAGGCATCGTTGCGTGCTTCCTTTCTCATCGCCGGGGTATTTACTACGCCTTGATGACCATCGCTTTTGGTCAGGTGTTCTGGTTTATTGCCATACGCTGGCATTCCCTCACCGGAGGAGAAGACGGCCTGCTTAACATCAGCCGGGCGGAAGTGCCATTCGGGCTGTTTGATATCAGCCTGAGAGATCCGATTAATCTGTTCTATTTCATCTTCCTCCTCGTGGTTGTAGTCACCATCGGCTTGTGGCGTCTGACACACTCACCGTACGGAAAAGCCTTGCAGGCAGTACGCATGAACGAAATGCGTGCCGGTTTTGTTGGCTATAACGTGTGGCTCGTGAAATGGAGTGTATTCATGCTATCCGGTGCCATTGCCGGCGTAGCTGGCGGTTTGCTGGCAATTATCCAGGAGAGTGCTTACCCGGATGTTATGAGCCTTCACGCGTCAGGCTTCATCGTGATGCTGACCCTGATTGGCGGCGGTTTCGTCAGCTTCTGGGGCCCGGTCATCGGCGCGGTAGTATTCTTCCTTGCCAGAGACTTGCTTGGTTCCATCACTGAAACCTGGCTGCTTTGGTACGGGTTGATGTTCATGGCCGTCATTCTGTTCAAACCAGAAGGTATTGCCGGCATGGCGCAGGATTTTGGTGCCTGGCTTGACAAGAAAAAAGGCCAACCAGCACAAAAACCACTTACCAACACCAAAGCGGAGGGTTAAAAAATGGCATTATTTGAAGCAACCCACCTGCAAAAACGCTTTGGTGACCAGGTTGTCCTTGAAGACATAACCCTGTCATTTGAAGAAGGGCAGCTCAGCGGCATCATGGGCCCGAACGGGGCAGGTAAATCTACCTGTTTTAACGTCCTCACCGGCCACTACAAGCCAAACAGCGGCAAAGTGATATTTGAAGGAAAGGACATCACTGGATTGCCACCGCGCCAAATAGCGGCGATGGGCATTTCCCGTTCCTTCCAGATCATGAACCTCTTTGATGAGTTCACTGCACTGGAAAACATTCTGGTTGCACTGCCGGATTCAATCCAACGCAGCTTTAACCCGTTCCACGACATCAATGCTAATTCGGCAGCTATCGACAAAGCCGCCATGGTTCTTGAGAAAGTCGGTCTTTCCGGCCGGGAGTACACCTTGGCGGGCAACATGCCATACGGAGAACGCCGGGCGCTGGAAATCGGTGTTGCCCTCGCCTCTGACCCCAAACTGTTGTTTCTTGACGAACCGACACAAGGGTTGGGAGCCGATGGTACCGCAAGGCTGGCGGAATTGATTGCTGAGCTTAAGCGCCACTACTCCATCGTTGTGATTGAGCACGATATGGAATTCCTGTTCGGTCTTGCCGACACCATTTCTGTCATCCACTGGGGTCAGGTAATCGCCTCTGGTACCCCGTCTGAGCTTGGTCAAAATGATTGGGTAAAAGCCTCAACATTGGGAGAAGTAGTCTGATGCTGAATGTCTCGAATATTGAAACCTATTACGGCGAAACACAGGCACTTTTTGGCGCATCCATCAAAGTGAATGAGGGCGAAGTTGTTGCGCTGTTGGGTCCAAACGGTGCAGGTAAAACCACAACGTTGCGGTCTATTCTGGGCCTGACACCGCCCAAAAAAGGCGAAATCCAGTTTGATGGCAAAACGATAACTCACGCAGAAACACACGACATTGCCAATGCCGGCATTGGTTGGGTACCGGATGACCGCCGGATTTTCCCGACCATGAAGGTCAGTGCCAACCTGAAGCTGGGAAAAAAGAAAACCCGCTTCCGTGAATGGCATGAAAAGGAAATGTTCGACATTTTCTCTGCGCTGGAATACCTGATGGATCGCGACTGCGAAAACCTCTCTGGGGGGGAAATGCAGATGGTGGCGATATCCCGTGCATTGCTTGGTTCACCAGGTCTGGTTCTTTTTGATGAGCCATCACAAGGGCTTGCCCCGAAAATCGTGCAGGATGTAATGAACACCATCACCCGCCTGAAACAGGAAGGTATTGCAGTTCTGGTCGTTGAGCAAAATGCACTCAGTGCACTCAAGGTCAGCGACCGTGTCTACATCATGGATCACGGCAAAATAATTCATGAAGGCCCGGCTGCTGAGCTGGTGGAAAACGATGAGAAGCGCAAGAGCTTGTTGGGGATCTGATGATGAATACACCACTGTTGCAAGTGAATAACCTGAAAAAGGTGTACGAAAGAGGTTTCCTCAACAAAGAAGAAACGTTTCGTCTTGAAGCCAACTTTGCATTGGATAAATCTCAAATCGTGGGTGTGATGGGGCCAAACGGTTCCGGCAAAACGACCATGTTTGAGCTGATTACAGGCCAGAACAAACCGACCTCCGGCGAAGTGTTGTGTGCAGGCCAGAATATTCACAATGTAAAATACAAATCCAGGGACCGGTTGGCAATTCATTACCACCAGTCCTACCAGGTAAGGCATTTCGCAAAAACCAAGCCTTCGTTCATGCTGGAAAAGCCAATCACAGACTACCCGCTTATCCACCTGTTTGATGAGCCCCAATTCAACACGCAGGACGGATACATCGGGTTTATGCTGGATTTCTTTGCCAAGCTGAAATCAGAAGGCCGCCTGGTACTGCTGTGTGTTCACCCCTACGAGGCGTTCCACATAAAGATTATGCGGGAAATCTGTGAGTCCTACATCTTTGTCCAGAAAGGGAGCGTATCCCAGGCTGACAATTACGACGAGCTGCTTGAAAGGGAAGAAGTCCGTAACTACCTCGGCACCCTTGCACAGTACTGATGTATGGGCAGAAGGACAGGGAGTACAGTATGGAAATAGAAAATAAAGTCGCACTGGTAACCGGGGCGGGTGGAACACTGGGTGAGGCCATTGTCCGTCGTTTTGTCGAACTTGGTATGAAAGTCGCCATGATTGATATCGACGGTACCCGGCTGTTGGATCTGGCCGAGGAGCTGGGTGAAAACACCCACCCTATCGCCATTGACCTAAGCAATGAAGAAGCCATCGATTTCGCTTGCCAGGAAGTACGCGCAAAGTGGGGAAAAGTCGATATCCTGGTAAACAATGCCGGTATTCTCACCAATAACAAAGCAGCAGAAACCAGTTCAGAGGAATGGCGCAAAGTAATGGCTGTGAACCTGGACAGCGCCTTTTTGCTGTCGAGGGAATGGCTGCCCTCAATGAAAGAACAAGGCTGGGGTCGCATCATCAATATTTGCTCGCTGGCAGCAAAAACTGGTGGACTGACAGCCGGTACAGCGTACACCACTTCCAAAGGGGGCATGACTGCCCTCACCTTCTCCCTGGCAAGGGAAGCAGCAGAATTTGGTGTCACTGTTAACGGTATTGCCCCGGCTTACATCAAAACCAAAATGGTGATGGAGCAACTGACTGAAGCCCAGCGGGAAGCTCTGCTGGATGCTATCCCGGTACGGCGTTTTTGTGAGGCGGAAGAAGTGGCACATGTTGTCGAATTCCTCGCAGACCCACTTTCCGGTTTCATCACAGGTGAAGTTGTCGATATCAACGGCGGCCTGCATCTCGATTAAAAGGATTTAAAAAAATGACAGACAAAATTGAACCGATAATCAATTTCCAAAAAGAGCTGACCGGCTTAACTGATTTATCCGGCAAAGTAGCTTACGTACCCGGTGGCTACGGCGGTATTGGTGAAGCCATCGCCTGGGGGCTGGCGGTTGCCGGAGCGTCCGTTGTTATAGGTGGACGCAGGCTGGATAAAGCAGAAGAGCTGGCAGCCAAGCTTAGAGATGCCGGTTTTGAAGCAACGGGTGTTGGCGTAGATGTAAAGTCCGTGGATGAAATACAGAAGTCGGTTGATGCTGTTGTCGAAAAGTACGGTCAAATCGATATTCTGATGAACTGTGTCGGTATCCAGCGTGAGCAGCCGATGACGGAAGTGTCAGAAGATGCCTTTGATGAGGTTTATGAAGTAAACCTGAAAGCGTCAATGTTCCTCGCCCAGGCAGCAGCACGCTACCAGATCGACAGAGGCCAGGGTGGCAAACAGGTTCACTTGCTGTCGGTACGTTCACAGCTTGGCCTGCGTGCGAGGGGTTATTCGGCATACTGCGCGACAAAAGGCGCATTGGTCATGCTTATCAAGCAACACGCAATGGAGCTGGCACCGCACAACATTACGGTTAACGGGGTTGCACCTACCTTCGTCTATACCGAAATGATCCGGCACGTAATGGAAAACGAGGAGTTCCGTACCCAGTTGCTCAGCCGTATTCCTCTTGGACGCATCGCCGACCCTAAAGATATCGTCGGACCATCTGTATTCTTCTGCTCGGCTGCATCTGACTTTGTTACCGGCCAGACGCTTTATGTAGACGGTGGTATTACTGCCAGCCAGTAAAAAGATACGTTTCATAAAAACGAAGCCGCCTGATTTGGCGGCTTCGCTGTTTCAGTCTGGTTATTCCGTTAACCTTTCCACCATTCATTAACCGGCGTGGGGTTTCGGATTTCCATTCTTTGGCCAATTTCCGGCACAGACAGACTAACATCCCTTTCTTCGCTGATTTTCTTCGCCTGCTCCATGGGCTCGTGCCAGTCATGCATCGCAAGGTCAAACGTACTGTTGTGGATAGGCATCATCACCTTTCCTTTCAGGTCAATGTGCGCCTGTACACTTTGCTCAGGAAACATGTGGATATTTGACCACAGCGTATTGTATGCGCCGGTTTCAACCATGGTCAGGTCAAACGGGCCATATTTGTCGCCAATTTCCCGGAATCCATCGAAGTAGCCGGAGTCACCGCTGAAGAACACGTTCGCCTGTTTCGCAGTGATCACCCAACTTCCCCACAGTGTTGAGTCCCTATCCCGAATACCACGCCCTGAGAAATGCTGTGTCGGGGTGAAGGTGTAGTTGATACCGTTGAAGTAGTGCGATTCCCACCAGTCCAGCTCAACGATTTTGTCTGCAGGCACACCCCAGTTTTGCATGACCTGACCCACTTTAAGCGGGACAAGAAACAAGCTGACTTTGTCAGAGAGCTTCTTTACAGAGTCTTTATCCAGATGGTCGTAGTGATCATGGCTGATCACCACAACGTCGATGTCCGGCAATGCCTCAAGGCTAATGGGTGTCTTGTGGAAACGCTTGGGCCCCATAAATTGCACCGGGGACGCCCTGTCACTGAAAACCGGATCTGTCATCACCAGTTGACCGCCGAGTTTCATCAACATGCTAGAGTGACCCATGCGGTAAACGACATCTTCTTTCTCTTCCAACAACTGTTCTGCCGTCATCGCATGAACCGGCAGCTCAAACGTCGGTGTTGGGTTAAGACGCTCAACCTTAAAGTACGCTTTCACAATCTCGAGAATGTTGTCCTCTGCTTTAAATGCAGGATCACTGTTTACAAATTTCGCCGGGTACCGGTTGGTCGTGGTGTCATTTGAGCAAGATGTGAAGATGCCTGTCATCGCGATTACTCCCAGTGTTGTTAAGAGGGTGTTCTTCAAAGGTGGTTTTTGTTTTGTCAGCCATCTCATTACACAAACTCCCAGTGCCACAAAATTCGAAACCAACGAACCATTAAGTAAACTACTCGGTGTAGTTTACAAAATGAGCATGAAAAGTAAACTGATTAGTGTAAAATAGTTAAGATTAATTTCGTGATGGTTTTTAACATGATGAAACAACAGAAGAAATCGCGAAGCGAATTAAAGCGTGATGCCATTCTCTGCGCCGCCAGGGAGGCATTTCACGAGTTTGGCGTACAAAACACCAGTATGGATAAGCTGGCTTCACTGGCCAACGTTTCTAAACGAACTGTCTACAACCACTTCTCTTCCAAAGAAGCACTGGTGATGGAATTGCTCTCCGAGCTTTGGCTTAACTCTACCCCTCCGGAGTCTCTAAAAGGTATGGAGAGCCAGAGTCTGGAAGTGCAGTTAACGACACTGCTGCTGCAGGAAATCAACGTTTTTGCCCAGCCTTCCTACCTGGATATGGCCAAGGTGGCTTTTGGACACTTTCTGTTTAAACCGGAAGAACTCCAGGAGCAGATAAACCAAATGAGTAAAGAAGACACTGCGCTCTATGTCTGGTTGAAGCAGCAAACGGAAGCCGGCACTCTGGACATCAATGATCTGTTAAAGGCCCTTTCCCAACTCCACAACTTGATTAAAGGCGCTGCTTTCTGGCCTCAGCTTATTGGCGCCAAAGCCCCGATTGAAGGCGAGGAATCGCGTATGCTCGCCAACGATACCGCACGGTTGTTTTTGAGTTTTTATGCCAAGTGACAACCACATGAGTGCTCTCCAAGACCAATTCATTGATTTCTGCCATGCTTCACAGCCTGTTGGCCTTCAGCTAAATCTCACTCCGGCTTTGCCATTTGGCGAGCCGGATACGTGTTTTTACTCCAATACCCAATATCGGCTCCGGAGGATTCAAGCTGGGCATACCTGTAACTTGCCTGATGTCTTCGAGCAATGCTGAGTCTGCTCCTATCGCGAAATCAGCCAGCAGTGTTCCTGATATTGTCCCCCAAGCAGCACCTACTCCGTTGTCACAGGCGGTGGCATAAACACCCTCATCCAGTTGGCCAAAGAAGTTAGTGAAATTTCGAGATATGGCGTAAGTCCCTCCCCATGTGTGGGTAAAGGGAACATCCCGCAATGCCGGATAACGCGCTTCGAATGCCTGCCGGTGGTTGGCTTTTACCTTTGTCCGAAATTGGTCACTGATGCTGGCACCATAGCTGGAAACATGCTGGTAGGTGTTGCGAATAATTAGCCGCCGGTCTGCGGTCATCCTGACCGTTGTACCGGCATGATCAGCCGGTGTTAAACCCCAGTCCAACTGTCCGTTGTAGCGATCCATTTCACTGTCAGTGAGCGGGCGAGTCCAACTTGCAAACGTCATTACCGGCAGCATCCGGTTTTTCAGGTAGCCAAATTCGCGGGTAAAAATACTCGTTGCCAACAATATATTCGGCGACGACAGGCTTCCATTTTCGCCGCTGATTTTCCAATGGGTTTTGCCAGCAGAATGCCACCCAGCTTTTTCGATCCGGTGAACCGGCGACTGTTCATAAACATCAATGTTTTCAGGTAATGATTCAGCAAGCCCGCGCACCAAAGCTGCCGGCTGCATAAGGTAACTGCCGGATGTATAGATTGCGCATGAGTAATAATCTGTTCCCAGCACAGACGACAGTTCCCTGTTCGCAACATGCCGATAGGGTTCACACAATGCCTGAAGCAGGGTTTCGAAATGGTCGAGAAACGCCTCCCCCCGGCTTCCTACCGCGGCCTGGTATTTCCCCGCCGGGGACCACTGGCAATGAATGCCATATTTCCTAACCCAATGCTCAAGCATTGCAATCGCAGTCCGGTTAAGGTTCAGCAACTTCAACTTGTGAGACGTATCCGGATGTTCCAGCGCAAACTTGTGGGGAAGATCTATAACAAAGCCGGAGTTCCGTCCGGATGCACCTTCACCAATGCGTTGGGCATCAATCAGGGAGATCCGAGCCTCGGGTTTGAGTTCGCCAAGACGCCTTGCTGCTGACAACCCGGCAAAACCTGCACCAATAACTACGTAGTCCGCTTTTTGATTACCCTGAAGCCGGACGGGGTCATCCGGAGAGGGCAAAACGTCATACCACCCGCAGCAATTGTCATCATTCGGCAGACGAATCATCAGTTCTCCCGGATTCCGCAATCCGAACTGTTGTACTGCGGGTTTGGACATAACCGAAGATCGCTTCCTGTCCCTTTTCTCGCCCAAACCCGGATAACCCTACCCCTCCAAACGGCGTCTCCACGCCACCGGCAAACCACTCATTGACGAAAACCTGTCCCCCCCGGAGTTGCCGGGCAACGCGGAGAGCGTCATTCAGATTTTCACCGAAAACTCCGGCGACAAGCCCAAACTCGGTTCCGTTTGCAATGCCAATGGCTTCCTGTTCAGATTTGAACGGCATAATGACAATAACCGGCCCAAAAATTTCCTGCCGGGCGATATCCAATTCAGGGGTAGCTTCTATCACGGTCGGTAATACAAAAAAGCCGTTTGTGTCCAGAGCTGCGTCGCCTGTCAGAACGTTCGCTCCATCGTCCCGTGCTTTGTCTATCATCTGTAATACCCGGGTTTGCTGTTCCCTTGAAATCAGCGGTGTGATATCTGGTTGATGCTCCCCGTGGCCGATAGAGAGACCGGAAGCAAGTTCCGTTACAGCGCGTTTTATTTCTTCATACCGGCTTTCGTGGACGACCAACCGGGACATGGCTGAACATACCTGCCCGGCGTTAAAAAAAATACCGGTTTTTACGCTTTGAATTAGGTTGGAAAGGTCTGCGTCTTCCAATACAACAGCCGCTGATTTTCCACCTAATTCCATCACTGAAGGGGTGACGCTTGATGCTGAATCCGCCAATATCCGTTTGCCTGTTGCCACCGATCCGGTAAACACAATTTGATCTGTCAAACAATGCCTCACCAGGTGCGCGCCAACCTCTTTACCCTCACCACAAATAAGCTGCAATGCCCCACTTGGAAACCCGGCATCCAGAATCGCATTGAATAACATTGTCATTGCCAGTGGTGACAGCTCCGGTGACTTCACGACTACCGCATTTCCGGCAGCCAGTGCCGGAGCCAGAGAGCGAGCACAAATAGACACAGGAAAATTCCAGGGTACAATTTGTACAGACACACCAAAGGGCAGATATTCGGTAAAGTTGATATATCCGTCACCGAGCGGCACCGACGTACCTTCGATTTTGTCTGCCAACCCGGCGTAATATTCAAAGTACCGTGCAGCTTCGAGGAATTCATCCTTGGCGTCTGCCAGCGTTTTTCCATTCTCCCGGCAAAGCACAAGCGCAGCATCATCAGCAATATCCCGGATTGCCACCGCAGCTTTTAACATCCATCCTGAACGCATTGCCGGGCGCACTTTTGTCATCGAACCACTTTCAACACACTTTTGCGCCGCAGACATTGCCTGCTCTGCGTCGTCTATGCCTGCCAGCGCAATGGTCGCGTATGGCTCTCCGGTAGCAGGATTGTTTACTGTCAGTATCGATTCAGAATCGCGCCATTTACCGTCAATAAAATTGAGGTAGTGTTTCATTCAATATTCTCCAACGCCGTTTTCACCCGGGTAGCCAGCCACTTTTGGAAAAAATGCGTCGGCAAGTCCATTTCTGGAGAAAATGCACCGCCCCCAAAACCGGGAGATTGCCGCCCCATCTGCATCCCTTCAACGGCAGAAATGTCCTCGCCAAATACCACCCGCCATGATTCCAGCGTAGCAGCCCGGCAATCGGCATACCTGTCACTAATGGCTTCATCACCGACATAAAAAATGCGTAGGTGTTCAACGCTTTTTCCTGAGCTTTTCGGCTCCACCACCATGGCAAACGCGTGATCCGCCTGAATACCAAGGAGCACATTAGGGAAACACGCGACATATTCAGCATGTCGGATTTTGTCGCGGGGCCAGGCTGGAAATACAGGCAGCTGAGTGCCAGCAGTATCCGAAAGGTTGTAGGCTAAGCTCCCCTGCCCGGCGAAACTGTCCCCAAACATAATGTTGTAGTGGTCTTCAAGGCGCGAGTAGGTATTAAGAGAAGGATGGACCCAGGGCAGATGGTACGCTTCGCAGTAGTTCTCCACAGCAAGCTTCCAGTTACATGCCACTTCAATTTCTAGGTTTTCTCCGGCCTCGCTCTGGCGCATCAAATCCAGGCCATTCTCGCCAACAAACGCTTTCCAACGCTGCGCCAGCGGGAGAATAAAGTCTTCAAAAGGTTCAGCCTCTCCGGAAAGATTAACAAAAACCAATCCCATCCAGACCGTTGTTCGAAGCGGTTTCAGACCATGTTTTTCACAACGGAATCGCTCATCGCGGTGTTGGTTCATTCCGCCGATATGCGGTGTACCCACCAGCTTGCCGTTAAGGTCATACGCCCATGAGTGGTAGGGACAACAAATCATTCCCTTCAGTTCACCGGCCTCTTTTACCAGCTTCATTCCCCGGTGGCTGCAAACATTATGGAATACCTGAATCTCACCTTCCCGATTGCGGATGATAAGAAGCGGAAGCCCCATAAAATCAACCGGCTTCACATAAGCATTTTGGGGTAGATCCCCAGCAAATCCGATGCAGGTCCAGGAAGGGCCGAATACGTTGTCTCGCTCGAAAGCAAAATAGACATCACTTGTGTAGGCATCGTTGGGCATTCCATGTGCTTCGCTGATGGGCTGCAACACGCCTTCGATTTGCTTTAAAGGAATGCGGGAATCACCGGTTCTTTCCATGACATACTCTCCGTGAAACTAAAACACAGACTTGAACTGGCCTGTTTGGCCTCAATTAACGGAAAATATGGGTCATGCGACTGAAAACCGACAAACGACTTTCTCGCCTTCCATTCATGAGTTTTTATCATGGATGACAAGGGATGATTTTATTGCTTTAATTCAATGATTTAAATTGACGCAAAAACTATATAAATCTCCCCAAAACCAGCAATGTCGTTTTTAAGCATGACAATGACGCATCTTGTGTTTTGCGTCAGGACATGCGCAACCCCTTGTTGCCGACCTTCTGAGGTATCTGTTCCAACATCCATTTACGGAAGCGCTTAACACCGGAGGGCACAACACCACGGTTTCTTGGTTCAAGCATCAGGAAATTGGAGTCTGAAATTAGCACCTGGTCAACGGGCCGAACCAATTCGCCATTTTGCAGATAAGTGTCCACCAGCGAGCCCCACGCAAGTGCTATCCCCTGCCCGTTAATCGCCGCCTGAAGAAGCATTGGATAGTTGTTAATATTCATCCGGCTTCGCGGGGGGACATTGGGAAGCCCGACCGCGCTGAACCAATCCGGCCAGTTAACCCAATCCCGTTGGGATTCATCCAGACAAAGCAACGTTTTGCTGAATACGTCCTCAGGCGATCCCATCTCGCCGAGGCGCTCAAGGTAACCGGGGCTACAAACCGGGAAGACTTCTTCCGGGAACAGAACAGTCGAGTCCATTCCCTGGGGTGGATGGCGAAAATAAAACAGCGCAAAATCGCAATCTAACCGGCGAAGGTCGACAGCGTAATCCGACGCAAGTATCCGCAAATCAATGTCTTCATTTTCACTTTGGAACTGCGCAACTTTCGGAAGCAACCAGAGAGAGGCAATCGCATTTGTTGTCGCTACTGTCACTTGCTGATCGCCCTGCCAGCGTTTTATCTCTCCGGTAGCCTGCGCCACATCCCACAATGCCCGGTTGATATTCTGATAATACTGAAGGCCTGAGGGGGTCAGATAAATACCCCGGTTAGCACGGGAAAACAGTTCGATCCCAAGATACTCTTCCAGATGCTTTACCTGGCGACTGATTGCTCCCTGGGTGACATGCAGTTCCGTCGCAGCCAAGGTAAAACTCAGATGCCTAGCAGCAGCTTCAAATGCAATAAGGCTATTCATCGGAGGTAAAGGCTTAATTTTCATTGTCACCCACACTGCAAATCGTTAGGCATCTCTTTTGAAAGCATATTCCGACCGTATAAAACAACGCGTTCCGATAACGGAAATCATCACAAAATTGCAGAACCGGTCACTATTTTGACTGGCAATCTCCTGTTTTAACTGCATTTATGCTCAACCAAACACCCATTCATACTGTTCAATGCCTTTAAGCAGAACCGCGACAGTAAAAACTATTGATTGAAGCCCCAGCCCAAAAGCCTCAGAATGGCGGACTTTCTTCCCGGAAGCACCTACCGAACCTCTCGGCTTGCCTCCCTCGCTGTAACCAACAGAGAATTAAAAACATGGGTTTTACCTCGTTAGGCCTTTCTGCTCCTATCCTGAAAGCGATTGAAGAACAGGAATACACCACGCCTTCCCCCATTCAGGCACAGGCCATTCCTGCCATCCTTGACGGAAACGATGTCATGGCAGCAGCCCAGACCGGAACCGGCAAAACAGCCGGGTTCACCCTTCCAATCCTGGAGAGGCTAAGCGATGGGCCCCGTGTTAAAAGCAACCATATCCGCGCTCTGATCCTTACCCCAACCCGTGAGCTTGCCGCACAGATTCATGAAAATGTGGTGAACTACAGCCGCCACATGCGACTGCGCTCCACGGTGGTATTCGGCGGTGTAAAAATCAACCCGCAGATGATGAACCTTCGCAAGGGCTGTGACATCCTCGTTGCCACCCCTGGCCGCTTGCTTGACCTGTACAGCCAGAATGCGATTAAGTTCTCACAGCTTGAAGTACTGGTACTGGATGAAGCTGACCGCATGTTGGATATGGGCTTTATCCGAGATATCCGCAAGATCCTTGATCTGCTGCCAAAACAGCGCCAGAACCTGATGTTCTCGGCCACTTTCTCAGACGACATCCGCCAACTGGCAAAAGGCCTGGTGAACAACCCGGTCGAAATTTCGGTGACACCGGCCAACTCGACTGCCCGCACTGTTGAACAATGTATCTACCCGGCTGACAAAAAGAAGAAATCAGCCATGCTGGCGAAGCTGATCCACGACGGCAACTGGCAACAGGTTCTGGTATTCAGCCGCACTAAACACGGTGCAAACCGTCTTGCCCGTTTCCTGCACGCTAACGATATCACCGCGGCAGCAATCCATGGTGACAAGAGCCAGGGTGCACGTACCAAAGCCCTGGCTGATTTTAAGTCTGGCAATGTTCGTGTATTGGTAGCAACAGACATCGCTGCGCGTGGTATCGACATTCCCCAACTGCCACAGGTTGTGAACTTCGACCTGCCACACGTGTCTGAAGACTATGTGCACCGTATTGGCCGCACCGGTCGTGCAGGTGAGGTGGGTATGGCTGTTTCTCTGGTGTGCGCTGAAGAAGCAAGCGAGCTGTTTGGTATTGAACGACTGATTAAGCAGGTACTGCCACGCATCGATCTGGACGGTTTCAAACCAACTACCGCCCTGCCTGAGTCAAAACTGGATACCCGCCCTATTAAACCAAAGAAACCGAAGAAGCCTAAAAAGCCAAAGGTGAACGGTTCAGCAAATAACGCTGACAATAGCCAGGGACCAAAACCTGCTTCAAACAAACCACGCCGCTTTGACGACAAAAACCGTTCAGGCAGCAATGGTCAAAACCGTGGTAACCAGAACCGCAGTGCAAACCGCAATAACAACGCCGGTCGGGCTGCCAGCAGTGAAAACCGCGAAAACACAGGTGGCAACGCCAGGCCATCCCGGAAGCCACAGCGCCGGCCAAACAACGGCAAAGCTCGCACATCTAACTCGAGCCAGGCTTAAAACTGCATACCGGTAATTTGCTACATGGCCGCATTTCTCAATGCGGCTTTTTTGTGTAAGCAAGAACCAGTTGCCCCCAACTCACCACACATGGCAAAAGACTGACCATTCCCGCCCTTTAAGCGGCGTACTTATTCATCGTTCCTATCTTTTAACTGTCCTTTTTGGAAGCTCATCGCAAACTGCCGATTGAAACTGCGTTAATCCCAGCTCACTTTACGAAATCACTCTCAAGGGGATTACGTGGCGGGTGTCATTCCAAGCTCAGTCATTACCGTTTTCAAAAGGGAGAAAAACAGAAATCGATAAGAGGGAAATACCATGGCAAAAGTTATTGTTCTGATTCACGGACGCTCACAAAAACCGGACATTGAAACCCTGACCGCAGGCTGGAAAAGCGCCATCAATGAGGGATTGTTGCATAGTACTACTCTGCCCTCCCTAAAAGGCGTGAAAGTAGAAATGGTTTATTACGCTGATCTTCACTATACCAATGGCCCGGTTGCTGATAGTGACAATGAAGAACCTTATTTGAAAGCTGAACCCGGCAGCATCCGGCGCTACAAGCTTGGGTTGATTGATCGCTTGCGCCGTACCGCCACAAACTGGTTCGATACCCCTATCGACTGGCTGGAAGAACACAGTAAGGTGTTTTCCACACTGGCACGTAAAATCGCCAAGAAAATGCTGAAAGATTTGGGTAAGTACTATTCACAGCCCACTTTTAAAACAAGTGTCGACAACCGCCTGCGCGATGTGTTGGTGGAAAACAAGGACAATGAAATCATCCTGGTTTCTCATTCCATGGGCACCATTGTCGCCTACGAGGTTCTTCGTAAATTGGGCCGTGATAACCAAGTGAAAGATTTCCAACTTGAACATTGGATTACATTAGGCTCGCCGTTGGGTATTTCCGCTGTCCAAGGCAATATTATCAACACCCATAACCGGCTCAGAACCCCTTCCTGTGTGAGGGCAAGCTGGGTAAATTTTTCAGACCCCGGAGATTTTGTCTGCCTGGATACCCACCTTGCCGATGATTACGAGGCAAACAGTACCAAGATTGGTGTAAAAGACATTCTGGTCTGTAATGACTACCCGAACAACGAACACAAATCGTATGGTTACCTGAGAACACCGGAATTCTCTGAGCACCTTGCATCGTTGTTGTAAAAACCTCAATACAAAGGTCTGGTGTAAATTTCAGAAGCCGGCGCAACGTCGGTTTCTGGCCGAAACTACAAACAGCCTCACCGGTTAACGATAAAACACTACCAGCCATACCGTTATTTCGTCCGGCGCCGTCTCAATGACCCGGTGTCGCTCGTGGGCGTTGATGTTGATGTAATCCCCATGATTCAGTCGCACCTTGCGCCCGTCATCAAACTCAATGATTCCGTATCCTGAAAGTACCAACACCCATTCGTTATCATCCTGATCGTACCATTCACCTTCCACAGTACTTTGTCCATGGGAGATAATCCGCTCAATGCGTATATTTTGAGTAGAAACAATGTCTTCAAAAATTTCGTCCGGGATGAATTGGGGGATCTTGCTCAGAAGGTTGGGCATGGGTAATGTAAAAATTCCTGTTGGTTGGCTTTGTTTCAATTTTCCCTATATGAAAGTGTTTTTGAGTATTACAATTAGCCGCTTGTTTGGTTTACAGCAATTCAAACAGTTTTTGTAATTTAATAAACAACAAGTTACAAGCTTTCTCCAAATGAGATCTCAAATCCCAAGTCAAAAACACGTTGGGTTATCCTCTTACCTTTAAGGCGAGCTAGTAATTCTTGTGCTGCTACTTGCCCTATCCGCTCTCTGGGAGTAATTACAGTCGCAAGCTTTGGTACCATAACCCGACTGATGTCTAAACCATGAAATCCGGCAATCCCAATGTCATGGGGAACTTTTATTCCCAGCCTATGGCACTCGTATGTCGCTCCAACGGCTAGATCATCGTTGGTACAGAATATTCCGTCGGCCTCGGGATATTTATCAATCATACGATGAAGTAACTTCGTCCCAAGTGTAAAAGAAGATGCTTCCTCTGTCTGTAAGCTAATAGGAAGCAAATTGTGTTCTAGCATCGCTTCTTCATACCCTTGCATTTTTAAACGAGTTCGTACGTCCATCCGAGCTGCAAAATAAACGATTTTTCGTCGTTTCTTTTCTATCATTGCTTTTGTCATCTCTTTTGCAGCAGCTTGGTTGTCTAGTCCAACAGCTTGGTCTATTGGGGGCGAAACTGTATCCATTATCTCGACGACTGGTACACCTGTAGTTTGTATCATTTTCCTCACTTTTTCTGTATGGAAAGATTCTGAGAGGATCACACCATCTACATTGTATGACAGCAAAGAGGCAATACTTTTTTCTTCTAGCATTTCACTATAACTATAGTGAGCCAGCATTGTTTGATATCCGGCAGGTTCAGTGATGCTCTCGATACCACGGATAACTTCAGCAAAAACCTGATTAGTTAACGATGGGACTAATACGCCGATAGCATTGCTCTTTGCTTTGGACAAAATATCTGGCACTCGATTGGGGATATAACCCGACTCTTCAACAGCTTGATCAATTTTCACTTGTAGTGACTTGGACACCAGCGTTGGGTCACGCAGATAACGACTGACCGTCATCTTAGTGACGCCTACTAAATCGGCAACATCCTGCAATGTTGGTCGTTTCTTTTTAATCACCATTTTCCAAAGTCACTCCAATTTCCCTGCACTCGTTCAAAATGTTAATCATATTGACAACTGATTAATCTCTATTTCTAGGTAGTGACATTCAAGTCAAAATGAAAAATATGTTTTAGGCCGGGTATCAGCCAGTTAGAAAAATGACTAAATATAAACTTCTTTTCGCGATGACTCACTCCAAAGGAAGTGGAACTTTTGTTCCTCAGGATGATCAATTCGCGAATATGTATGTGAACCAAAATAGTCTCTCTGAGCTTGCAACAAGTTTGATGGTAGTTTCTTACTGCAGAATGCATCAAAATAATTTAACGCAGAGCTGAGACCTGCACAGCTGACTCCAAGTAAATTGGCACTAGCAACAGTTCTTCGCCAATTAAGCTGTCGATTAAACAGCTCTTCACTGAAAAAGGGATCCAGCAAAAGGCTATCCAAACTTGGGTTTTTCACATAGGCCTCAGCAATTGACTGCAAGAAAACAGCACGAATAATACACCCTGCTCGCCATATCTTCGCTATTGCAGCATAATCAAGTTCCCATCCCTGTTCACTTGCTGTCATTTTCATCAGATTAAAACCTTGAGCATAAGCGCACAGTTTGGAACAGTAAAGCGCATCATGTAATTGTTCGATCGCATTAGTTTTATCAATTTCAAATGAAGACTCAATAACTACATCTATGGAATTAGCCACTTTCATTCGCTGAACTTTTAATCCACTTAATGATCGTGCAAAAACAGCCTGTGTAATTGTTGGAGCTGGACAACCGACTTGTAAACTCTCAACAGCACTCCATAGACCAGTCCCTTTCTGACCAGCTATATCGCAAATCATATCCACAAGGGGTGTCTTAGTCTTTGGATCTACCTGTTGGAGGATATCCACACTAATTTCCATAAGATAACTATTGAGGACACCTGTATTCCATTTTTTAAATATATTTCCAATCTCATGAGCTGATAAGTTGAGAACTTGGCGCAAATATTGGTAGGCCTCACAGATGAGTTGCATATCTGCATACTCGATACCATTGTGAACCATTTTCACATAATGACCAGCGCCTTCGGGACCAATGTAAGCAGCACATGGTTCCCCTTCACTACCCGTAGGAACCGGTTGACCATATGAATCTACCTTCGCAGAAATTGATTCCCACATAGGTTTTATCTGTTGCCAGGCAATAGCATTGCCGCTCGCCATCAAAGAGGGTCCAAAACGAGCCCCCATTTCACCACCAGAGACTGCAGTACAAAAAAATGTAAGCTTTCCAAGGTATTTTTTACCTCGTTCAACGCTGTCCGTCCATAGGCTATTGCCGGTATCTATCACAATGTCATCAGAGGTGAGCCCTTCTTTTAGCAGTTCATCAATCACATTCTCAATCGCTTTTCCTGCAGGAACTGAAAGTGCAATTACCCGGGGAGCTCTCAGCTTAGACAATACATCTTTTAGAGACTTTGCTTTTAAAAAACACCCTCGGTTCAATTTCAATGAGTCTGTAAGCGTTTTGTCGACAAGTGTAGTATTCAGGTCAAAACCTACCACATCATATTGGTTATCCAATAAATTTAATGCAAGGTTTCTTCCAATTACTCCCAGCCCCACTATGGCTATATTGGCAAAAGATAAAGACATATATATTTCCTTAAATCAACATCTTAATTTTCGTTCAGTTTCTTTAATATGTTTTCTAATATTTTTTCTGGAGAGCAACTGATATCAATAAACAGAGCATCTTCTTCGACACTAGGTTCAACCAATGTAGCAAACTGGCTCTTCAACATTTCGTAGCCATTAAAAAAATGATCATTTCTTTTCTGATATCGCCGCCAAATGGTTTCAAACTCACCTTGAAGGTAAACAACGGTCAAATTTTCGTTTCCGTCTCGTAAGATATCTCTGTATTGGGGTTTGAGTGCAGAACATGCTATCACCACTTCATTTTCCATATTAAGGATAAGATTAAGTGTCTTGAGCCAGCCAATACGGTCTTCATCTAAAAGTGGAATACCGTTACGCATTTTCTCCACGTTTTCTTTTGGATGGTAATCATCTCCGTCGAAAAACTGGAATCCCAACGCCTCAGCAAGCGCACTTCCGATAAGACTTTTCCCACAGCCTGACACCCCCATAACTAATATTTTTTTATCATCCATTGATATAAATCCCTGATCCAGTCTGTAGTTGTGAAATAACTAATACTTGAACTTGTCACTTATGTCATTTCCACCAAAGAGCCAATTCTGGGAAGACTATAACAAGAGAAAGCACTGAAATTTGCAATACAATAAATGGTAAGAGGGAAGAAAATATCTCTCCCAAACTAATATCTTTTGGTGCAACAGATTTCAAATAAAATGCAGCTGGACCAAACGGTGGTGATAAAAATGCCACTTGCATATTCAGGCAAAAAACCACTCCAAACCATACCGGATCCATGCCGAGTCCGGTAATAATTGGTACGAATATAGGCATGGTTAAAAGTGCCACTCCAACCCAGTCTAAAAACATACCGAGTACAAACAAAATGACCATCATGATCAGCAACGTAGTCATGGCGTCACCGCCACTTAAGGCCATTATGGTTTGCTCGACAAATTCAATGCCCCCCATCAGATTGTAAACTCCGACCAACGCAGAAGCTCCAATGCCTATCCATATAATCATTCCACATGTTTGCATGGTAGCAATGGCAGACTCTTTCAGCATTATCCAATTTAATTCTTTTCTGATGGCTGCGCTTAAAGCGATTCCGACGACACCCAAAGCTGACGCTTCGGTTACAGAAGCAATTCCGGTGTAGATGCTACCTAACACCGTAACTACCGCTAAAAGAGGAAAAAACAATGCCTTGAAATAGTTTTGTTCCTTTTGCGTATCTACCGCTAATTCGTCATCTGAAGGTAGAGGTGCAAGATTCGGGTTAATTTTGCAACGCACAAGAACGTAAATGATGTAAAATGCTCCTAGTATAAATGCCGGTAAGAATGCAGACTTAAACAAATCCCCTATTGATACGGATGCTGAAAGGCCATATATAATTAATACTATGCTTGGTGGTAACATCGTACCAAGCGCACCCCCGGCGCACGTTGTTCCAATAGCCAATTTACGGTCGTAACCTAACCTCAACATTTGTGGTAACGCAATAATACCTAGCAGCACAGTCTCACCTCCGATAACGCCTGACATTGATGCTAGAACAAGTGCAACAATCAAGGTCTGTACTGCTACGCCACCTCTAATTTTTCGTCCCAGACTCTTCATTGCATCAAATAAATCTCTGGCGATTCCGGAGCGGTCGAGCATTGCTGCCATCAGAACGAACATTGGTACAGCAAGAAAAACATAACTGTTTACGAAGCTATATATTCGGCTAGTAATCAATGGTAGTGCGTCAACACCAAACCATCCTAGGGTAAAAATAAGAGCAACCAAACCTGTAACAAAAGCTAACTGCATCCCTGTTAGAAGCAACACTACCATTAAAAGCAACATCAAGAGGCTGCCGTAACCAATTCCTATTGAGGATAAATCAAATAATTTCTTATCTATGTTAAATAAACCGATAGCAAAACCTAGAGTAACTAATCCGATTATCAATGGCAGAAAAGCATGTCTGCTTAACACGTGTCTGATAGAAGATAAATCAATCATTATTATCCTCCACAAACTCTTTAAGCTCATTAATTAGGTGCAATAGAAACTGAATAAACATTAAAATAACCGCTCCAAAAATCAGACCTTTAAGTAACGCAGGATATGGTGGATTCCACGCTGTTCCCGATGTTTCTAATCTAAATTCCCCCCACGGGGCATACCATGAATTTCCGACCATATGATAAGCGGCATAAATGAGTAGACCACTGAATAGCATCCCAGAAAGATGATGAAAAATATTCAGATAATGTCTAGTTTTGGATGAAACCGCATCGTAAATCAGTACTACTCGAACATGTTTGTTAGTGGCCAGTGCATAAGAACCACCAATCACAAATAGGGAACCACCTATAAAAGATGCAGTCTCATGAACCCAAATCGTTGGTGAATTGAAAACATAACGATTTAACACTTCGTAGAAAGAAATTATCACAGTAAAAATAAACAACAAGCTAAAAAACTCACTTATCTTAATAATCAATTTATCCAAAATATTTAAGGGTCTTTCTACCCTACTTTGTTTTAATTTTTTCATATATATCAAGCCGTAGTGCTGGGAGGCAAGTAAGTGCCTCCCTATTTAGGATAATTTATAGAAGACCCGCGTCTTTAAGGTAAGACGTAATAGACTGATATACTTTCTTTGCATTGGGAGATCGTTCGGCAAATTTCTCCCATTCCCCCATAGCAATCTGTCTAAACTTTTTTCGTTCTTCCATTGACCAATCATGAATTGTGATTTTGGGATTCTGTCGCGCCTGTTTCACGGCTTGTTGATCTGCGATACGAAGTTGAGTTGTAATATCCTGAGCAAAATCACGTACTGACACCGTTAAGATTTGTTTTAGGTCATCAGGCAATTGATCCCATTTCTTCTGACTCATTGAAATATCGATAGTCGGAAGTGAATGGAAACCTGGTTGAACTGGGTGAGTTGCCACATCATTCATGCCCGCATTATGGTTAGTCGAGAAAACAGTGTAGTCTGCGGCATCAATGACCCCTTTACTCAATCCAGTAAACACCTCTGAACCTGGAAGGTTTACCGGAGCTGCACCTGCAGCAGCAAAGACTTGCTGAACCAAACCCTCAGGAGCCCTAAGCTTTAAACCTTTAAGATCAGCCACCCCATTCAACGGCACCTTTGATACAAACGCTTCTACACCGGTTGTTGAACCTCCAATATATTTCACTCCGTAAGGTGCGTAGAGTTCGGTCATCAGTTCAAATCCACCACCGTAGTTAATGTATTGGAGTAATTGACGTGTATCAGACCAAGCACCAACCATATTCCCAATGAGTCCAAATGCAGGATCTTTTCCCGAGAAGTAGCCCGTTGCTGTTACATGCCCATCAATAATCCCCAATGATATGGCATCTAATGTTTCTGTATGTTTTACCACCGCTCCAACTGGCAAAATATCTATTTCAATTCTACCTCCAGACATTTTTTCAACGCGCTCAGTCCATTCTTCCTGAACCTGAAAGTTTTTATCGCCTGATGGATCACTAGATTGAAATTTAAAGTTGAAATCAGCACCTATTGCTGAAAATGAAAGTAGAGACAAAGCTGTTGAGGCAGTCAGAGTTTTCAATGTGTCCTTCATGAGTTAGTCCTTTTCTCAATTAACTTGTTATTGATGTTACCGATAACATTTTCGATGTTACCGGTAACATTTTGTAACATCTTCGACATCGATCACATTTTGTTAAAATATAGATCATTTCAATAACATTTCGACTTTTCTTGAAGCGGGAGAAATTTGGTTATCGTGAGAGCGGATATTGAACAAGTAGATTAAGGCAAACTTTAAATATAAAGCCTCGTCCGTTGTTCGACTTAGTTGCTTAGTGACAACCAGTATGGCTGGAGAATTGGGCTGATACAGAAGTACCGAATGCAATAGAGAATATAGTCTGCTGTTATCGAAGGATTGGGTTTTGCAAAAAAGGCCGCCTGTTTTCACAAGCGGCCTTCATCAACTTTTCTTATAAGGTTATTTTGCCAGCTCTGCTGCCTGCTGAGCGATAACCAGTTCTTCGTTGGTTGGAATAACCATAGCTACGGCATTCAGCATTTCTGACTTGGCAATAATGCCAGCGTTACCGAAGCGCGCATCTTCATTGCCTTTTTTATCTTCGACAAAGCCCAGCAGACGCAGGTTCTTCAGGATTTCACGGCGAATTGGCAGTGAGTTTTCGCCAATGCCACCGGTAAAGATGATTGCATCCAAATGATCCAATGGGATCATGTAAGAACCGATGTACTTGGCAACACGGTATGAGAACAGCTCATAAGCCAGTTTCGCGCCTTCGTGTCCCTGCTCCATCGCTTCGACAATACCGCGGGCATCAGAAGTCAGGCCAGATACACCGAGGAAGCCGGATTTCTTGTTCAGGCTTTCAAATACCTGCTCTGGTTCCCAGCCTTTTTTCAGCAGGAACTCGATGATACCTGGGTCCAGATCACCGGAACGCGTGCCCATCATCAGGCCTGCTAGCGGTGTGAAGCCCATTGAGGTATCAACGCTCTCACCGTTGTTGATGGCACAAACAGAGGCACCATTACCGAGGTGAACAGAGATAAAGCTGCACTGCTCTACCGGCTTGCCCAACTGTCGGGCAGCTTCTCGGCTTACATAGTAGTGACTGGTACCGTGAAAACCGTAACGGCGGATACCGTACTTGCTGTAAAGCTCGCTGTCGATAGCACCGGTATAAGCTTTCTTCGGCATGCTTTGGTGGAAAGCGGTATCGAATACTGCAACCTGTGGCAATCCAGGGAAGGCGTTTTGTGCTGCTTTAATTCCGAGTACGTGAGATGGGTTATGAAGTGGGGCTAAATCTGACAAAGCATCGATTTGTTCCAGCACATCGTTATCGATCAGAGTTGCTTTGGTAAAGCATTCTCCGCCGTGAACAACACGGTGGCCAATGGCAACCACTTTGTCACTGAGTTTTTCAGCCTGGATAAGGCCAACAATCAGGTCAACAGCCTGTTGGTGGTGGCTCTCACCCGGCTTAAGATTTACTTCTGACTTCTCTCCGTGAAGTTTCCAGCTGACACGAGCCTCGTCGAGGCCAAAGCACTCTCCCAGACCTGATAACACTGTATTCCCTGTTTCAGCTTCCATCAGTGCAAACTTCAAAGATGAGCTGCCTGAGTTCAGGACGAGTACTAAAGAATTGTTCATAAACACTCTCGTTGCTTCGTGTAGTGACGTTCAAGACCATTATTCAATTTTTTTTGAATCCTTCAACACATGCTTTAACTGCTCAACTTTTATTTAGCCGCTTAATGAGCCAGATCAATTTTTACAAAAAGACACAATTTGCCTGATTTGCAAGCAGAATCTCGGTCACGATCTGATGTGGTTAACATATTATTTTCAAATGATTTACTAGACTTGTTCAAAGAGTTACCTGTATCAAGTATTCGCATATGAAATCCGTCCAACACTTGACGGAGTAAATGCTCTAACTGTACGTTAACATTTCAATAACACTTAATTTATAACGACACTCTATTCTTACTTCGCTCTCAAGGGGGACAGCATGACCCAACCCAAACCCTATCAACAGATGCTCAAATGGGCAGTTGAACGTGGTGACGAGGTATTCCTGCGACAGATTATCAACCGGGAGTTTAAAGACTTTACCTACGCCCAGGTTGTCGACCAGGCACTCAGTATGGTTTCGGCACTTTTGAATAAAGGACTGGTCCCCGGTGACAAAGTGGCCCTTATTTCAAAAAACTGTGCAGAATGGTTTATCGCAGATCTCGCCATGCAGCTTGGTAGCTACATCAGTGTGCCAGTATTCCCTACAGCAGGCTCAGACACCATAGACCACGTACTCTCCCACAGTGAATCCAAAGCTGTTTTTATCGGTAAATTGGACGACACCACTGCAATTGAGACGTCATTGCGCCAGTTTCCCGACCTGATCACTATTGCATTTCCCTACCCGACTGCAACTTGTCAACACCAGTGGAATGATCTGGTAGCTGCGCATCCGGCAAGTGCTGAGCGCCCTTCGCACCGTGATGAAGACTTGATGTCTATCGTTTATACATCTGGTACATCCGGGCTGCCCAAGGGTGCGATGCTTAGCTACGGCGCATATGCGTGGTCTGTACAACGTCTGATTGACCATATCGGTATCCAGGAAAATGACCGTTTGTTCTCCTACCTGCCGCTGGCACACATTACCGAGCGTGTTTACATCATGGGCAGTGCAATGATGGGCGGCGTCCCTACTGCCTTCCCTGAATCTCTCGATACCTTTATCGACGATGTGAAGATGCAACGGCCGACGTTGTTTATCTCCGTTCCTCGCCTGTGGACGCTGTTTGAACAACGCATTCAGGAAAAACTGCCGGAGGCCAAACTCAACCTGCTGCTGAAAATTCCGTTTGTCAGTGGCTTGATAAAGAAAAAGCTCGCAGATGGCTTGGGCCTTGATAAAGCGCGTGTACTGGGTTGTGGCTCTGCCCCAGTATCTGCCGGGCTTTTGGAGTGGTACCGCAAAATTGGCCTTAACATTACCGAAGCATGGGGCATGACCGAAGCCTATGCCTATACCACACTGAACTACCCTTTCCGCGCAGACAAAATCGGTACAGTTGGTAACGCCGGCCCGGGTATTGAGCTGAAAATCGCCGGTGATGGAGAGGTGCTGGTCAAAGGTGGCGGTTTGTTCTCCGGATATTACAAAAATGAAGACGCTTCAAATGAATCCCTGGTTGACGGTTGGCTCCATACTGGTGATATCGGTGAACTCGACAGCGAAGGTTACCTCACTATCAATGGGCGTAAGAATGATACGTTCAAGACAGCCAAAGGGAAGTTTGTCAGCCCGGTTCCTATCGAAAAGCGCCTGTTCGAACTGAGTAATGTAGAAATGATGTGCCTGATTGGCTCCGGGTTGCCTGGCCCGGTTTTGCTGGCGCTTCCTCACAGCTTCCCGGATTTCGACCGCGAACGTTATGAGCGGAAGATCCATAAAGTCATTGAAACGATGAACAGTGAACTTGAGTCGCATGCGCATATCAAAGGTGTCTACCTTATCAAGGTGCCATGGAGCATTGAAAACGGCCTGTTGACACCAACCCTGAAGATCAAGCGCCACCTGCTTGAGAAGAAGTACCATGACATCGGCGCGAATTGGCCATCCGGCAAACTGATTCAGTGGGAAGATTAAACCCTTTCCCCAAAACTAAAACCGGCTGACACAGCCGGTTTTTTATTACGTCAATTATTATCGAAAAATCAGATTGCCTTGGTTTTCCCACAGTGAAAGTAGTAATATTACATACCCAAGTCACCTCAAGGTGCTTGATTCAGGGTGATTTCAGTGCGTTCAATTCAAGGAAAATACCTGTAGGAATGGCCGTTCCCTTTCAAAGGTATTTGACACTGAAGTGGGCACACTGAAACACTCCCGAAGGGCGAGTTTGATTGGCTCTCATCCTGCGTTGCTGTTTCTTGATTTAGAGCCACTAGATCGTCAAAACAGTGCCTTGACTGACAGCCAATAAACTCTCGCTGAAACCTGCACCTTGAGGTGATTTGGGTAATACGTTTTCTATTAAGATTTCTACTAACAGAGAGTAAAGCCATGAGTCAGGAAAACGACGTAACTGTATGCGAAGCCTGTGGTACCAACGCTGAAATCGGCTATATCATTGCCGAAGGTGATGACGTTGCACAAGTCACCATCACTGCAGCGGACAAAGAAACTGCGATGGCTGAATTTGACCAGTATCTGAACCTGGCAAAACAAGTTAACGAAAACGTTGCCCACGACATGAATGCCTGTTCATTTGTACCGGGCGAAGCCATGACCGTTAACCTGAAATTTGAATGCAGCGCTGAGAAGGTTATCTTTGAACTGCGCAGCCGTTCACTAAGCCGCTAAGCACTCGAATTTGTTGTAATTATTCAACTCGAATACGAAAATTGAATACATTTTCACCATTTATATGAGCCTGGGCTTGTATCAATCCAAAGATTGGTGGTTATTTTTCTAGGCATTGCGCTTGAAATGCAACCAGTTGTAGTCCAAAGTGAATATTGGGTCAGGCATGACCCGGACTATATCAATCAAGGTGAAAACATGGAAAACAAAGCACGCGTGCTGTCGAGTTGGAAACCTGCATCCAAGCGTGAAGCTGAAGCGATGTATCAGTTTTTACGCTACGAATTACAACAAAAATCAACTGTCCCAGCTTCCGGATTTATGGGATCAGTTAGAAAGTATAAATGATGCAAAAGGGGCCGAATCGGCCCCATTTTTTGTTTATTTCCCATACAAAACTCACTCAGTCCGTTCATGCATATTTCCATAAGAAACTGACCCGTTGGCTCGGCACTAAAGATGCTTCTTTTCCACTCCCCGTACTCAGTGATATCTTCCCACATTACTAATGGTTGCAAGCCACTACACGTTTTTCGGTGATACATTATACTCGACAGACCAATATTTCAGACCCATATCCTCAGTCAATCCAAACGTAGTATACCAATTCACGCGATAAGGGGTCTTATTCTATTGATAAATAGATGATTAACACTATTGCTTCATTCATCAATTTCGGTTCGTTTTTCTAGGCAAATCACTAATCATCCCTCCCTACCTACGTTAGAATTCCCTCAGAAAATCAGGCATCTGTAGGCAGTGGGGATGTGACCCAAGGGCGGTAGCGTGGGAAAAACAGGCGTTGGTGCTGGTTACATGGTCACAGAACTATACGGCAAAACGAAGGCAGAAAAACGGGCATGACACTTCCTATTAAATGGTTAGGTTCCAAGAGTAAATAATGACTACAGTTTGTAAACTTTGCTTAAAAGAAAAGCCTTTAAGAGAATCACATATTATCCCGCGAGCTATATATCGACGAAGAAAGCGTTCTGGAAAATCACAGCTAGTCGCTGTGACTATCGATAAATCGACATCTCCTGATTTGAGAAACTGTGATCCCAAAGAACCTCTATTCTGTAGCTCTTGCGAAAACGAGTTATTAAATGATAGGTATGAAAGGTATTCTGATAGCTTTCTCACAGGGAAGTTTCCAGTCCGGAAAACTTCCCAAGCAGTCATGTTGGATAACTTTAAATACGATAGGTTTTACCTTTATGTAATCAGCATTCTTTGGCGAGCTTCTATTAGTTCACTTGAGCAATTTCAAGGCATAGATTTGGGCGGTGATTTCAACGAAAAGTTAAGACAATGCATATACAGCGGTAGCATTAAGCTGGGAGTTTCTTTGAAATTAGATCATTTCGTAAGAGTCTCAATGTATAGGATCAAAGACGAACAGGGCATATTTGATGCCAATTTCATCAAAAGCTTAATCCTCAATCTAAATGTCTATCGTGGAGAAACTGAAGCTGAGGGTATGTACTATTACTTCATGATCGAAGGCTTTTTCATAGTAATTCGCTTTAGTGCTGAAAATGACTTGCATGCGGTACGTACTCATAGAGAACCAGCACAAGTTACGGGTGTCTTTAACTCGTTGTCTGTACCATTCTGTGATTTTAGAGAAATTCCTGTATTAGAACACTCGCTGAATAGTTTAGTATGGAAAGTTAAAAATCACGGGAAGTTGTAACTTGACAAACGATTATGGCGTCAATAGCTAATTAGAAACTCATTTATCTTTGAATGTGGCGCCATCTCTTACCATTCAATTCAAAGTACACCAAAGGAAGTAGGAAATATGGTTACCTCCGGTATTTAAAGCGACACCTAAGTGTGGCAAATCCTCGTGAGGGGGAATCCATGTCACTCGTTATGTGAATGGAGGTCAAAATGTCTTCTGTGCCAAGAAATAAGGACGAATTGGAGTTAGCTATAAACTCAATATTTCCGAAACTCATGGCTGACTATCGTTCAATTCCGGAAAGCAAAGCTCGCAAACCAGGAGTAGATGGAAACGTCAAAGGTACAGTCATTAGCGTTAGTGATACAGTGGCTTACTTGATTGGTTGGGGGAGACTCGTTCTTAAATGGCATCACTTAAGATCTCAAAACCAACATGTTGATTTCCCGGAAACTGGTTATAAATGGAACCAATTAGGCTCACTCGCTGAGAGCTTCCACGAAGAGTATCGTGAGTGGAAATATGATGATTTACTCATTGAGCTTGAGTCTACGGTTAACGAGATACTTTTACTCATTTCAAGCTTAAGTGACCATGATTTGTATGGTGTTGCGTGGTACGAACAATGGACTTTGGGGCGCATGATTCAGTTTAATACATCATCACCCATGAAAAATATGCGTACAAAAGTTCGGCGTTTCAATCGAGAATTCACATAACACATACCTGACCCTCTCCGCTCAATAGGCAATAGCGTTCGTTTGCCTGTGTCAGCGGCCAATACCCTCGAACAACCAACTCTGCCGTGCTATGGTAAAACCTTGTGACGAGAATCCATGTTATTCATTAGGCTCCTACGTGTTTATACAAGTTTTCAAGCACTTAATCTATTAAAGAGATCTATTACTGACATTAATAAGGATAATGAGATGTTTAGCCACATTATGATCGGAACTGATGATATTGAAAGCGCTAAAAGGTTTTATGACTCTGTATTAGCGGTACTCGGCATCAATAAGCCTGTAGAGAATATCAATGACTCTGGACAGAAACGATTGTTTTACATTCACAATGGGTCAGTGTTTTGTATTACCGAGCCAATAAATGGTGAACCGGCACACCCGGCCAATGGTTCTACTATTGGATTTACTTGTAACTCACCAGAGCAAGTGAAGGAGTTCCATTCTGTTGCCATAGCAAATGGCGCTACTAGCATTGAAGGTCCTCCAGGCTTGCGTGACAACTCTACTGGTAGAAAGCATCTGTGTTACTTTTTGGATTTAGACGGGCATAAAATCTGTGGAATGTACCGCTGTAACTAAGGTGTTTTTGTCAGCTTTGAAGCCGGGGATTCAAAACCTCAAGTCAGTATTCCCCAGCACACTCTTTTAAAAACCAGAGCCAGCCCAAACCGGCTCTGGTTGCGCGTTAAAACTCAGCGTCGTAGTCAAATACAGGCTCTTTCGACAAGTCGATAACCCTGTGTGGGCAAGGTTTACCTTTTTTTCCGGTGGACGTTCCACCATCATATACCCTCGATACGCCCCACTTCCCATTCCACTTTTTGCCGTCATGGTTGTGGCCAAACAGAATCGCTGAAATGTCATGTTGCTTGATAATATCTCCTAACTCTTCGGAGTCCTTGAGATGCAAAAATGGTTTGGGGTGGAAAGGATGATGATGAAGGTAAACCACTTTGTATGCCGCTTTCTGAACAGCTTCATCTTCGGCGAGCATTTTTGCCAGTCGTTTTAGCTGCGACTTTCCCAACTCGCCTTCTGCCGACAACCTGTCATACCAATTCAGTTCTTCAGCCATCGAATCCAACCCAATGAACGCAATATCACCAATTACATCCAGTTTGGGATAGGTGATTTTGGTTTTTCCAAAGAACGCTTTTTTAAACTTCTTCACATATTTTTTAGACGCCAGGATGCCACTACCATAGTCATGGTTACCCGGCACAACAAGAACGTGAAAGCCCGCATCTTTAAGCCTTTTAAAGTGCATAACAGCTTCTTCATAAGAGCCATCGTCCGTGGCGTCTTCCACCACATCGCCCGTGTGCACAATCACGTAGTTATCGGCTTCTTCTTTGGTGAATATAATCCTGGTGATGATCTCCTTCATTCTTGAAGACAAATCTTTGTAGCCCAGGTGGGTATCGGTGAGATGAATTATCTTTTTCATTGTTATTACCTCGCTTAACTGACCGGCTTTAATCATAGTTGATATTTGCCAGGTTCTTGACGAGGCGGACCTATCCGCTGGTGTTGCATAGGGTCCCAATCGTAAGGTCACTTTTATCTGCCTTTCCCGCGTGGTGTCTGCTATGGCGTTGTTAGGTGAATAATTGGAGATTGGGATGTCAGACAGAAATCGCTTTAATGTACTGTTAGTTTTGCCCATTGTGAGTTTTATTTGGCTTGCTGGCACCGTTATTATTGCCGGTTTGTATTACCCTGAATACAGTCATTCAGCGCAGTTTATTAGTGAGTTAGGGGCCACAGGCTCGCCTTACGGCTCCTATGTGAATTATTTAGGGTTTATTCCCGCTGAGTTGTTAATATTTGCTTTCGTCGCCTTTTGTTATTCGGCTGTTCCTAAGACAAAGCAAAACCGGATAGGTGTTGCCTTGATAGGGTTGTACGGGACAGCACTGAGTCTGGCGGCGATATTTCCCTGTGATTATCAGTGTCGGCCAGTTGAACCCACCCTCTTCCACAATATCCATATGCTCCTTGCCGTTTCTGCCTACATGTCAGTGATGGTGTCAATGTTCATTCTGTCTTCATTTGATGGATACGCGAAAACATTCAAAATAGGCACCCGCACCATCAGTGTTATTTGTATCCTGCTATTCATTGCCTTGGATCCAGAATCAAAATTCGTTGGTGTTTATCAACGTTTACTTGAAGGATTCATATACGTATGGTTTATCTATTTTGGATATATTTTACGTGGCTATTTTCATCCAAAAAATTTTCACCATTTTTCAGACAATAGAAAAAGTTAGCATGTCGAGAAATAACCTATTTCTTTTTAAAGAACAAAATATAACGATTGACATATCAAGAGTCGTGTATAGAAAGATCTAATTAATGCTAAAACTTGCACTTTGATTTAAGTTTGCGACAAGCTACCTGATAAATCCGTCAGAATTTGAAATTCTTTTCCGTTGACTAATACTTATTAATGACTCACTCCACACTTGAGTCACAAACAAAAACGACAACAAGGCTAGGAATAATATGGATTACTGTAAATCACTAATAATTGTGGTTTCTTGTACTTCCGCCGTTGGGTGCGTCTCAAATAACGTAGAAGAAAGTTACCACGCTGTCGCAAAGAGCTGGAATCAAATGGTCAGGGCATCTCAGGTTATACCTGTCTACCCTCTACAAGAAGACCTCCGCCCCGGAGATGCGTTTATTACGCCATTCACCACAAATACAGAAATAGAATCCTGGAAAGAAGAAGGCTATCTCAGACTGGATAATGTCTACGCCCGTCTAAAGCCTAACGATAACATCATTGAAGATTTGCCAAAAGCCGCATTCCCCACCTATTCATTCACCATCGACTCAAGATCGGGTGGTGGACTTGCCCTTCCAGTAAGTTCTGTACCGGTCGCACTCGCCCTATCAGGGGCAAAATCGGCCACAGGTACCATCTCTTTTAAAGATGCCTTTTCCAACGGCATGACTGATCGTGAAGCCAATGCACTCGTTAATAATTGGGCTACTGAAGACATTCTCAGTGAGCTTAAAGATTACACAAAAAACGAAAATCATAGACTCTATGTGCTGAGGGTGGTTACCAGAACTTTCAGCGTAAAGACCGTATCTGTGGGTCTTACTTTTACAGACACATCCGGCGTTAACTTACAAGCCGGTGCCCCCCCCTCAACGCCGGAGCTTTGGGGAGCATCACCTGCAGATTACGACAAAATGATTGCTTACTTGAACAAACAAATTGCGCTTAAAACGGAAACTGGTGACGCTCCGGAGCTTCCTGCTGACACAGATACGCAAGATGAAAGTTCTGGCCGCACCCTTTCACAATTGCAAAAAGATCTGGAGATTATTGAAAATTTAAGGTCCGAATCGATCATAGACCAGATGAAACGTCAATTAGAGAAAAGTGACCAAATTGATAAGTATGGAGGCTTCTTCCTTCCTGGCGCCTCTTACAAATTTTCATCCTTCTCTCAGTACGGTGCGGGAATGGAAGAGAAATTTGATGCTCCTCTGGTATTTGGCTATTGGGCTACGGAATACATTATTAATACGGATGGTCCATTAATTCCTCTCAGGCGATCCCGGGGCATCATTGAAAACCCGGAATTACTTGAAACACTCATTAAAAACATTGAGGAAGAGAGGAAGAACAACCGACTAAAAGGCCCACTACCTAAAAAAAACGATAATAATCGTTCGGAGGTTTAACCATGATGATCCTTGGCAGTACGGCAAATTTTCACTGTTACCTGATTGAAACGTCTGAGTATAACGATGAGATGCTGGCAATTTACGTTCATGACCCGTCTCTAAGGGATGTGCCCTTCAGCCGACACGCTATTTCACACCACCAGGGCTATGAAATTGTCGTTTTCATTGTGAACGACAACCGGAACAAGTCCGAATTTGGTCACTTTGATGATATGGATTCCGACGAACTGAGATCATACATACAATCTGCCATACAAAGGCAGTGCGAATATTTCGATGTTGAAGTGAACGGGAAAAACGTGTTGATTATCTACCCAATATCACGATTCTTTCCATAAGGCTCGCTTCAGCGTGGTACATTTTTGAAATCACCGAGAGATATAGCGATTTTGTATCATTTGTGCCACCGCTTTTTCTTTCTTGGCTTTGTGCTTCTCCAACTGCTCCTTGTAGGCGCGGTCTAACTGCTCTGGCGACACATTATCAACGTCATGTCCGCCGTTACAGAGTGCCTCAAGGAATCCCGCTTTGTTTCTGTCATCCCCCACCCAAAGCTTTAACGCCGCAAGCTGGCCTTTTGATGGGCCGGGGTCGGTACTGTCTTGACCGTTATAAAGTGATTTCAACGACGCCTGCTTCTCGTCGAACTGTTGGTTGATGTCCGCCGTGGTTTCTTCCGATGGATCCAGTTGGTTGGCAATTGCTTTGGCGCGTTCTTTTTCCAGTTCCAGATACGCATTTCGGTCTTTTTGGTCTTGCTCATGCTGGTATTTCTGGCTGTCTTTGTTAACATTCTCAAACTTTCCACTTCCCTTGGTCATCAAAGCCTGTAGGGAAAAGGGTGTTTGGCGAGGTCAACGCCGCAAATGAATTGAGAAGACATGGTTACCTACGGTATTTAAAGCGGCACCTAAGTGTGGCAAATCCTCGTGAGGGGGAATCCATGTCATTCGGTATGCCTTCGGAGAAACAATGGAATACAATCTAAGCCCGTCCTTTAAGCACGATAAAATTGAGGACCCTTCATTTATTGACTTAGTAGATGTTTTCGAAGACATCTGGCTACATTATCTCTTGAACCCTGCAAAAATTCTGTTGGATCATAAGCACTGTGAAGTTGCTGCTTTGTCTTTACTCTCTACTTATTTTGAGTCTATCGAATGTTACATTTCGGGAGCGAAAAGTGAGGGAAAGTCCAAAAAATTTTTCATTGAAGGATTTTGTCGAGTGTTTAGCTCTAACCGTAACGGAATGGAAGTCGCTGCAGATCACTTTTATAAACATGTCCGTTGTGGCTTAACTCATGAAGCAATGCTAAGTAATAAGGTGGCTTTCAGCCCGTCATCGGCACATGCAATTTATGCCACTTACCGCAAAGATAATAAAGGAAACCTTATTCTCAATTCCGGTGTTACTTCAATCGTTGTAAATCCTCATTTAATATTTTCAGCGATAAATAATCACTTTAGACAGTACATTGCTACTTTGCGGCAAGGTGAAAATAAGAAAGTCATGAGCAACTTCGAAAAAACAATAACTAGAGTGCTTGGTGATCAAAGCGAAGAACTTATCATTGGAGTAACTGAAGATGAGTTTTTAGGCAAACTGTAAGCACAGGCATAACACATATGAGTCCTTCCCCAATCAGCAGGCAGTAACATTCTTTTGTCTGCTCCAACAGCCATTGCTTTCCAACAAAAAGTGGTGGAAACGACACGCAACTTGCCTTCTATTAATTTGTTATGTAATTGGTAGACATTTTCGACTAAAAGGGGCTAAAATGCGCCCTCGCGGCTGCACATGAATTTCAGTCAACTTAAGTGAAAATATGATGATTGTAGAAAATGTGCTTCCTGAAAATTACGCAGAAATGCTTAATGTTTGGGAAAATTCAGTCCGAGCAACTCATGACTTCATAACAGAAGAAGATATTGAGTTTTTTAAACCAATTATCATTGAGCAGGCTTTTCCTGCTGTCACGTTAAGATGTATAAAAAATGAAAGTGGTTCAATATTAGGTTTCGTGGGTATCCACGACTCAAAGGTTGAAATGCTGTTCGTCTTAAATGAGGCAAGAGGGCAAGGTGTTGGTAAGGTGCTACTGCAGTACGCAATAGAGCAGTTAGGCACAACCAAAGTCGATGTAAACGAACAAAATCCGCAAGCAGTAGGTTTCTACAAGTATATGGGTTTTAAAGTCGTTTCTCACTCACCACTTGATGATATGGGAAAACCTTTTCCAATTCTGCATATGACGCTTTAAAGCTCGGTTTGTCGTAACCAGTTTGTCAGAAGAAACGCCCAAGGCTAATAACTTTGGGCGTTTCCGTATACGGGTAAAAATCGCATAACACATATGAGCCCTTCTCCGGTCAATAAGCAATAGTGTTCATTTTGTTGCATCAGCAACCAATGCTCTCGAACAGCAAAATTGTCCACTTCATATTGTCATATCCGCCATTAAGTTTTTGCTTACGGCAAATATATAGAGGGTTTCTTATTGCGGTCTCACGACTGCGAATACATCCATTGCTTTCGAGAGGCATCTATCGTCGTGCTACTGTTAAACCTCACGAGGAAGAATCTGTGTTATTCGTTAAAGCACAGAAGGGAGTCAGATGATAATCGCTGGTGAATGCTTGTGTGGCAAAGTCAGTTATAAGGTCACTGGAAACCTGATTGAATCGAGTCATTGCCATTGCTCAATGTGTCGGCGTCAACACGGAACGGCCTTTGCAACTTATGCTGAAGTAATTCCAGAACAATTTAAATGGACCTCGGGTGAAGAACACATAAAAATATACGAGACTTCACATGGTGGCGGCTGGTGTTTTTGTAACGCGTGTGGTTCTACTCTAGCAGGTACTGAGAATGGAGTGGTAACTAGCGTAACGCTAGGAACGGTAATAGGAAATCCTGGAATATCACCGAGCTATCATATTTTCGTAAGTTCAAAGGCGTCTTGGTACCATATAAGTGACAGCCTTCCACAATTTGATAAGCGAAAAAAAAACGGTAATAGTACGTAGCACTCCTTTCGGTGTTGTTAATCAAATCATAGGCTCAGTAAAATTAATGTAACGCACCAAAAATATATCACCGCACCTCTTTCCTGTATGAATATTATCCTCAACAGCTCCCGTTTTGCGGCGGCAAATAGCTCACATGCAACGTAACTATGATTGATTCACCATACGGATGTGTTTAGTCTTTTAATATATTTCAACATTCGGGATATAAGAGGCTTTATGGGCGCTAAAACGTGGATGATAGTCTATTCAAACGGTAATGCCAGAGAGATACTTAACTCTTCACCGAACATAGACAAAACGCAAACCGAAACCTGCCTGCAGACGCTTTTCCCTGCTACAACGCTAACTGTTTCTGGGGAGGGAGACCTGTCTTTCACCTGCCCCGAGGATAACGAAATTTACGCCGGGTATTTTAATGGCGTTTTTGTCGTTGCAGCCTCAGAATTCGCAATTGATTTACCCTCAGAGCTTCCCAAGCAGTTCATAACAGATACGCTTGGCACTACCATTCAACTGCATGCCATGCACAGTGCTGTCGATTGGTTTGCTTTTGCAATTTGGGAAAAACAGAAATTAATCCGTTCACTTAGCCTCTCACCGGACAGCGGCATTCTAGAAAACACAGGTACGCCATTCAACTTCGAAGCGCCGTATTGGGATGGTGTACATCCAGCGATTGATCCACTCGACGATAGCGATGAATACCCTTTGGATTTTCACCCACTTGAATTGGGAGAAGAGGCATTGAACTTCATGTTTGGTTATCAACTGGAGGGAGCTTCTGATGATGCCACGCTTGAACCAGAATCGATTCCCCTACTGTGCTTCAAACGCCAGAAAAAGGCATGGTGGCGGTTCTGGTAACGGCCCTTTTTTCTCCTCCCTCTTTTTTTGTCCTTTATGAGTGATACTTGCGCTTGAACTTCCCTGAATGGTATAAGAAAGGGCCACAAAGGCCCTATTCTTTTGTCTGCTTAACGCTAAACATTCAACTTAGCCCTTCCAGCAACATCCCCTTAAGAAAAGCCGGACACAGTTTTGAATGTAGCTGTAGCGTTTTTCATCGGTTTCACCGGCATCCGCACCTAACTGCGCCCAGTAGACCGGTTTGCCCATCGCCATCATTAAAAGTTGCATTGCTGCATCTTCCACAGGCTGTTCGAGTTTGATCATGCCCGCTGCGTTTAATTCAGACAGAAATTCCGATACCAAGCGAATCTTATGTTTTGGGCCGGTCTCGATAAAAGCATTGGCAATGTCCGGATGGGCATCACGCTGTGAAATGATGGTTTGATACATGTCGATCGCATTTTGGTTCAGAAGCATATTCTGGAACGAGAAACAGAAGGCTGTCAGGGAATGTTCCGGACTCTGGGAACCCGGCTCCAGTGAGAGTTTCTCCTGAAACTTCTCACACTGATGAATAATGCAAGTTTCGAAAAGTTCGCCTTTGGAACTGAAATGCGAGTATACCGTCTGCTTGGATACTTCTGCCTTCGACGCAATCATATCCATGCTGACGCCGAAGCCTTGCTCCCTAAAAAGCTCACCGGCAGCACGAAGAATCTGTTCTTTCTTCTTGTCGCTTTTTTTGCGACCAACACGAATGCTATTTTGCTCAACCATATAAATAACTGATACCTAAGATAAAAAACAACGTTTAGGGACAACCTTTTCAATTCTTGCTGAAATCGATAATTAATAGACTAGACAGTACAGTTTGATTAGTCTATTTTTCATACAGCCACCATCACGACTTATGAAATTTAACAAAAGGATTTGAGCATGTCTTCCGCTACATCGGCACGTCCTCATACAAGGCACTCTAACGCAACGATTTCTGTACCTGTACTTCTCGGCCTGTTCATGTTGATGTTATCCGGGTGCGATACGGAAGCTCAATCCCAAATTGAACAGGTAAACCAACTCACTGTTTCCAGCATCCGTCTTACACCTGAATCTGGCTATCCCGTAAAACAAAGGTTTCTTGGAACTGTAAAAGCCCCTCAGGAATCAACGCTAGGTTTTGAACTAGCCGGAAAACTCTCTGCATTGCACGTCGCTCAAGGTGACACTGTCACCAAGGGGCAAAAAATTGCCTCCCTCAACACGGAACTACTTGAAACAGAATTAAACCAACTGATGGCAAAACGCGACCAAATCGCGGCACAACTTCAGTTGATAAAGCGCAATCTTTCGCGCCAGCTTTCGTTAAAAAAGAAAGGCTTCAGTGCAGATGCTCAAATTGACGACCTTAAAAGTCAACGTAACACCCTTTCGGCAAGCCTGGATGAAGTAGATGCAGGTATTCTTGCCACTCGTTTACGTATTGACAAGTCAACCGTTTATGCCCCGTATAACGGCGTTATCAGTGCGCGACATGTATCTCAGGGAGACGTTATTGGGGCAGGCACCCCTACCTTTACACTGCTTTCGACGATGGGCCGCGAAGCTCACATAGGTGTACCTGCCGAAATGGTGAATACACTTGAAAGCGGAGCCACATTTTCAGTTGAGATAAACGGGCGTTTCTACGAAGCATCTCTTATAAACCCGGCGGCGGCCCTTCAGAATAACGGCCGCACAGTAAACCTTAGATTTGAATTACCAAAAGACTATGCTCTGCTACCTGGTGAACTCGCTTATCTGACCGTGAATCGTCAGATTAACAAACCCGGTTACTGGATTCCTATGTCTGCCCTGACCGACGGTGTCAGGGGAACATGGAACATTTTCAGCCTCACTTCCCAAGAGAGTGACAATCATTCATTCCGCGTTGAAAGACGTCTTGTAAACCTTCTGTATGCAACCGAAAGCCAAGCCTTCATAGCCGCTGAGTTGGGGAAAAACCCACTCATTGTTTCCGAGGGTCTTCACCGAATCGTTGCCGGCGCTCAGGTCACGACTACTTCGGCTGAACTTGTTGAAGGGCCTCAGTCATGATGGCGAATGTAATTGGAAATATAAGACTTTTAATATTGGCAACAGCCCTAATTTTAGTTGCCGGTTTATCTGCTATACAGACGTTACCGAGAGCAGAGGATCCTAAGCTGACCAACCGATGGGCCAATGTCACTACCATTTATCCTGGAGCAAGCGCAGAACGTGTTGAAGCACTTGTTACGGAGAAAGTAGAGACTGCATTGCGTCAGCTTGCTGATATCACGCAAATTGACTCCATATCCCGTCCCGGATTGTCAGTCGTTACCGTCGAACTTCATGATGATTTGAAAGAAACAGAACCTTCCTGGTCGAAAATTCGAGACGAATTATCTGAAGTCGCACCATCATTGCCAACCGGAGCCGCCCCGCCAACGCTGAACACTGATTTGTCCGACGCCTTTACGTACATTCTTGCACTCCAGTGGAAAAGTCCTGACGCTCAACAAGACCTTTTGGCTCTTGGTCGATATGCCAAGGATATTGCCCGGCAATTTCGCAACCTCTCAGGTACTGATTACGTCAAAGAGTATGGCTTGCCAATAGAAGAACTCCTGGTCGAAATTGATCCGTACAAGGCCAGTAGCGCCGGTATCACAGCGGGTTCGCTCAGTCAGGCTATCGCCGGGGCAGATGCAAAAGGCGCAGCGGGTGAGATTATCAACAGTGATATTCGCATGCAGGTGGAGCTTCGGGGAGAAATCGATTCGCTACACCGCTTGAGAGATGTCCCGGTACGTGTAAATGCAGACGGCCACCAGATCCGATTGAGCGACATCGCCTCTGTTCAACTTACAGAACTCAGCCCCTATAAAGAACACGCGCTTCACAACGGTCAAGCTGCGATTTTGGTCGCAGTCAGAATGCAGTCGGGACAGAATATCGAGCGATGGACCCGTTCAGTTGAGGAAGTCATTGCCTCTGCCCACAGCGTACTTCCCACTGACATTTCGCTGACCACACTCTTTAAGCAATCAACCTATACAGAAACGCGTCTTGTCGAGCTTCTGGACAGTCTGCTCATAGGTTTTGTTCTGATCGTTGGCGTTTTACTTGTCACGCTTGGGGCGCGTTCAGCCATTTTAGTTGCACTTTCATTACCGGTGACTGGCGCTGTGACGCTTTTCATGATGAAAGCAACAGGATTGCCCGTAAACCAAATGTCCGTAACAGGTCTTATCGTTTCGCTGGGTATCATGGTGGACAATGCCATCGTCATGGTCGACACCATACAGCGTCAGCGTGAGAAGGGAGCAGGTCAGTTCGAAGCAGCTGAATTCGCGATAAAGCATTTGTGGACGCCCCTTCTGGGTTCCACGTTAACCACAGTGCTGGCATTTGCTCCCATCTTTTTGATGCCTGGCGCAGCCGGTGAGTTTGTCGGTGCGATCGCAATTACGGTGACCTTTTCCCTCATCGGGTCTTACCTTATATCCCACAGTCTGGTTGCCGGATTCGGTGCCCATTTTCTTCGTTCAGGCAATACGGCGAAGCATTGGTACACGCAAGGTGCAGAACTCCCGGCTTTGGGGAAACTGTTCAATGCTTCTCTGAAAGCCGGGCTAAAGTGGCCAGTGGTGACGTTGGTGATGGTATTTTGTATTCCCGCAGTTGGTTTTTGGTCTGCTTCGCAACTGACCGAACAGTTCTTCCCGCCTTCAGATCGGGATATGTTTGAACTTCGGGTATATATGTCTCCCATGTCGAGCATTGACCAAACCAGCCAGGCTGCAAAGGAAATTGACCAGATTTTGCAATCAAAACCGGGTGTAGAGAACGTCACCTGGGTGGTGGGAAACAATGTTCCGGCTTTTTATTACAACCTTCAGAGCAAGAACTCCGGCACACCCAGTTTTGCTCAGGCCATGATAAAGGTATCTGACTTCCGGGTTGCCAACAGACTTATTCCAGAACTGCAAATTGAGCTGGACGAAAAAATATCCAATGCTCAAATCATTGTTAAAAAGCTGGAACAGGGCCCGCCATTTAACGCTCCGCTTGAAGTGAGAGTCATTGGACCAAGCCTTGACCGCATAAAAGTGTTGGGTGAACAAATCCGACTGATCATGGCAGAAACCCAGTACGTTACGCACACACGGGAAACCCTGCAACCCGGATTGCCAAAGGTGATGCTGGATGTCAATGAACAAGCCAGCCAGATTAACGGTCATCCCCTTTCGACGTTAGCAAAGCTGTTGCAATCAACCCTGTCCGGGGCAGTAAACGGGTCGATGATCGAATCAACGGAAGAAATTCCTGTCAGGGTACGTATTGGTGATTCGGCCCGAACCAGCCTGGAAGGACTTTCAAACCTGCGTATCCCGACTCAAACCGGGAGCATGCCGCTTTCAGCGCTTGCAAGTGCCACATTGGAACCTGCCAGAGGCGCGATACCCCACAGGAATGGAGAGAGGGTTAATACGGTTGAAGGGTATATCGTAGCAGGCGTGCTTCCCCAGACCGCGCTGGATTTGTTCCACGACAACCTTGAAGCGGCAAGCATTTCCCTGCCGCCCGGTTATCGGCTCGAATTTGGCGGAGAGTCTGCCGAACGTAATGAGTCAGTCGGCAAATTAAAAAGCAATCTGGCACTGGTTATCACCCTTTTGGTTGCAGTGGTGATTATCTCTTTCAACTCTTTTCGCTTGAGCACCATTGTTTTTCTGGTTGCGTTTCAAGCAGCCGGGCTGGGCTTGCTTTCAGTCTGGGCATTCAGTTATCCGTTTGGTTTTACAGTTATCATCGGGTTGCTCGGCCTTATTGGCCTAGCTGTCAACGCGGCTATCGTGATTCTTGCAGAACTCAAAGAGAATCCTGACGCATGCAACGGAGACAAAGCTGCGATAATTGATTCTGTCGCAAGTTGTTCCCGCCACATAATCTCTACCACCATCACAACCGTTGGCGGCTTTTTACCTCTGATCCTGAGTGGTGGAGGCTTCTGGCCGCCTTTTGCCATTGCAATAGCCGGAGGCACGGTACTGACCACGATTCTGTCATTTTATTTTGTCCCTTCAGCATTTTGGTGTTTTGTCAGGTTCAGGCCTCTGCCAGCCAAACATACCGCTATTCAACCTTCTTAGTGTCATTCCGCTATAGCTCCTCAGTTTGCCCCGCTCGCGGGGCCTTTTTTTGACTATAATCGTTTGTTGAAGTGCATCCGTATCAGTACCTCGACCAAACCCGAACCCAGGGGAGGAGCATATGAGTACGGCAGATACCATCCGGGAAATCGAGCGGCAAATCCAACTGGCCTATGACGAGGGTGAGTATGCTGTGGCCCACCAGTTGGAAGCCCAGGCATCACGACTTAAATTTCATCAGGAAAGGCATTTTAACTACAGGCAACCCAACACGGTTGACGACTTCAGGGAGTCCCCAATAGACGACGATTAGCCCTAAAGTAAAACGCCACCTTGAAAGGTGGCGTTTGATATTTTAACGTATCCCTAGATTAATGAAATTCCCGCTCGGCCTTGTAGTCTTTTGGCAGTTTGTGGGCAATTCCTTTGTGGCAGTCGATACAGGTCTGACCCTCATCTTCAGCCTGTGAGTGGATTCCGGCAGCGACAGTCCGCTGGACGCTGAAGTCCATAAACTCAAAGTTGTGGCAGTTCCGGCACTCCTGGGAGTCATTGGCCTTCATCCGGTTCCACTCACGTGTGGCCATCTCCAGCCTATGGTCTTCAAACTTTTTCGGCGTATCCACGATACCAAACACTTTTCCGTAAAGTTCTTTACTTGCCTGAATTTTACGGATCATCTTCGGCACCCACTCTTTCGGCACGTGGCAATCCGGACAGGTTGCACGTACACCACTGCGATTGGTGTAGTGAATAGTACCCACGTACTCTTCATACACATTTTCCCGCATTTCGTGGCAACTGATACAAAACTCTTCGCGGTTCGTCATCTCCAGGCCGGTGTTAAAACCACCCCAGAAAATGATACCTGCGCCAAACCCAACAATCAGTATGGTACCTATCGCCAGCCTGCTGGGTTTTCGGAACCATTGCCAGAACGATGAAATAAAACCGGGTAGTTTCATTCAGACCCCCTTATTCGCCGAACTTGCCGGCAGGCACAAACTCATTTTCAACCAGAGGTTCAGCCTGCGCCTGAGGAACGTGGCACTGCAGGCAGAAATAACGACGGGGCGCGACTTCAGTCAGCAGTTTTCCATCCCGGTCCTGATAGTGTGTCGGGCTGACGCGCGGTGCGCCGGTTTTCCGGTATACGTTTACGTCATGACATTTCAAACACCCATTATTGGACTGGTTAACCTGGTAGCCGTCCGTCGAATGAGGAATCAACGGAGGCTGGTTTACATAGTCCAGCGCAATACGTTCCTGGTTTTTGGGAACAGGCTTGATCTTCGGCAGAACATTAGCCTCTGCAATTTCTGTTGAACCACGCAGGGATTCAACCGGCGTCGCTTCATCTGTATTTGCGTAAACCCCTTTAACTGTGAATACAACAGTGCCCAGCACCACTGCCAGCATCAGAGAAACCGCTTTTTTAACCTTCATCCTCGGCTCCAATTCTTGTTCTGAATCCTAAAACTTGTTCAGCACACACATCGATACAGCGACCACAACTGATGCAATCCCTGTCCATGACACGTTTATCCCCTTCCTTGAGCGGCTGGCGCAGTACCTGCGGCTCCGGGCAGACGTTGAAACAATCCATACACTTGGTACAGGCTTCCCGGTTGACGGCTTTCACCCGGATAAGGCTTTTCGAGCCGATCAATCCGTATGTGGCTCCAAGAGGGCAAAGATGACCGCACCAGCCATGCTCCACCAGCAGCAAGTCCATCAAAAAGACTGCAACCACCAGCCAAATACCGGCCCCAAAGCCAAAAATCAGCCCTCGGTGCAATACCGCCACCGGATCCAGCCATGTCCACACCAGTGCACCTGTCAATCCACTGCCGATTACCAGTGCAGCGAGAAACCAGTAGCGGAGAGACTTGGGCCAGCTGAAGCTTACTTTTAACCCCAGCTTGCGGCGAAGCCATGCTGCGGCATCAGTCACCAGATTCATCGGGCACACCCACCCACAAAAAGCGCGGGGGGCAATCAGTGCATAAAGCCCGACGACCACTGCCAAGCCAATAAGACCGGACACTTCAAACACATGTCCGGTTGCCAGGGACTGCGCGGCAATCAGCGGGTCGGTGAAAGGAACAACATCAAACAGCACACTGGCTGAGAGATTGCCTTTCATGATCCACAAGCCCCACATTGGCCCGGTGAAAAACGACAACAAAATTGCCATTTGGGTAAACCGGCGCAGGATCAGGAAGCGGTGTGCCCGCCACCATCCAAGACGCTTTACTGCGTCTGTTCCTGCATCCTTGGCGAAGTTCTTTGCCATCAGTTACCCTCCCCAGGCTTTCTGGCGGGAAGCGTCAGTTGCCTTGGCACCAAACGTTCTCCATCATTGGCCTCTTGCTCTTGCCAGCCGAACCGGTAATGTTGCCCCAGTTCACCGCGGGCAAGGCTGGTTGGAACCACCTTAATAGCAGCTTCTTCCAGCACACAGGCGTGCTCACAGAGACCACATCCGGTGCAGCTATCTGCGTTCACCATGGGGATTAACTTTGCATGGACCCCTGTACGCTGGTTGTGCATTGGCTCCAGCGTGATTGCCTCGTCTATCATCGGGCATACCCGGTAACAAACATCGCAGCGAAGTCCCTGCCAGTTAAGGCAATTTTCGTGGTCAATTAACACTGCGGTGCCCATTTTTGCCTTGGTGATATCTGTCAGTCCCTTGTCCAGTGCGCCACTTGGGCACGCTTTCACACAAGGGATGTCTTCACACATTTCACAAGGCACGTCACGGGCGTCGAAGTAGGGAGTACCCGCAGCAACCGGTGAAAGTAAGGTTGCCAGTTTCAACGTGTCATAAGGACAGTCGCGCACACAGAGCCCACACCGCACGCAGGCATCAAGGAAATCGGCTTCCTCTATTGCGCCCGGAGGCCTTACCGGTACGCCGGAACGGGCCTGGCTCTGTTTGGATTGCAATCCCAACACCGTCACCGCGATGCCCGCACCGGCGGCTGTCCTTGCTGCATCCCTAAGGAAGCGCCGGCGGCTCACATCTTTGAGGGAAGGTTTGTCTTCCTTTCCTGAAGATGGCGGTTTTGGTTGGGTTCGTATGCTCATCGTTGTGCTGCCTGCCTTCCCATCAAGCCTTTAAGACTTTGACGGCACATTTCTTAAAGTCGGTTTCTTTTGACAGCGGATCCGTTGCATCCAGCGTCAATTTGTTTACCAACTGCCCTGCGTCAAAGAACGGCATAAACACCAACCCTTGCGGTACGCGGTTACGGCCACGGGTCTCAACGTGCGTGGTGACTTCGCCACGGCGGGAAACCACTTTTACCGCATCACCCCGGCGCAAACCGCGTTTGCGTGCATCCAGTGGGTGCATGTATACCACTGCATCCGGGTAGGCACGGTAGAGCTCTGGGACCCGGCGTGTCATGGTGCCGGTATGCCAGTGTTCAAGTACACGTCCGGTGGACAGCCACAAGTCGTAATCAGCATCAGGTGATTCCGCTGCTGGCTCATAAGGCAGCGCAAACATCACGGCTTTTCTGTCAGGTTTGCCGTAGAAAGCAAAGCCCTCACCCGCATTCACATAAGGGTCCGTCCCTTCTGCATAGCGCCACAGTGTTTCTTTGCCATCAACCACCGGCCAACGCAGGCCACGTGCTTCGTGGTACATGTCGAAAGGAGCCAGATCATGCGCCTTGCCACGGCCAAATTCTGCATACTCTTCGAACAAGCCCTTCTGGATGTAGAACCCGGCTGCTCGGGCATCATCATTGAGCCTGTCTTCCGGTACTTCCTTCAGGGAGTACTTGTCGACTTTGCCGTTGGCAAACAGGATGTCGTACAGCGATTTACCCCGGTATTCCGGCTTGGCGGCGACAAGTTCTTCCGGCCAGACTTCTTCAACCTTGATACGCTTGGAGACTTCCACCAGCTGCCAAAGGTCAGATTTCGCCTCACCCGGCGCTTTGATTTGCTGGTACCAGAACTGTGTGCGGCGTTCCGCATTACCGTAAGCACCCTCTTTTTCCACCCACATTGCTGTTGGGAGGATCAGGTCGGCTGCCATTGCTGTCACTGTTGGGTACGGGTCAGAGCAGATAACAAAGTTGCGAGGATCGCGGTAGCCCGGCAAACGCTCCTCATTGATATTCGGACCGGCCTGCATGTTGTTGTTACACATCACCCAATAGACATTTAGCTTTCCGTCTTTGAGCATGCGATCTTGCAGCACGGCATGGTAGCCCGGTTTGGGTGGGATGGTACCTTCCGGCAGGTTCCACTTATCCTCGGCAAACTTACGGTGTTTAGGGTTCTTCACCACCATGTCTGCTGGCAAGCGGTGGGCAAAGGTACCGACTTCACGAGCCGTACCACAGGCTGATGGCTGTCCGGTCAGTGAGAACGGGCCGTTGCCCGGTTTAGAGATTTTCCCGGTCAACAGGTGGATGTTGTACACAAGATTGTTGGCCCATACACCACGGGTATGCTGGTTGAAGCCCATAGTCCAGTAAGAGACCACTTTTACTTCTGGGTTGGCATAGAGCTCTGCCAGTTCATTCAGTTGGTCAACTGGCACACCGGAGAGCTTGGACACACTTTCTGCATCGTAATCCGCTACGAACTTGGCAAACGCATCGAAGTCCATCGGCTCGGAGCCGCCTTTACCCGGGTTCTTGGCTTTCTGCTCAAGCGGGTGTGTAGGACGAAGTCCGTATCCAATATCGGTCACACCCTTACGGATATTGACGTGTTTTTCCACGAACGCCTTGTCCACCTTGTTATTGCTGATGATGTAGTGGGCAATGAAGTTCAGTATGGCAAGGTCAGTCTGCGGAGTGAAAATAATTGGGTTGTCTGCCAGTTCAAAACTGCGGTGTTCGAATGTAGAAAGAACAGCAACCTTTACATTTGGTGATGACAAACGGCGGTCAGTCAGACGCGACCACAAAATCGGGTGCATTTCCGCCATATTCGAACCCCAGAGCACAAAGGCATCTGCCTGCTCAAGGTCGTCATAACATCCCATCGGCTCATCCATACCAAATGTACGCATGAAGCCACCTACCGCTGACGCCATGCAGTGACGGGCGTTAGGGTCAATGTTGTTGGAACGGAAACCGGCTTTCATCAGTTTGGCCGCCGCATAACCTTCCCATACGGTCCATTGGCCGGAACCAAACATACCTACCGTAGTTGGGCCATTATCTTTGATAGCGGTTTTAAATTTATCCGCCATCAGGTCCAGTGCTTCGTCCCAGGATACCGGCTCAAACTCACCGTCCTTGTCAAAGACACCATTTTTCTTTCTCAGCATTGGCTGAGTCAGGCGATCCTTTCCGTACATAATCTTGGGAAGGAAATAACCTTTAATACAGTTAAGGCCACGGTTTACCGGCGCATCCGGATCTCCCTGGGACGCAACTACACGACCATTTTGTGTACCAACCAGTACACCACAGCCAGTACCGCAAAAACGGCAAGGAGCTTTATCCCATTTAACCGAATCATCCTGTCCTGCTGCATTTGCCACGGAGGCAGGCAGTGTAATACCTGCCGCTGCAGCGGCTGCAGCAGCCGCGTTCGCCTTCAAAAAGTGTCGGCGTGTCAGCTTCATTGCTCTACTCCTTCACCTGCCAGTGCAGGCTCCTCTTCATTGTCTATTTGGTGATACACCAGTGTTGCAGCCAGTACGCCCGGCAGCGCACGGATGGCTTCAAATTTGTCCAGCAAGGTACCGCGGGTATCCCCTTCAACCACCACGACCAGTTTCCCGGCTTCGCTGGAAGCCGGCACTTCTGCTCCTTCTATGGCAGTGATCGCCTCACGAACCGTGCTTTGTTGGTCTGCAGCTGCATGTACAACCAGACTGCTGACGTGATACTCACTCATTGCTATTCTCCATCTTGATGGCGCTTACCGGGCACGGTGCAATACATGCACCGCAACCGCTGCAATCTTTGGGGTTAATAATTGGGTGTGCTACGGCGCCAGCAGAAAGCTGGAATCGGATGGCCCGTGTTTCGCAACTGTCTCCGCAACTGCGGCATTCAACACCTGAAAATGCCAGACAACATTCACTGATACCGGCTGTTTGATTCCAGGGATTTTGGGTTTCTTCATAGAACAGAGGCTCTGGACATTTCTCTGCACAGGCGTAGCAAAAAGTACATTCACCCTTTTTGAAATCCAGAGATGGAAAACCGCCATCTCCATTGACGATAATTTGGGTTTCACAGTGTTCGGCACATTTCCCACACCGGGTACACTGGTCAGTAAACGTGATATCGTCCCGTTCCCAGGGAAGTTTTTGGCGGTCTTCACCGGCCACCAAACCAGTTCGGTTCAGCGCTTTGGTAAATAATCGACGCCGAGAGATATCCATGTCTTGCCTCAATAGCCTTAAAACCAGTTTCAGTTTCGACAGCTTGTTTCACAAAAAGAAAAAGTGTTTATAGTTATGAAAACTAATCACCTGCTGTTGGTCGGGGTATACCCCCTTAGGGGTAATTGGGGGGTGACATTGAGCCAGATCAATAAACCGGTCTGATTCTGTTCACACTATTGAGTGTAGACAGAATTCTTAATAGTGAATCTTGGTTGCATAATTGATAAATCATGGACGGCGGGAAAGTGGATCAAAATTCAGAAACACCTAGGTCAGATATAACTATCCGTAACTCCGTAACCACAACCATTGCGCGCTCAATGGTTCTTATCTTGTTGCTTTCAGTCGTTATTACCAGCTTCTCACTGCTGACATTGGCGTCCAGCCTTAACGACGCAGCAGCAGTTAACACGTCAGGATCCCTGCGTATGCAAAGCTACCGGCTTGCATACGATATCGTCCGGGACTCTGCCTTGTATGAACAGCATGTGGGAAAATTTGAAGAATCGTTACTTTCCCCTGAGCTGACATTATTGAACAATTGGGCAGTGCCGGAGGAGATCATCATCCATTACGAAGACCTTATAGGGAAATGGGTCAGGCTGAAGCCGGAATTACTCGGCAATGACCGGGAGTTTTACCTCGAACAGGTAGCACTGTTCGTTAACGATATTGATCGTTTTGTATTTGAACTGCAGAAATTTTCTGAAGATAAACTGCAGACTCTGGCGATCGTCAGCAGCGCCGGGCTTGGACTGATTTTGTGTATCTCACTCTTTCTGATCCACTTTACCCAGAGAAAAATCGTTAACCCTCTCCATGCGCTGGTTCTTGCCAGCCAACAGATTCAATCTAAAAATTTCAATATCTCAGTTCCCCCTGTAACCCAGAATGAATTGGGAGTGCTGGCGTACAGTTTTCGCTCAATGGCAACTGACCTGAAAACACTGTATGACGATCAGGAACAGATGATCGAAGAAAAAACGCGCAGCCTGACGCAGGCTAACAAGTCTTTGGGCGTACTCTATGATTGCTCCACCCAGCTCTCAAACAGCCAGCTTGGGCGTGACAACTTTGAGGAGATGTTAAAAACCCTGCTGGCCGTCGACGGCATCAAAGCAGCTCGTTTGGTCGTGGAGGAAGAAGGCCAGCCGGATTGGTTTATCCAGGTCGGTAATATCAACGATTCGCATTGGCACCGGCACGCCTTGTCATTGGACGGTGAGGCTCTGGGGCACCTTGAGTGCCAATACTCCCTGCCCTGCCCGGACCAGCAGCTTATCAACAACGTAGCCCGGATAATGTCACGCGGCGTTTATTACAACCGTACCCAGAAACAGACCATGCAACTCATGGTGATGGAAGAGCGAGCAACGATAGCCAGGGAGTTGCATGACTCACTGGCCCAGACACTCTCATACCTGAAAATACAGACTACACTGCTGAAACGGCAGATCGCCAAACTGGACAATGACAACCTCACTGAAATTACCAATGAGATAGACGGACAGCTTAAAGATGCTTATACCCAGCTCAGGGAACTCCTGACGACCTTCCGTCTTTCCATCGACAGCGCCAATTTTAACGACGCACTCGATCAGATGCTGGCAACATTGCGTGAACAAACGGATGCGACCATCGAAGTTGATAATCACCTCCCGTCCGTGGTTGTCCAGGCCCAGCATCAGGTTCACCTGATGCAAATTATCCGGGAAGCAGTATTGAACGCAATCAAGCACGCTCAAGCCGAAACCATATCCGTCTCATGCAACCAGTCGTCCGGACAGGTAGGTATTGCGGTGACAGACAATGGCGTTGGATTTGACGTAAACAGTGAAAAACGAAACCACTACGGTATGGCTATTATGTACGAACGAACCAAGCGTCTGGGCGGGAATCTGACCGTTTCAAGCAAACAGGGACATGGCAGCCGGATCGCCCTTTCATTCCGGTTGGCAGATTAAAAAAATAAGAGGATTACAATGGAACAATGGCGTGTACTGATTGTTGACGACCACCCGTTAATGCGCAGGGGGATCACCCAGTTGCTGGCTTGTGAGCCTGAGTTTCAGGATATCGAGGAAGCCAGCAACGGTACGGATGCAGTGGCTATTTGTGCCCATGATGAAGAACCGGATCTTATCCTTCTCGATTTAAACATGAAGGGTATGTCCGGGTTGGATACCTTAAAGGCCATGCGCAGTGAAGGCGTTTCCTCGACGGTTGTCATCCTCACAGTTTCGGATAATAAGCAAGATGTCGCGGCACTGATCAAAGCGGGAGCTGACGGCTACCTTTTGAAAGATACAGAACCGGATGAGTTGGTTGAACTGCTTAAACAGGCGCTTCGCGGCGGTAAGGCATACAGCGAAACCGTACGTCATTACCTTGAAGAAGGGCTGACAAACGCGTCCCCGTTTGAAAACCTGACAGAAAGGGAGATGCAGATTCTAAAGGAAGTTGCCCAGGGTTACCGAAACAAACAAATTGCCGACCGACTGTTTATCTCTGAGTCCACCGTTAAAGTGCACATGAAAAGCTTATTAAAAAAGCTGGGGGTAAATTCACGGGTTGCAGCGACGTTGCAATATCTGGAATACGAAGATCTCAACAGCGGAAGTTAATCTCCACACCTGGGCGATGAAGAGCACCGGGAATGGTGCTCTTGGTCTTTAACTGTAGTCATCAAGAGAGATAATCTCCCAGCCTACTTTTTTTGCCAGCTCGTTCAGCACATTGTCCGGGTTTACAGCAATCGCTTCGTCAACGTAGCTGAGAAGGGGAATATCGTTATGGGAATCAGAATAGAACCGTGTTCGTCCTATGGCCTCTCCCCTGCGCTTTAGTTTCTCCATGTAACGGATAAAATTATCCCGTTTTCCCTCTTTAAAACTCGCAGTCCCGGTAAAGTTTCCCGTTAACATTCCACCGATACGTTCCGGTTCGGTACTTAAATCTGCATCAATATTCAGAAATCGTTTAACCGGCTCTGTAATGAACGCATTAGTGGCTGAAATTAAAACAGTGTGGTAACCGAGCGACCGGTGATTGCTGACGAGGTCAATGCTTTTGGTCTTTATCCTTGGTTTAATTTCCTGTTCAAAAAACCTCTCCCGGTACCTGACCAATATGTCTTCAGGCAGTGACCTGAAAGCTGACATAGTGAATTTCTGGTACGCCTGACAATCCAGGATCCCTTTGTGATAGTCACTCTTAAAAGCAGAAAGATGGTCCAGGTGGTCTTTAGAACTAACAAGATTCGACTGGTATACAAATCGGTTCCAAAGTATGGAGCTGTCACCTTTCAGGAGCGTGTCATCCAAATCATACGCCACGACAGTTTTGGGCTCTAACATCCGGTCAACTCCTTAACTACTGGCTGATATAGTTGGGTCCTCCACCCCCTTCAGGCGGCGTCCAGGTGATGTTCTGCGTGGGGTCTTTGATATCACAAGTCTTGCAGTGAAGGCAGTTCTGGGCGTTGATTTGCAACGTTTTACTACCGTCACCCTTATCAAGTACTTCATAGACTCCTGCCGGACAGTACCGCTGTGCAGGTTCATCATAATATTCGACGTTGACGTCAATCGGCACATTCTTGTGACTCAGGATCAAGTGGCATGGCTGGTTTTCTTCATGGTTTACGCCTGACAGGAATAAAGACGACAGCCGGTCGAAACTGATCACATTATCCGGCTTGGGGTATTCAAGAAATTTGGCTTGTGATTTTCTGTCCAGAGAATCGTAGTCAGGCTTTCGGTCATGCAAAGTATAGGGAAGGCTTACCACATTCTGGTCAACGTAGTTCAGTGCACCTCCAATCAAGCTACCGTAACGGTGTAAATGCGGGCCGAAATTCCGTGCCTTGAACAACTCTGTATACAGGGAAGACTCTGTAAACACCTGCTCAAACTGGACCAGGTCCTGCCCTCCAGGCTCTCCTTTTTCCAGTACCTCTGCCACAACACCGGCCGCTAACATGCCGGACATCATTGCTGTGTGCGTCCCTTTTATCTTGGAGAAATTCAGCGTCCCTGCGTCACATCCAAGTAGCATCGCTCCCGGTGCGGTCATTTTTGGCAAGGAGTTAAACCCGCCTTTGGCGATTGCCCTTGCACCATATGACAGACGCTCTCCACCTTCGAGGTACTGCAGTATAACCGGGTGATGCTTCATTTGTTGGAAAGCTTCAAAAGGGCTGAAATAAGGGTTTTTGTAGTTTAGGTCCGAAATCAGACCGACAGAAACGGTATTATTTTCCCCGTGGTAAAGGAAAAATCCGCCGGACTCCGATCCCAACGGCCACCCGGCACCATGAACAACCAACCCGGGTTGGCTCTTTTGCTCTGGAATTTTCCAGGTTTCTTTTATTCCCAGTCCATAGTGCTGGGGATCCTTACCATTGTTAAGATCGTATTTCTCAACAAGCACTTTCCCAAGGTGCCCGCGACAGCCCTCAGTCAGTAATGTGTATTTGGCATGAATTTCAACACCGGGTACAAAGGAATCTTTTGGCTCACCTTCCCTATCGATCCCCATATCGCCGGTCAAAATGCCGATAACCTCATCATTGTCACCATAAAGCAATTCTGACGCCGTGAAACCGCAAAAAATGTCTACACCAAGGTTTTCAGCCTGTTCTGCCAGCCATTTGCAAAGATCACCTACACTCGCAATGTAGTTCCCCTTATTGTGCATGGGCTTAGGGATAAAAAGGTTTGGAAGTTTAATGCCACTTTTGGCGCTACGCAGGAAATAGAAATCATCTTCCTCAACAGCATTTGTCAAAGGGGCGCCTTTCTCTTTCCAATCCGGGAAAAGGAGTTCCAGGCTGGAAGGTTCGACAACGGCTCCAGAAAAAATGTGGGCACCTATATCAGAACCTTTTTCGATAACCACTACGGAAATATCCGTCCCTTTTTCATTCGCCAGTTGTTTGATTTTGCAGGCGGCAGACAGCCCAGCAGGGCCACCACCTACAATGGCAACATCAAACTCCATCACATCTCTTTCCATGACATATTCCGCTGTGTTTTTATTTTGGTAAATCGAACGCATGCATAGCTGCGCTTTTGCAGCTATGCATATTGAAAACATTGAAGGGTTAAAATCAGGCCTCGCTAGCTGCCTTTGCATCCAGACGTTGGGCGGAAGGAACGGCAATCCATACTGCCAGCGCAAATCCGACGATGCCGCCTGCCAATTTACCCAACAAAATAGGGGCAATCATATTTGGCTGGAAGTTTGCGGTAAACGCGAGGTGGTCACCAAACATAAAGGCACCACACACTGAAAAGGCAATACAAAGCACTTTGTCCCGAGGTTTCATGTCTGCGATAAGGTGGAACATTGCCAGTATATTTGCTGCTGCTGCCAACAACCCTGCTGCACCGACACTGTTCATGCCCAGCTTTTGGCCAAACATTTCCATTGGCGTCGCGAGGTACTTCTTAATCAGGTATACCATAGGGAACGCACCGGACAACATAATGCCGATGTACCCGGCAATCTCCAATGCCCGGAACATATCCTGCTCATCTGCAATTATTGGGTCGAAGCCCCAGGAGCCAAATGTCTGCGTAAAGAAGCCGGTAAAATATTCTACAATACTGAAAACAAGCACCAGTTTTAATGCACCATCCATGACTTTACCAAATGTAAGGAAACCCTTAATCATTTGATTCGGAATAAACTTGAGTCCGGCAGCCAAAAGAATACATACAATGATAAGCGGGGAGATATTTTTAAGAATAAGACCAGCATTCATTAAAAGTGTTAAAGAAGAATCAGAAGTGGTATCAATGGTCTCTCTTACGGTCGTCCCCGTAACACTAATAAGCATGCAGGCTACAAAAACCCCAACAGGAATACTCAACAAGCCTGCCATAACACCCAATGCCATATATTTATGGTCAGCTTCTTTGAGCATATTCAACCCTACCGGGATCGAAAACACGATAGTGGCCCCAGCCATGTAGCCTGTCACCATGGCAATAATCCAGCCTTCTTTTGTTGCTGCAAGTGCTTCCGCAAGTTGGTAGCCACCCATATCGACAGCAATCACAGTGGTCGCGGCAATAGCCGGGTCAGCCCCAACTGCCTCAAATACCGGACCAAATGTATATGATATAAAACTGGACAAGTAAGGTATGGATGCCATTATTCCTGCAACCGGGATAAAAATCGGTCCAATACTATGCAGGCCGGAAATGAACTCCGCCCCCAATCCATTTTCGCTGTCCCGCAGTGATGCGAAAGCGCCTAACACCGCACATATCATGATGATATAAATGACATAATTGCCAATTTCAGACATCCTGTTGACTCCTTTCAACCGTGAGCATTATTGCTTTAAGAGTGGTTAGGTAATCACCTAAACATGCCTGACCATTAACACATTTATAACATAAGGCATGCAAACGACAATTTATATTGCCCAGCAAAAGATTTATTTATGGTTCATATTGAAAAATAAATGATTAGTTTTGATGTGTTTTGAAATAACGATTTAATTCCCCCTGCCTAATTAATTTGATATATATACCCAAACCACCTCAAGGTGCGTCATTCAGAGTGACTTCAGTGCGTTCAATTCAAGGAAAATACCTGTAGGAATGGTGCTCCCTTTCAAAGGTATTTGACACAGAAGTGGACGCACTGAAACACTCCCGAAGGGCGAGTTTGATTGGCTCTCATTCTGCGTTGCTGTTTTTTGATTTAGAGCCACTAGATCGTCAAAACAGCGCCTTGACTGACA